>JAHEAT010000060.1 GCA_024642605.1 Microbacteriaceae bacterium
AATCGCCTGCGGATTCATTTGCTAAAAGGCATTTTCACTGACAAACTCGAAGCATGTCTAGGGTCGCACGCACCAAATCGAGTCAGTTGGATGATGTATCAAAGTTGATCATCGAACAACTTCAACTCGACGGTCGCCGTTCATACTCGGAAATTGGTAAGGCTGTCGGCCTTTCAGAGGCCGCCGTTCGCCAGCGAGTGCAGAAACTAACCGAATCTGGCGTGATGCAAGTCGTTGCCGTAACCGACCCGATGCAACTCGGCTTTTATCGCCAGGCCATGATTGGCGTTCGCTGCGGCGGAGATACCCGCGAGATTTCTGAATCCTTGGCCGAAATGGCCGAGGTCGACTATGTGGTTATGACCGCTGGAAGTTTTGACATTTTGGTTGAGGTGGTTTGTGAGAACGATGACGATCTCATTGCGCTGCTCAATTCAAAGATCCGGACACTGCCCGGAGTGACATCTACCGAAACCTTCGTGTATCTGAAAGTCGCAAAGCAGGTCTACAACTGGGGAACCAGATGATTCCCCCGAAAACCCAATGTAAAGAGTGATATCAAATGGCTATCTGGAATCGAAAGAACGCAGAATCCGCCACCCCGCTACTCGACGCTCGCAAGGCCGGACGAGAAGCAACCCCCGCAATGCTGCAGCAGGCCGCAAAAGACAACATGTTTTTGCAGTTCACCCGCCACAGCCCGTTCTATGAAAAAAACGGTGAAATTCCCATCATTACCCACGCCCAGGGTCACCACTTCTGGGATCAGCACGGTAAGCGCTATTTCGATGGCATCTCTAGCCTTTTTGCCGTAAATGCCGGCCACGGTCGCGAAAAGCTTGCCGAGGCTGCACACAAGCAAATGCGCGAGCTCGACTACTTCCCACTTTGGTCTCACGCTCACAAGCCTGGCATTGAACTTTCTGAACGACTACTTTCATACGCGCCGAAGAATCTTTCTCGCGTCTTCTTCACCACCGGCGGTGGCGAGGCCAACGAGACCGCGTGGAAGCTTGCGAAGCAGTACTTCAAAATCCAGGGCAAGCCGATGAAGCACAAGGTGTTGACTCGCTCAGTGGCTTACCACGGCACATCGCATGGTGCGCTATCGATGACCGGCATTCCATCCATGAAGAAGGCCTTCGAGCCACTGGTGCCATCGACCTTCCGTGTTCCGAACACCAACTGGTATCGCGCGCAGGATCAGTTTGCGACCGAAGAGGAATTTGGCCTTTGGGCCGCCGACCGCGTCGAAGAAATGATTCAATTCGAGGACCCCGACACCGTGGCAATGTTTGTTCTAGAGCCGGTCCAGAACTCTGGCGGTTGCTTCACTGCACCGAAGAGCTATTTCAAACGGGTTCGCGAAATTTGCGACAAGTATGACGTGCTGATCGTTGCAGACGAGACCATCGACGCCTTTGGCCGAGTGGGCGAGATGTTTGCTTCGAACCGTTACGACTTCGAGCCAGACATGCTGGTTTGCGCCAAGGGAATGACCTCGGCCTATGCCCCAATCGGTGCACTCTTAGTTGCCGAGAAGTTGTTCGAGCCGTTCAAGCACGGAACCGAAATTTTCCCTCACGGCTACACCTACAGCGGTCACCCGGTTTCGGCGGCTGTTGCACTGGCCAACCTCGACATCTTTGACGAGGAAGACCTGGTTGGCAACGTTCGACGCAACGAGGGCGAGTTCCGACGCACCCTAGAGAAACTCAAGGACATCGAGATAGTGGGCGACGTTCGTGGTGAGGGTTACTTCTGGGCAATCGAATTGGTCAAGGATCGCACTACCAAAGAGACCTTTAGCGACGCCGAATCTGAGAAGTTGCTTCGAGGAATTCTTTCGCACCGCATGTTTGAAGAGGGCCTATTCTGCCGCTCTGACGACCGCGGCGACCCCGTAATTCAGCTGGCTCCACCGTTGACGGTTGGCCCGGATGAGTTCAACGAGATCGAGCAGATTCTGCGCGGTTGCTTGCTCGAAGCTCAGCAGGCCATGTAGCAGTTGTTCACAGCCTAAGTGAACGCCGATTCTTTCCACAGAGTCGGCGTTCATGCTTTAATCAGAACCACCGCCACCTAACCTCGGGGAATGAACGAAATGAACGAATTTGCAACGCGCAGCTTTGACTCCCCCATCGGCAACATCTTCTTGAAAGCCAAAGGCAACCAGGTGGTGTTTTTGACCATGGGTGGCTCGAAGGTCGCCGACTCTGGCAGCGCGAGCGTGCTCGATGAGGCACAACAACAACTGATTAGCTATTTCGAGGGTAAGAGCCAGATACTTGACTTCGCCGTTGCGGTTGAGGGCACCGAATTCCAACGTGCAGTCTGGGATGAAATTGCCAAGATCGGTTTTGGCGAAACTATGACATATGGCGAAATTGCCGAGGCAATCGGGCGACCTAAGGCGGTTCGCGCGGTAGGTGGTGCAGTTGGTGCAAACCCGGTGCCGCTAGTCATTGGCTGTCACCGAGTCTTGGGTGCCTCCGGAAAGATTACGGGCTACTCGGGTGGTGATGGGTTGCCGACCAAACGTTGGTTGCTCAGCCACGAGGGTCTCACGGCGAAGTAATAATGAGTTTCGTTCGAACATTTGATGACGGCCTGGCGCGTTGCTCCTGGCTTAACAACGATCCAATCTACATCGACTATCACGACCAAGAGTGGGGTGTCGAGGTTCGTGGCGACCGCGAGATTTTTGAGCGCATCACTCTCGAAGGCTTTCAGGCCGGGCTCTCGTGGCTTTCGATTTTGAAGCGACGCGAAGGTTTTCGGGCCGCTTTTCATGACTTCGATCTAGAAAAGGTGGCGACCCTCAGCCAAGACGATGTCGAGCGTCTGATGTTAGACATCGGAATCATTAGGAACCGCGCGAAAATTTTGAGCACCATCAACAACGCCAAGGTGATTCTCGAAATGCAATCCCGCGGCGAAAGCATCAGCGACCTGGTTTGGAGTTTTAGCCCACAGGGGCAGCCCGCCAAGAACAACGCAGACGACTTCAGCTGGAAGGCCATAACCGAAGAGTCGACGGCCTTGAGTAAAAACCTGCGTCAACGCGGATTCGGCTTTGTTGGGCCCACCACAATGTATGCCATGATGCAAGCGATCGGGATGGTTAAAGATCACGCACCGGGTTGCTATCGACGCCAGGACTAAGACCGAGTCGAATCGAATCGATCGGCGTCTAAGTTGCCTCTCGGGTTACCAAGGTTAAATTGTGACCCGCAACCTCAATATTCAACCCAACCCGCTTCGCGCAAGCCTTTAGCTCGGAAATCGATTCGGGAGCCTGCTTTGCGGTCAGGGCAGAACGCACCAATTGCCCCTTGGCCTTCTTATTGAAGTGGTTTAGCGTGCGCCGGCTGCCATCCGAATACTCCACCTCAACAAACACGGTGAAGTGGTCGATTGCCGCCGGAATTGGCGCCAAGTCTGCGTAAGCCTTAGACCTCAGGTCGATTATGACTCCACCATCGAGGCGAGGCCATATGGCTTCGTGAGCTTCAGACCAGAGCCGCTTCAAGTTCAAACCGTTCAGAGTCTTTGTGGCGGAAACCTTGTATTCCGGAATCAAGTCGGTCACTGGAATCAAACCGAATAGCGCGGACTGCACCAAAACGCTGGATTTTGCTCGAGTAACTTCACCGGCGGTCAGCTGATTGTGCTCGGTCGCGGAACCCTTGAGCCCTCTGCCATGGATTGCCGAATAGAGTGTGCCCGAATAGCGGTCGATGGCCTTCATCGTCGGGGCGGTCAGCAACTCGGGTTGCCTTAGCGCCGCCAAGGCTTGCTCTCGAGCGCTATTCAAACCACCAAAGGTCAAGGCAACCTGTTCGATGGTTAACGAACCGCCGCCGGGCTTCTTGGTCTCAGATGGAGGCAACAGAAAGAGCATTATTCAATGCTATTTCCCGTCGCTGCTTGTCAACGCCAACGCACGACGAATCTCAGCGTTCTAAACTGGTGTCATGGTCAAACTCACGAAAATTTACACGCGCACCGGCGACGAGGGAATGACCGGCTTGAGTGATTTCACCCGCACCCGCAAAACCGACCCGCGCATCGAAGCCTATGCCGATGTTGATGAGGCAAACTCTGCCATCGGCGTCGCTGTCGCGTTGGCCAAGAATGAATTTGATGCCGAAACACTTGCCCTACTGATTCAGATTCAAAATGACTTGTTTGATCTGGGCGCCGACCTTTCGAACCCGCTAAATGAGCTCTACGAGTATGCGCCAATTCGAATTGAAGCCGACTGGATTGTTGACCTCGAGGTCGCTATCGACAAATACAACAAAGACCTGGGCAAACTTGACTCGTTCATTCTTCCCGGCGGCTCGGGGTTGGCCGCTGGCCTGCACCTGGCTCGCACCGTGGTTCGACGAGCCGAGCGTGCGACCTGGCACGCCATCGAGGCGTATGGCACGGAGCCGGCCAAGAAGGGCCAACCCAACGGTGGCATCAACCTAGACGCCGTGAAGTATTTGAACCGATTGAGCGACCTTCTGTTCGTGCTAGCCCGCTATGCCAACGTGCAGCACGGTGGCGATGTGAAGTGGGTTCCGAGCAAGTCTCGACCTCGAAACTCATAGTCCGGCTTCGAAAATCCTGCGGCAATGAGAAAACCCCGACCAACTGGTCGGGGTTTTCTTATGTGAATCTGGCTTAGATCAGTGCGGCGTGACGAGCGACCACGGTCACTACGTCCTTCTCGATCGAAAGGAAACCGTTCTCGGCCGAAGCCTTGATGATTTCACCACCCTCAAGGGTGATTCGAACTTCACCGGCACCAAGAATCGCAAGCATTGGCTCGTGGCCTGGCAGCAAACCGATTTCACCTTCGACGGTCTTTGCGACAACCATCTTGGCTTCACCAGTCCATACGGCCTGGTCGGCTGCTACTA
>JAHEAT010000066.1 GCA_024642605.1 Microbacteriaceae bacterium
GCTTTACGAACTCATGGCCGGAGGAGCCCAATAATGAACGACTTCACTCTAATTGGTGCAACTTTGCCAAATGGCCAAGTAGCGAACATCGTTGTGTCTGCCGGAGTTATTGCTCACATTGGCGCAGAGGCGCGGGGTGAGCAAATTGACTCACATGGATTGGTGGCCCTGCCAGGCTTCGTAGACCTACACACCCACCTGCGCGAACCTGGATTTGAACAGGCGGAAACGATTCTCACAGGCACGCGCGCTGCGGCACTTGGTGGGTACACGGCGGTGCACGCGATGGCAAACACACACCCGGTGGCAGACACCGCAGGCGTAGTCGAGCAGGTTAAAACACTCGGAGATGAGGCCGGCTATGTGCAGGTTCAGCCAATCGGTGCAGTAACCGTTGGGTTAGAGGGTAAGCAACTCGCCGAACTCGGTGCCATGGCCCAATCAAAGGCCCAGGTTCGCGTGTTCAGCGACGACGGAAAGTGCGTTTCAGACCCCTTGCTAATGCGCCGCGCTCTGGCCTACGTAAAGTCTTTTGGGGGAGTGATCGCCCAACACGCCCAAGAACCTCGCCTCACTGAAAACAGCCAGATGCACGAAGGTGCTGTGTCTTCGGAGCTAGGACTAGCGGGATGGCCAGCCGTGGCAGAAGAGTCGATCATCGCGAGAGATGTGTTGCTAGCGGAAGCGGTTGGCAGCCGTATTCACATCTGCCACCTTTCAACCGCAGGTTCAGTCGAAATAGTTCGATGGGCAAAGCAACGCGGTATCAACGTGACCGCCGAGGTTACGCCTCATCACCTTCTGCTCACCGATGAACTGGCTCGAGGCTACAACCCGGTGTTCAAGGTAAACCCACCACTACGAACTTCCGCCGACGTCAAGGCCCTTCGCGAAGCGCTCATAGATGGCACGATCGACATAGTGGCAACCGACCATGCTCCACACCCAACCGAGTCGAAAGACTGCGAGTGGGCCGCTGCGGCATTCGGAATGCTTGGTCTTGAAACTGCAGCGTCAATCGCGCAAGAAGTTCTAATCGAATCTGGCGCGAGCAACTGGCAGCGCTTTGCCGATGTGATGTCTTCCGTTCCCGCCTCAATTTCGGGCATCGAAGGGCAAGGGCAGCCTCTAGAAGTTGGTTCGGTTGCAAACATCGCTCTCATCGACCCAAGCGCGAAGCGCATCGTCCGAGATGGCGGAGCCAGCAAGAGCGACAACCAGCCATACAGAGATATGACACTTTCTGGTGCGGTCATTCACACGATTTTTCGCGGCGTTTTCACCGTACGCGATTCAAAGCTAAGCAGATAGGAAATCATGGCCAAAGCAATATTGGTTCTAGAAGACGGACGCACCTTCACGGGTAAACCTTATGGAGCGGCCGGCAAAACCCTCGGCGAAATAGTATTTGCCACCGGAATGACCGGTTATCAGGAGACCCTTACCGACCCTTCCTACGCAGGCCAGATCGTGGTTCAAACCGCCCCTCACATCGGTAATACGGGAGTCAACCACACCGATGAGGAGTCGGCACGTATTTGGGTCGAAGGCTACGTTGTGCGTGACGCCAGCCGTGTGGTTTCGAATCATAGGGCTCAAGACACCCTCGACAACGAGCTAGCGAAGTTCGGCGTGGTTGGTATCAGCGGCATCGATACCCGTGCCCTCACCCGTCACCTGCGCTCCGTTGGAGTTATGCGCGCTGGTGTCTTTAGCGGTGAGGATGCCCTGCGACCCGTTGCCGAGTTGGTAGCTGAGGTCACTGCAGCTGAAAAAATGGCGGGCCGCTCGCTTAGCGATGTTGTCTCTACTAAAGAAGTTTTTAGAAGCGCACACCAGGGCGATTTCGTCGGTACTGTTGCGATTCTCGACCTTGGCTGCAAAGCATCGACGATCGAACACATGAACCAACGGGGGCTAGACGTGGTGATGTACCCGGCTAAATCTGATGCTGCAACACTACTTAGCGAAAATCCAGACGCAATCTTCTATTCAAACGGCCCCGGCGACCCTTCTGCAGCTGACGGCCAGGTTGAGGCTCTGAAGACCATTTTGAAATCGGGGACACCCTTCTTTGGAATTTGCTTTGGCAACCAGTTGCTAGGTCGAGCCCTAGGGTTTGACACTTACAAGTTGGCCTTCGGCCACCGTGGAATAAACCAGCCGGTACTTGACCGAACCACGGGCAAGGTCGAGGTAACAGCCCACAACCACGGATTCGCCGTAAAAGTCGAGGGTGGCCCAGAGGTAACCTCGCCGGCTGGCTTCGGAAAAGTTCTGGTTAGCCATGTCTCGCTCAACGATGACGTGGTCGAAGGTTTGCAGTGCCTAGAGATCGACGCGTTCTCGGTTCAGTACCACCCAGAGGCTGCGGCAGGCCCGCACGACTCCAACTACCTGTTCGACCGCTTGATTGAGGTCATTAAATCCAAGCGAGGATCAAAGTAATGCCAAAGCGTAAAGACATCAATTCGGTTCTAGTCATCGGCTCGGGACCAATCGTGATCGGCCAAGCCTGCGAATTCGACTACTCGGGTACACAAGCCTGCCGAGTACTTCGCGCCGAGGGCATCCGAGTTATTTTGATCAACTCGAACCCAGCGACAATCATGACCGACCCCGATTTCGCCGATGCAACTTACATCGAGCCGATCACTCCCGAGATCATTGAAGCAATCATCATCAAAGAGAAGCCAGACGCGATTCTGCCAACCCTGGGTGGTCAAACTGCATTGAACGCTGCCATGTCGCTGCACGAGCTTGGAATTCTCGAAAAGTACAACGTGGAACTCATTGGCGCAAAAGTCGAGGCGATTAAGAAGGGCGAAGACCGCCAGATCTTCAAGCAACTTGTTCTCGATGCAGGCGCAGACGTGGCCCGCTCCTACATAGCGCACACCATGGATGAAGTGATCGAAGGCGCAAATCAACTCGGCTACCCGGTGGTTGTTCGCCCGTCGTTCACCATGGGTGGTCTCGGATCTGGCTTCGCCTACAACGAGGCAGATCTGCGACGCATCGCCGGTGCCGGGCTGCAAGCCAGCCCGACCAGCGAGGTTCTGCTCGAGGAGAGCATCCTCGGGTGGAAGGAATATGAGCTCGAGCTCATGCGCGATACCAACGACAACTGTGTTGTGGTTTGTTCGATTGAAAACGTCGATCCGGTTGGTGTTCACACCGGAGACTCGATCACCGTGGCTCCCGCACTCACACTTACCGACCGAGAGTTTCAGAACTTGAGAGACATCGGTATTCAAATCATCAGGGATGTCGGCGTCGACACAGGTGGTTGCAACATTCAGTTCGCCGTCGACCCTAAAGACGGTCGCGTTATCGTGATCGAAATGAACCCTCGCGTGAGCCGCTCTTCGGCGCTAGCGTCGAAGGCCACTGGATTCCCGATTGCGAAGATTGCTGCAAAGCTAGCCATCGGTTACACGCTCGATGAGATTCCGAATGACATTACCAAGGTGACGCCAGCCTCATTCGAGCCAACTCTCGACTACATCGTCGTGAAGGTTCCGCGTTTTGCATTCGAAAAATTCCCTGCCGCAGACGCGACTCTCACCACCACCATGAAGTCGGTGGGTGAAGCAATGGCAATTGGGCGCAACTACTCGCAAGCTCTTCAGAAGGCTCTGCGTAGCCTCGAACGCCGGGGTTCTTCGTTCACCTGGGCTGGTTTGAAGCACACCAAAGATGAACTTCTCGAAATCATCAAGGTTCCAACCGATGGTCGCATAGTCAACGTTCAGCAGGCCCTCTTTGCCGGCGCAACTGTAGAAGAGGTGTTCGAATCAACAAAGATCGACCCTTGGTTTATCGACCAAATTGTTCTCATCAACGAAGTCGCAGCCAACATCGCTCGGGCTCACGCTCTAGATGAAGAAACCATCCAGTTGGCCAAAGAACACGGCTTCAGTGACTTACAGATTGCTGAACTCAGGGGAGTCACCGAGACTGAGGTGCGCAACCACCGCCACGCACATGGCCTAAGGCCGGTTTACAAGACCGTCGACACCTGCGCCGGTGAGTTTCCTGCTGAAACGCCTTACCACTACAGCACCTACGAGTCAGAAACTGAAGTGGCGTCGAGCGATCGTCGCAAGGTGGTCATTCTCGGAAGCGGACCGAACCGTATCGGTCAGGGTGTCGAGTTCGACTACTCCTGTGTTCACGCCTCGTTCGCTCTCTCAGCGGCCGGTTACGAAACCATCATGATCAACTGCAACCCAGAGACGGTCTCAACCGACTACGACACCAGCGACCGACTGTATTTCGAGCCGCTGACTCTCGAAGATGTACTGGAGGTGATTCACGCCGAGCAACGCTCTGGCGAACTAGTGGGTGTCGTCGTTCAACTCGGCGGTCAAACCGCACTCGGTTTGGCCAAAGGGCTCAAGGAGGCTGGCATTCCGATTCTTGGCACCAGCCCCGAAGCCATCGATTTGGCCGAGGAGCGCGGGTTGTTCAGCAAGATTCTCGATGACGCAAAACTATTGGCTCCGGCCAACGGTGTTGCTACCGACATCGCAGGTGCTCTCGAAATCGCCGAACGAATCAGCTACCCGGTTTTGGTTCGTCCATCATTTGTTCTCGGTGGTCGAGGTATGGAAATTGTTTACGACAAGGCCTCGCTCGAAGACTACTTCGAACGAATTGCAGACCAGGCGATTGTTGGCGAGGGCTACCCTCTGCTAGTCGATCGTTTTCTCGACGATGCAATCGAAATCGACATCGATGCGCTTTACGACGGTGAGCGACTCTACGTTGGTGGCGTCATGGAGCACATTGAAGAAGCCGGAATTCACTCTGGTGACTCTTCATGCACCCTTCCGCCGGTAACAATGAGTCGAGGCCAGATCGAGCGCGTGC
>JAHEAT010000069.1 GCA_024642605.1 Microbacteriaceae bacterium
ACACGTCGGGGTGAATGTCGGTGTACGCGGCCAACAGTTTGTCGATGTCAACCAGGTCATTAGGTTGGGCCAATTGCCCTGCTCGTTCACTCATAGTTCCATTTTGGTCGCTACCCTTTATCTATGCCATCCGTTACTCGCAACAGTTCAAAAAAGGTTTACTCGTTTCTCGGCCCCGTAGGAACGTTTACCGAGCTAGCCCTCGCCCAAGTGAAGGCCGCCAAGGGCGCAACGCACCGACCTGTGGCCAACGTCACCGAGGCAATTGACGACGTAATTTCGGGCAAGGCATTTCGCGCCATCGTGCCGGTAGAAAACTCAATCGAGGGCGGCGTTTCGGCAACTCTCGATGCGCTCGCGGCAACCACAGATATTCGCATTTTCGGCGAATACCTGGTGCCGGTCACCTTCAACCTCGTGGCTCGCCCAGGCACCAAACTTGCCGATGTTCACACCGTGGCAACTCACCCAACTGCTTATGCCCAGTGCCGCGGATGGCTCGCCGCAAACCTACCCGACCACGCTCACCTGCCATCGACCTCAACCGCAGCTGCGGCATCTGGGTTGCTTCAAACCGAGCTTGCTGACGCAGCCATTGCCGCCTCGAGCATCACTAGCCATTACAAGTTGGCGGTTTTGGCTCGCAACATCGGCGATAACAAGAACGCACAAACACGTTTTATCGAAATCGGCCTCGCCGCCAAAGCCCCGCAGCGCACCGGACGCGACAAAACTTCGGTGATAGTTGAGCTACCCACCGACCGCCCGGGCGCTCTTTTAGAAATGCTCGAGCAGTTCGCCGCCCGCGGAGTGAACCTCAGCCGCATCGAGTCACGCCCCATCGGCGATCGCCTCGGTCGTTATCGCTTCAACATAGATGTGCAGGGGCACGTTGATGACTCGGCTGTTGCCGAAGCGCTCATGGGCCTGCACCGTTTTAGCCCAGCCATCACTTACCTCGGTTCGTACCCGAGAGCCGATAAGCAGCGATCTCAGCACGAAGGCAACAACGAGAACACCGCGTTCAGTTCGGCGGATGTTTGGCTCAAGAGCATCCGTGCCGGCAAGTAGCCCCGCCTAAACCGATCAACCCTCGAACGATTCATTGATAGAAGTTAGGCTTAAGTCGTGATTGACCCAGCACTGCTAAGAGAGAACCCCGAAGCCATCAAGGCTTCGCAGCGGGCGCGCCAAACCGATGATGCAATCGTCGACCAGGCGCTAGCCGCCGACATCGCCTGGCGCAAAGCGCAAGTGAATTTTGAGTCTCTACGTGCCGAGCAGAACGCACACAGCAAACTGATTGGTGCTGCGTCTAAAGAGGATCGCCCAGCACTGCTCGAGGCTGCACAGCAGTTGGCTGCCAACGTGAAGGCCGCTGAGGCCGAAGCCAATGAGGCGCAGGCAGCTCTAGATGCACTCATGTGGCAGATCGAAAACGTGGTTATCGAAGGCGTGCCTGCCGGTGGCGAAGACGATTACGTTGTGCTTCGCGAGGTTGGTGCCAAGAAGTCGTTCGATTTTGAACCGCGCGACCACGTTGCCCTCGGTGAGCTTCTTGACATCATCGACATTGAGCGCGGAGTGAAAATTTCGGGCAGTCGCTTCTACTTCTTAAAGGGTTGGGGTGCGCGCCTCGAGTTGGCGCTCATGAACCTCGCACTCGACCTTGCCACCAAAGCCGACTTCACTCCTCTGATTACACCAACCCTCGTTCGCCCAGAAGTCATGGCCGGCACCGGGTTCTTGGGTGCACACGCAGACGAAATTTACTATTTACCTGCCGACGACTTGTACCTCACCGGAACCTCCGAGGTTGCGCTCGCCGGGTATCACCGCGACGAAATCATCGACCTAGCATCGGGCCCCGTGCGTTACGCCGGCTGGAGCACCTGTTACCGCCGCGAAGCCGGCAGCGCAGGCAAAGACACTCGAGGCATTACTCGAGTTCACCAGTTCAACAAACTCGAAATGTTCTCCTACTGCGCGCCAGAAGACGCCGAGGCAGAGCACCTGCGGCTGCTAGATCTAGAAGAACAAATGCTGCAAGCATGCGAGCTTTCTTACCGAGTAATCGACACTGCAGCCGGCGACCTCGGCTCGAGTGCGGCTCGCAAGTTCGACTCCGAAGCGTGGGTGCCAACGCAGGGCGTTTACCGGGAGCTCACCTCTTCGTCAAACTGCACAACCTTTCAGGCCCGTCGCCTCAACGTGCGCTACCGCCGCGAAGACGGCAAGACCGCTACCGCCGCAACGCTCAACGGAACCTTGGCTACTACTCGCTGGTTGGTTGCGATTCTCGAAACCCACCAGCAGCAAGACGGTTCGGTGCGAGTGCCGCTAGCGCTTCGCCCATACCTCGGTGGCATCGAACTTATCGAGCCCAAGGCGCGAGCCTAAGCATCCATGTCGATAACGCACCCAGACCAGCGCTGGCTAATTGCTTTAGACATCGACGGAACCCTGGTTCACGACGATGGCTATCTTTCGCCGGCAGTGGTGCGCGAGGTTCAGCGTGTGCGCGACCTCGGCCACCTGGTTGTGGTTGCCACTGGGCGGTCGGCGGCTAACGCGTACCCGGTTATCAGGGATGTCGGAATCGCCGAGGGTCACGCCGTGGCGTCGAATGGGGCGGTCACGATTCTGCTCGACGAAGCGCATCCTCGCGGATTCGAGGCAACCGAAGTTATAACCTTCGACCCAACCACCGTGCTAACGCAACTTATTGAGTCGTTGCCCAAGGCGCACTTCGCGGTTGAGAAAGCCGACGGCACCTACCTCTTTCACCGCCACTTTCCTGCTTATGCGCTGGGCGAGCACAACATCGAAACGCCACTCGAAGAACTCGTGAAGCAAGAGGTTAGCCGAGTTGTTGTGCTCAGCCCAGATCAAGAAGTCGAAGAGTTCTTAGATGCTGTATCGCGAGTTGGCTTGCACTCGGTTTCTTATGCCATCGGCTACACCGCCTGGCTCGACATCTCGCCGCTCGGGGTAACCAAGTCGAGCGCTCTCGAGAAGCTTCGCGTTGCCAACGGCATTCGCGCCGATCAGGTGATCGCGGTTGGCGACGGCCGCAACGACATCAACATGTTCGAGTGGGCTCAGGCCGGTGGAGGTATCGGTTTCGCGATGGGTCAGGGGCCAGAAGAAGTGAAGGCCGCGGCCGCAGCCATAACCTCATCGGTTGAAGACGACGGTGTTGCCAGAGTTCTCTCAGGCTTTGAGGGCATTCTCTTTTCAAGGACTCTCGGGTAAACTTGTAGGGCTTCGCCGCCGAAGCACTCAAGGGGTGTTCGAGCGGCCACTAGCACTGCGGCTATACGGCCCGCACCTTGCGTTTCAGGTTCGAATTTCCCACTCTTTACTTCTTTTATATAAGGAATCAATGAACGACAAGCAGCCACGGCAAACGGGAAGACGCGCTTTCGGTGCGCGCAACCGTCGCGCCTACGCTCGTCACGGTGTGATTCCAGTGCAATCGCGAGCGTCGGCACTGTGGGGTTTGTTCTTCAAAGTGCTAGCCGCCTTCATGGGCGCAACAATCGCGGTTGTTGGCTTAGTGGTCTGGGATGTCTCAAACCAAATCTCGGCCAACGGCATCGAGTTGCTCGATGCCAACGGCAACCGGTTTACCGCACCAACCGGCGAAGACCTTAAAGGCCCCATCAACGTACTTCTAATCGGTTCAGACACGCGAGCCGGTCAGGGCAGCGGGTTCGGCAACGACACCTCGGTTCTCGCCGATGTAATCATGCTTCTGCATGTTTCGGCCGACCGCAAAAACGCGGTTGCAGTTTCTTTTCCTCGAGACCTGCTGGTTCCTTGGCCAGCGTGCCCAAGCACATCTGGCGGCCCTGGTTATCTGCCTCAGGCTCTCGGCCAAATAAATGCAACCATTGCCAACGGCGGCCCGGGATGCACGTTGCTCACCGTGCAAAAACTCACCGGCGTCACCATCCCGTATCTAGCGATGATTGACTTCACCGGCGTGATCGAAATGTCGAACGCCATTGGTGGCGTAGAGGTTTGCGTTGCCAAAGAAATCAAAGACGATTACACATTTACTTACCTCAAGCCGGGCAAGCATGTTCTTCAGGGCCGTTCGGCTCTGCAGTTTTTGCGCACGCGCCACGGCGTTGGCGATGGCTCCGACCTCAGCCGAATCAGCAACCAGCAGGTGTTTTTAACTTCACTGGTGCGCAAGGTTAGAAGCGCGGGCGTGCTCACCAACCCCGTCTACCTTTACTCGCTGGCCAACGCGGCCGCTCGCAACATGAAGCTCTCGAGTAGCCTCACCGACATCAACACCATGGTCGCCATCGCATCAGCTCTCAAAGATGTATCGCTCGACAAGATGACCTTCCTTCAGGTGCCGTCACGCGGTGGTTTGCCCGCCCCGTACTCTGGCCGAGTGGCTCCGGTTTACGAGCAAGCCAACATTCTGTTTTCTAAGTTGCAGAACGATGAACCGATCTTGATCAAGAAGGCCAACACCGGAACCGGCGCCGTGGTCGACCCTTCGGCCACACCAACACCTTCGGCCACACCAACCGAATCGGCGAGCTCTACCCCCGAGAGCACCGATCCGGAGTGGCGCGGCACCAACGCGGCAACCACCACCTGTTCGGGTTAGCCCGCACTGCTGTTTGATTCGTTTAGATCAGTTGGGTCAAAAGCCGTTTTCACTGGCCATCTTGCATCGGCTAAACTAAACGAGTTATTGGAGACGTCGCATAGCCCGGTCGAGTGCGCCTCACTGCTAATGAGGTAGGGATCTTAAAGTCCCTCGGAGGTTCAAATCCTCTCGTCTCCGCAAGACCCGACAGTTTCAGCGAAAGCTGAACCGGTT
>JAHEAT010000074.1 GCA_024642605.1 Microbacteriaceae bacterium
TTTAGAATGGGCAACCATGAACGAACTCAAAGAATTGGCTGCGAAAACATACAACGACGCTTATGGACTAGTCATCGACGGCCAAGAAAAAGAACTTTTGAATGGCCTAGAGCTTGCCGCCACCAGCCTCAACTTGTGGAGAAAAGTAGGCACCCCCAAAAACGAGGCGATTGGCCTTTGGTTGTTCTCAAGGGCACTCGAAAAGTCCGGTGCGAAAAGCCTCGCAATCGAAGCCGCCAAAAGATCTCTCGCCATTGCAGAAACACTAAGCATCGACTGGATGCTCGCCTCGGCTTTAGAAGCGCTAACCAGAGCAACCGGCGACGAAGATGTGAAAAACAGAGCCGAAAAAGCGATAGCCGCAATTGCAGACGCAGAAGATCGCAAACTTATCGAAAGCCAGTTCGCCGACCTGCGCTAGAATTGGCTAGTGCCTTTGGGTGCATGGGCCTCTAGCTCAGTTGGTTAGAGCAACGGACTTTTAATCCGTGGGTCGTCGGTTCGATCCCGACGGGGCCTACAAACTGAAAACCTCACTCATTCGAGTGGGGTTTTCATTTTTACTTTTCGACGACCTGGTCGTCCGCGGAACGTTGTTTGATGTCATCTTCAAAGCTTGTTGCCGGGCGAGCCTAAGGCATCAAGCCGGTCTCTAGAAATAACATTTCATTTCTATGCCAAAACCACGAACACTCCCCCGCGAGCTTGATCAGCCACACCCTGATCGGTTGAATGAGGAGAACCCGCGTTTCGAAGAAATCATGTTCAAACACAATCTTTCGATCACGCTTGGACAGCCCGGCTACCTAGACCCTGAAACGGGATACTTCGTTTTTAATGCCAAGACTTTGGCCGACGAAGGCAAGTGTTGCGCGATGGCTTGCAGGCATTGCCCATTTAAGCGTTAGTTGTGCGAAATAAACCTGAGTTGGCATGTTCTTATTAAAGGCATGAACGAAAAAGACCTCATCGAGCTCTGGAACCGTAACCGCATGCAACTTGTGGTTGCACAGTTTGCGCCAACCTTTTTGCTGATCACAACAGCCGGCTTGGTTCCCGCAGTTAGAGCAGCGGGCACTTTCACGGTTTGGGCGGTGCTTGGCATCCTGCTGGCATCGGGAATCCTCGGTGCGCTAGTCGAGTATTCGGCAGCCCACGAGGCTCAGGCCGTTGCCAGGGATCTCGAGGCAACCGGTAGCAGTGCGATTGCAAAGACGATTACCAAGACTGCTAAATGGCTCCATGTTGCCAAATACCTGACACCGGCAATCTTCGTGGGAATCTTCGTGACCCTAAGCGTGGCTCTCCTTGGCTAGGTTCATCATTTCTTTCAACGACGGCGACATGCAGGTCGCAGACGACGAATGGGAGCTCGTTGCCGAAGAATCACACGCTGTGGTTCGCGAGGCCAAAGCCGCCGGTGTTTGGATCTTTGGCGGCGGTTTTCACACCTACGACCCAGTGGTCGTCAGGGAGGACGGCACGGTTACATCTGGCCCGATAACAAAGAGTGACGTCGTCCTGGGCGGATTTTCAGTGCTCGAAGTTGCTAACCGCGAAGAGGCTTACTACTGGGCTGCAAAGATTGCCAAAGGTTGCCGCTGCCCACAAGAGGTGCGCGAATTTATTGACGACGCGGAGTCAGTGAACTAAACGACGCCCAACAGGTCGATAACAAAGACCAAGGTTCGACCCGACAGGTGATGGCCAGCCCCGGCTTCGCCGTAGGCGTAGACCGGCGGGCAAATAAGGGTGCGACGACCGCCAACCTTCATACCCGGGATGCCTTCTTGCCAGCCCTTGATCAGGCGGTTCAGCGGAAACTCGATAGGCGCCCCACGCCCCCAAGATGAGTCAAACTCTTCACCGGTTTCGTAGTCAACGCCGAGGTAATGCACCTTTACGGTTGCCCCGACAGGAGCCTCGACTCCGTTGCCTTCGTGAACTTCTTGGATTGTTAGCTCGGCTGGGGCCGGCTCGAGCATTGGCTCAACGGTTGGTCTTTGTAGTTCAGTCATAGTGAAACTTTAGCCCAGCTGCTTTTGTCTTTGCGCGAAGTAAATGACCAAGACAACAACCGAAACCTGAAGCGCCTGAGCGGTTGCGACTACACGCTCCCAAACACCAACATCGGTGGCGTTTGGGTCAACCCAGACAATCAAGAAAGCGATCGCGATGGACGCCTGAAAGACCGTCTGAAGAATAGCCGCGGTTGGCCGAATAATCCATGGTGCGTCTTTGCGAAAGCGCATGGCGCCTAAGAGCCAGCCAGCCGAGAGCACAAAAGAAGTAATCGCGAAAATTCGGTGCGGGGTTGACGAACCTTCAAGTGGGGTTGGGAAGATTGTCAGACCGAAGGTGCAAAGGCCAGATACAAAGAGGGCGACCCGACCGGGCATCGAAAATGTGCGTGAAAAGATCGCCGCAATGATGGTCAGGGTTCCGCCCAAGATGAAGAAGGACGACTGAAGCAAGTGAGTGGGTGACTCAGGCGCCGCTAGGTCGCTGATCGTCAGCCTCACCGGGTCGTAACCAGCGACTAGTGCACCGCAGATGAGCCAGCCCATTACCGACTGGATTGGGCCGAGAATTGCAGCGAAAACCGCTGGCTTGCCGATTGACTTCATAGTTAGAGCCTAAGAGTAGATTTGGGGTTTATGAACGTTGAACTTATGGAGTCTGCTCTTCGTGGGGTGGTCGAAGTCAGCCATGGGGCTAGAGGGATTCGCGTTCACCGCTTGGCGGCAAAGTTTGCGATGTACCACGACGTCGACCCGCTAACGCAGAAGGTTGCCGATCAGGCATCAGGTGCTCATCTAGCGCTTTACACATCGGCAAGCCACCTCGAACTGACTTACCGCGCGACTCTGGATGCTAGCGAAGACGGCAACTACCTGGCCCCGCCTAGCGCTGTGACAGTTATTGCAGACGGCGTTGCCCAGACCGTTAGACACTCCAACGGCGACAGGCGGATCTGGAGCGGATCAACCATTTCTGAGCTTCGCGAGGGGGTCGATTCGATTGCGTCGTTTGAACTGGGCGGTAGCGGTATCGAACGGGTTGTCGAACTCTGGCTTCCGCACAATTGCAACATCGAAATCATCGAACTTTCGGCCGATGCCGAACTTATGCCTGCGGCTCGCAACAAACCTCGTTGGGTGCACTACGGGTCATCGATCAGCCACTCGATCGAGGCCGAAGAACCCACCGGTGTTTGGCCGGTTGTCGCCGCTCACAAACTCGGCCTAGAGCTTTACAACCTCGGGCTTGCCGGATCTGCAAACATCGAGCAGTTTGCAGCCCGGGCAATTGCCGAGCTTGATGCAGACTTTGTGACTTTGAAAATCGGTATCAACCCGGTGAATGGGCGAAACATGACCATGCGCACATTTGTGCCAGCTGTTCACTCATTTCTCGACGTGATACGCGAAGCCCACCCCAACGTGCCTATTGTTCTAATTTCACCAATCTTCTGCGAGGCACACGAACAAAACCCCGGGCCAACGAGTGCCGGACTAGACGGAAAAGCAATGGGAGCTACTCAAATCGAGCACGAATGGCTTCAAGATCTAACCCTCGAGCGAATACGCGGCGCTCTCGAATCGGTCGTTGGCAGGCGACTAGACCCTCACCTCAAATACTTGAGCGGATTAGAGCTTTTCTCTGAAGCGGACAAAAACCTCATGCCTGATGGCTTGCACCCAAATGCCGAAGGTTATCGACTAATCGGCGAGCGCTTCGCAGAGCTGGTTCGTCGACACAACCTTGGCAAACTCGCCGTCTAGGTTGACCGCGGTCACCTGGTGCAGCAGCTCGGCCGGGTAAACCTTGCCTTCGGAATCGGTTAGATCAAAGGTTCTCATCGCGTCGAGCACAAACTCGACTTCATAGCCCAGGTTGCCGGCCATACGCGCCGTGGTTTCGCAGCAATAGTTGGTTTGGATCCCGCAGATCACGAGTTTCTTGTAATTCGATGCGTCCAACCAGGTCTTTAGATCTGGCTCACCGTAGAACGCCGAGTTCACCGACTTGCTCACCAAAAGATCGTGCGAGCCATCGATGCCCTCTTGAAAATCGTTACCGCTTTGACCTGGGGCGAGCACAGATTTCGGGTTCTTTGAGTCGTGGCGCACAAGCACAATCGGCCACTTTCGTTCACGCCACAATGCGAGAAGGCGTCGCACGTTGTCTTCGCAATCCGGGTTATTGCTCGATGGCATCGCTGGATTACTGAAACCGTTCTGCACGTCAATGACGATTAGTACCTTGGAGTTCTCGCTCATGGGTTCACCATAACAAGGCGTTCACTTAGATTTGAAGCATGACTCAAATCACCCGCAATCTCGAAGGCAATATGAGCGCTCTGCAGCCAGGCGATCCGGTGGTTTTGTTTCTGCACGGGTACGGGGCCGATGAACGAGACCTTCCCGACCTGATGAGCTTCTTGCCCAAGATGCCCTGGGTTTCTTTGCGCGCACCTGAAACAACCGAACATGGCGGTTATGCGTGGTTTTCAACAACCAACCCGCTGAGCCCGAGCGAGGGCGAGATAAATGCCGCGACAGATCAGATCTGGGCGTGGGTAGACGCCAACCTGCCAGACGATTCACCCCTGATTGTCTTTGGTTTTTCTCAAGGCGCGCTCATGGCAACACAACTTTTAAGGACACGAAGCGCTCGAATTGCGGGAGCGGTGATCGTGGCCGGGTTTGTGTTTGAAGGCTTGCTATCTGGCGACGCCGAACTAAAGCAAAGCAAGC
>JAHEAT010000083.1 GCA_024642605.1 Microbacteriaceae bacterium
AAGCCCCTCGGCAACTCCTTCGGTAAAGCCGACTGTTAAACCCACCGAGACGCCAGAACCTCCTGCCGAACCAAAGCTGGCATCACTTCTAGCGAAGTGGCTTCCAAAGATTCGAGAAGGACTTGCGCTGGCTAGCGTGCCCGACGACTTAGATCCGCCGATCTCATCGTTGCTAGGTCAGCGAGGTGCACAGTGGGCGCAGTGCATGGACCCGAGCTTTCACCAACCGACTTGCAGCTACGGACCTGTCAACGCCGCACATACCGCCGTCATTCTGGGCGATTCATATGCCCTGGCGATCTACCCGATGGTTATCGAAGCCCTTGGGCTCAAGGATTGGCACATCATCGGGTTGAACCAGCGAGAATGCATGATTTCTGACATTGTTCCTTGGTCTTGGACAGACGCAGGAGTTGACACCAGTTGCCCCGACCACCGCGCATGGGTAAATCAGTACATCAAGCAAAACCATCCAGACCTAGTTATCTTGTCTGATCAGGTTTACCACCCCATTGCCGATGGCAATAAAAAAGCGGTAGACAACCACGATGCACTTTGGGAGGCGGGGCTAGACAGCGCGCTTTCGAAACTTAGCAAGCTTTCAAAGAAAATCGTCTACTTTGGTTTGCCAACCAGTCAGCAGGGTTTGGTCGACTGCGTTCAGGCGGGCAATCAACTAGGTGAGCGCTGCACTGGTCACTACAGTTGGCTCTCTCATTACGTACAAACGCAGTCTGAGTTAGCTTCAAAATACGGTATTCCGTTCATCGACTCGAACGACTGGACCTGCAGCAACGGCGACTGCCCAGCCATAATCGACAAGACTCCGGTTTACTGGGATGGCTCGCACTTCACTCAAACTTTTGCAGCCAAGATGGCTCCGTTGTTTAGGGCATTCCTGCTCGAAAATGGGCTTCTATAGCTCAACCCAGTTCAGGCAACAGAGCTACTTGCCAGCGGCTTCGATCCACGCACGTGGATGCTTCGCCACAAAGTTCTTGCCAATCAACCGGTATCCCGCGGCATCGGGATGAATGCCGTCTGGCATTGTGGGTGCATCCTGGTGGCCAAATAGCTCAAGCCCATCGAGGTAGAAGATGTTGCCGTCTGTTTGTGCCCGTACCTCAACGAGTTCTTTCAGGGTCGCACGGATGCTCTCGAGCGTGAGCTCTCCAATCCAACTGTGAGGTGAGAATTCTTGCCCCTCGACCATGCCATCGGCGCCGGTTGATGATGGACCCGGGTTCTTTTCGTGCGCAGGGCAACTGACCGGCGATATCACAAGAATCGGGGTAGTGGCGTGGCGGTCGCGAATGGTGTCGATAAACCCGTGCACGGCAGGCCCGAAGGTGCGCGACGTGTGGTTGGCTCCGTTTACCACGTTGATTCCAAGTTTCAAGCTGATCAAATCGGCTGGTAGGTCACGGATGGTTCTTGCCGAAAACTGTTCAAGGTTGGCGCACCCTCCCATTCCAAGGTTGTAGATCTCGAGCCCGAGATCGCCGGCCGCTGCAACCGACCATACGCCCAAAGGCCCATCGGCGTCTTCGCAGTGGCTGATCGAACTACCGTAGTGAACCCATCGAGGCAAAGCCGAATCGACCTCTGCTTCGAGCGGTTCGTTGGCCACGATATCGATTAGATCGATGGGGCAGTTTTGCGGCAGCCAAACCTGCACGAGACGTTTTACCCCGGCATCGTTGGCAGGCAAGTCAAACTCGGCTACCGAATCTTCGCCAAGCCGAATCTCCTGAACTTCTTCGCCATTCCAAACGCGCAAGTCTCCGTTGTCGTGCGAGATGCTTGCTTGCCAGGAATCCGTGGTTACTGAAATGGTCGAAGGCCCGGCTACCCAACCGTCGGCCAAGTTGGTGTCTCGCTCTGAACGATAGATGACGGTTAGGTGCGTTGCGGCGGTTAGAAAGTTGAGATGAACGCCCGAGAGTCGTTCGACCATCTTGGCAACGATGGGTGCGTGTTGGTGTTGAAAATAGGTGGACTCGGGCAAGCGACTGAAGCGCACCCCACGCTCCGTCGGCCACACCGTAGAAGCGCCACGGATGCTTGCGCGAATCAGTGCTTCAAACTCAGGTTTCAACGTCATGCCCAAAGTCTAGGCTTCTGGGGTCGCTAACTGGTTAGGATTTGGTCATGACGACCATCGTGCTCTGGGCAGACAAATTCGAAGAGTCTGCCGATTTCTACCGTCTGCTTCTCAACGGTGAGGTGCACGACGCTTCTGAAAATTTCGCCAGCATTGTTGGCTCCGGAAGCCGTATTCAATTGCACCGTGTGCCTGCCGAGTGGGCAAGTGAGATTTCAAACCCACCTGCCTTGCGCGAAGAAAACCCACTTAAGCCAGTGTTTGAGGTGGCGTCAATTGCCGATGCCCGTGCCGCTGTGGCAGGCACGGCGGGTTGCGTTTTCGAACCGGCGAAAGAGCAAACCTACGGTTCAACCATCTACTGCGATGGCTGCGACCCCGATGGCAATGTAATTCAGGTGGCTACCACCGCAGCCTAAAACTCGCTGCTGCTAATAACCTTCTCGCCAGCCACGATTCCGGCCAAGATTCTTGCCGCCACCTGAGTGGGCGTCATTCCCTGAGGCATCTGCGGGGCCGCCCCAAACAGTGGGCGAGTGGCCAAACCGGTTTCGGTGTGGCCAGGGCGGGCCTCGACCACGTGAATCTTGTCGCGGCGAACCTCCAGAGCCAAGGCACCGAGCCAGGCAGCAAAGGCAGACTTGCTGGCGCAGTAAGCGGCCATGCCCGCGAAGTTCTTTTCGGCCACCACGCCCGTGATGGCAGCCACGAATGCTTCTTCTTTGCCTTTCAGAGCTGGCAGAAGCCCCGTAATCAGGTGAGCCGGTCCGTGAAAGTTAACCTGCATCAGCGCCTGCCCATCAGCGCTCGAGGTGTCGGCAACAAAACCGAACCCGACTCTTCCCGCAGCCACGACAACACCGTCGATGTCTTCGTTGGCTAGAAGGTAGTTCGAGAGAACCGTGATGCTTTCGGGGTTGGCTAGGTCAACGAGCAGTCGCACCGAAGCTTCGACAGGGATGTTGCCTGCCGACTCTTGAGTGCGAGCCGTGCCCAGCACATGCGCGCCGTTGGCGGCAAGCATCCGTGTGATTTCGGCCCCCAATACTCCAGATGCGCCGACTACGAGAATGCGTTTCGCTGAAAGGTTCATGCGGTTGGCAACCGCATACATGCGCTAGGTATTTCGCAGGTAGATTTATTGCGAATAAATATATTGAAGGAATCAATGACTCACTCACTTTTGTATTCGGTTGAGCGCGAATACGCGGCCGACATCGACACCGTATGGAATGCCTGGACCGACGCGAAGGCCCTCGAGGCCTGGTATCACCCGACGATTCTCGAGGGCCTACCGGGTGCTTTTAACTCGGATGCCACGGTTGGTGGTATTTGGACAGTTGCCGTAGATGTTCCGATGAACAACTTCGTGGCCTACTTTTGGGGTCGCTACACCGCAGTTGATCACCACAAGCACTTGGCTCACACCATGAGTTACTCGCAAGATGCCCAGGAGTTCGCCGCTCGACCTGCCGACGCACCGGCCCACGTGGTAAATGTTGACTTCGAGGCGCGAGGCGACAAAACCTGGGTTCGTTTTAGCCAATTTGGCGAGATGCCAGAGGGCCAGGCCGACGCCACCAAGGCCGGCATGGAAAGTTACTTTGACTCGCTAGAGGCATACCTCGGTCTTTAAGAGCCGGATCAGATAGCGAGCAATCGCTGCAGGTCTCCGTAAACCTCCATAGCACCCACCATGCCGTTACCCTCTAGTAGCACCGTGCCGTTTTTGTCGGTGTGCTTGATTCGAATCACCGCATCTAGGGTTTCATCTACTCGCTGATGCATTTCGGTGCGAATCGGCGCATGCAGCAGCCCACCACGCACCCGATCAGCCGAGAGCTGGAGAACTCCGTCTAGCGATTCGAGTCGCCAAGACACGTGTGAGTCAGTGATTTCGAGTTCGAGCTCTTTAGCGCCGTTGTAGGTTGTCCAGCGGTGCAATTTGCCGCTGTGTCTGAGCCCAACGATGAATCCTCTAAACGGTTTGCCAATCCAAGGGATGATCGCAACCGAGCCGATAAGCGAAGCATCGGGGTTGGTGTCGATGTGATTGCTGTGCAGCCAAACATAGCCGCTCGGAAACGCCTTGCCCCAGTCGGTTTCGATGTAGCCGCGGCCGCCGGCAAAACTCGCCTTCTTGCCCTCTACCGCAAGCGAACCGCCCAGATCGTGTCCGAACGAAACAATGCCGTGAAAGCACTCCATAAAAGGCACAGCCCCGAACCAACCCATGATTCCCGGGGAGAGCGGCTTTACCGGCCAAGGGTCGAAGGCCGAATCGAACGTGACCGTGCCTCTCAGCTGAGGCAGGTCGAGGGTTGCGCCAGCGGCACTGAAGCGGTTGTTGCCGATGCGAACGTCAAAGCGATTGCTGGCCGCCTCAAACTCGTTGAGTTCAAAGCGGTGATACCAAGAGCGCCCGGTACTGCCGTCGAGCACTTGGATGAACGCTTCACTGCGCTTGCCGCCATCCTGACCTAAAAACACACCAGGGATTACCGCCCAGCGCTGTTTCTGGTCGGCGCTCACAAGTTTGACGTACCAGCCTTCGAAGAAATCGCTGGTTTTACCATCACCGTGAAACGCCTCCGGGTGGAATATCCCGCGAA
>JAHEAT010000063.1 GCA_024642605.1 Microbacteriaceae bacterium
GCCGACTGAATCGCGCCATCGACAGTTTTGGTATCTGGTTGATATTGCTGCTGGCCGCAGCCACCAGGCTCATCAATCTTGGTTTTCCGCGCAAGCTAGTATTCGACGAAACCTACTACGTCAAGGATGCCTGGACGCTCGGCAACCTGGGTTACGAAGGGTCTTGGCCGCAAGACGCGAATGCAAGTTTCGAGGCCGGCAGCGCGAACGTGTTTAATTCGAGCGCATCTTTCGTGGTTCACCCACCACTTGGAAAGTGGCTCATCTTTTTGGGCATGAAGATTTTTGGCCCCGAAAACGCGGTTGGTTGGCGATTCTCGGTTGCAGTTTTTGGCATCGCATCGGTCTGGCTAATCTACATAGTTGCCGCTCGACTTTTCGGTTCGAAACGCTGGGCCCTGGTACCGGCTTTCCTGCTAACCATCGATGGGCACGCAATCGTAATGAGTCGCACAGCCCTGCTCGATGGCATCCTGGCGTTTTTTGTGCTTTTGGCTTTTTACTTTTTGCTACGCGATAGAGCCCTGAGCCCACTGAGCCTTTGGCGTCGGCCCTGGTTGGTTGCAATGGCGCTCACACTTGGCTTGGCGTCGGCAGTGAAGTGGTCGGGACTTTACTTTTTGGCAGTCTTCACCCTTTACGCGTTGATTTCAGACCTGCTGCTTCAGCGACGAATCTCTAAGGCCCTCGATGAAGATCGCTTCGATTGGATCGGTTCAAGCATCAAGCAAAGCTTTGCCAAAGCGGTGCTAACTTTGCCGATCGCTCTAACCGTCTACGTCTTTACCTGGGCCGGCTGGTTTGCCACGTCGGGTGGCTATTACCGCCAGCTGCAACCAGATCAAATCGGTTTGCCAAGCTGGCTCAGCTGGTTGCCTCAACCGGTTCAGGCCTTCTGGTACTACCAGGTGCAAACCTATTCTTTTCACGTCAACATGAGCACCCCGCACGGCTACGCTTCGAGCCCGTTAACCTGGCTGCTGCCAATTCGTCCTACCGCTTTCTTCTTCGAAGGGTCAGATGCTGGCACCGCCAACTGCTCGGGCACCGAAAACTGTGTTAACGCCATCACCGCACTCGGTAACCCAGCCATTTGGCTGGCGGCTTTCTTGGCGATAGTCGCAGTTTGCATTCGCTGGGTGCGCCTGCGCAACAGGGTTTCGTCTCTGATTCTGCTTGGGTTGCTAGCCGGTTATGTTCCTTGGCTCATGTATCTGCACCGCACCACGTTTCAGTTTTACGCAATCGCCTTCTTGCCATGGATGCTGCTGGCGCTTACCTATTGGCTCAAACTCAAGGTCGAGAGCGCCGGCCTCGAGCGCAAGTCGAGAGCTAAAGCCGGGGTGATTTCGTTCCTGGCGCTGGCTCTGGTCTTTAGCGTCTTCTTTAGCGATCTATGGCTGGGCTACACCACCACCTACTGGTACTGGCACATTCACATGTGGCTGCCCTCTTGGATTTAGCGGCCACATAACCGCAAGGTAGGCTGGGCTAATGGCCTCCTACACCGATGTTTTGCGCCGCCCTGGCGTTGTTCGCATAGTCGGTTCACAACTGGTAGCGCGCTTTCCTTTCGGAATGATGACCCTCGTCTTTGTGCTGCACATCCATGGCATTTCTGACTCTTATGCGCTCGCTGGTCTTGCGGTTGGGCTCGAAACCCTTGGCGTTGCAATCTCCAGCCCGCTTCTCGGCCGATCAATGGCTACCTTCGGTGTGCGCAAAATGCTACTTATTTCGTCGAGCGTAACCACGCTCGCCATGCTCACAATTGGGCTTGCCCCCATCGCGCCTGAGGCGATGGCCGCTCTCTGCTTCTTGGTTGGACTCTCTAGCCCTCCGGTGCAGTCGGCGGTGAGAACTATCTATCCAACACTCGTGAACAAAAAATCGATGGGCACGCTGTATGCACTCGATGCCAGTTTGCAAGAGATTATCTGGGTAGTGGGGCCGGTCGCCGCGACATTTCTAGCCGCAACCGGCAGCACTTCGCTAGGAGTTGTAGTTATGGCGGGAATTCAAATTGGTGGGGCAATCTGGTTTTCGTCGAATCCCGAAATTTCTAAAATCAACCTACCCAAACCCACTCGTCGGTTAGGTGGAGTGCTGCGCCAAAAGATTGTGGTTGCCAATGCCGTCATTGGCGGGTTGCTGGTTGGCTCGTTCTCGGGTGTCGAGGTGGGCACCGTGGCGCTTTACGACCGCACAACCGCCGGTTGGGTTATCGCAGCGCTCTCGCTCGGCTCGCTGTTTGGCGGCTTTGCATTTGGGCACCGATCGAAAACCAAGTATGCACTCACTCGTCTGCTCTGCTTCATCACCTTTGGGTTCGCGCTCGCATATGTAGCCCCGAATAACCCGCTCTGGCTTGCCGCGGCCTGGTTCTTGGCTGGGTTGGGTGTGGCTCCTGCCCTCGGCCTTCTTGGCGCAATCATCGGGGCTTCCGTGAAATCGCAAGATGCCCCCGAAGCTTACGGGTGGGTTGGCGCCGGGCAAACCGCGGGCTATGCGGCAGCAGCATCGGTTACCGGTTTTGTGATTGACGCGATCAACGCAACCAGCGCGCTGGCGGTGGCAGGAATTTGTGCCGGCCTTGCAATGATTGTTGCCTGGTACTCATCGAGATTCACCCCGGTTATTTCGAACCAAAGCACAGAGGAGAACTGATGGCAATCTTTGCAGTCACCTACACCTACGACGCGAGCGCTGAATTGCTCAACGAGATTCGACCTACTCACCGCGAATTTCTTGCCGACCTGCTCGAAGAAGGTGTGCTCCTCGCGAGTGGTCCGATGGTAGACACCAACGGTGCCCTGCTGATTTTGCGCGCAGACTCGTTAGAAGAGGTTTCTCACCTGCTCAACACCGACCCGTTCGACATCGCTGGCTTCATTGGTGAGCGAACGATCACCGAATGGAACCCCGTTTTTGGCCCCTGGAGTGCAAAATGACGTTTTCGCTGACACAAAACCCTTTGATTCAGCTTCACAACGGACAGCTGGTTCCGCAGTTGGGCCTTGGTGTCTACAAAGTGCAGCAAGATGTGGCCACGCAGGTTGTTCGCAACGCACTCGACCTCGGTTACCGCCGCATCGACACCGCAGCTCTCTACGATAACGAGCAAGAAGTTGGCGCAGCGATTCGGGCCAGTGGTCTAGAGCGCGAAGAAGTTTTTGTAACCACCAAGATTTGGAACGATCGTCACGGATACCAAAATGCACTCGAAGCCATCGACGAGTCGTTGGCTCGCCTCAACATCGAATACGTCGACATGATGCTCATTCACTGGCCCAGCCCCAAGCAAGACAAGTACGTGGAGACCTGGGTAGCACTCGAGAAGTCGCTCGAGACCGGCAAGGTGCGCGGCATCGGCGTTTCAAACTTTCACCCTGAACACCTCACCAAACTTTTGGCGAGCGCGAGCCTGGCCCCAGTTCTCAACCAGGTCGAACTGCATCCGGGATTATCGCAAGCCGAGATTCGCGCATTCGACGCCGACAACGCCATCGCAACCGAAGCGTGGTCGCCGTTGGCTCGCGGCAAAATGTCGCAGACTCCAGCAATTTTGAGCGCAGCCGAGCACCACGCGAAAACACCTGCGCAGGTTATTTTGCGTTGGCACATTCAGCTTGGAAATCTTGTGATTCCAAAATCTTCGAATCCAGATCGCTTGGCCGAAAACTTGGATGTTTTCGACTTCGAGTTGACCGCAGATGAGATGAAGTCAATCGACGCCTTAGAAAATGGCGAACGTATTGGCCCAGACCCTAGGGAGTTTTAGTTATGCGCGTTCTAATTTCTGGCGCCAGCGGCCTAATCGCCAGCGAACTCAAGGTTCAGCTCAAGCAGCTGGGTCACCAACCGCTTTCGTTGGTTCGGCGTGAAGCCACTTCGCCAGACGAAGTGCAGTGGGACCCTCAAAACGGCCTGCTCGAACCCGGCATTTTAGAGACCATCGATGCGGTCGTGAACCTTGCGGGTGCAACCACCGGCAAACTCCCGTGGACCAAACGCTACAAAGACGAGCTAATCACCTCGCGACTACTTTCAACCAAAACACTCGTCGACGCCATAAATGCCGCCGAGAAAAAACCCGCGGTGTTAATCAGCGGTTCTGCATCCGGGTTCTACGGCGACTGCGGCGATCAAGAGTTGAGCGAAGAAGCGCCCAAGGGGCATGGATTTCTCAGCGACCTAGCCGATGCATGGGAGAAGGAAGCACTTCGCGCTCAGAACTCAACGCGCGTGGTTTTGGTGCGAACCACAATGGTCATGTCACGCAAACTTGGTGCGCTAGGTAAGCTTCTACCGCTTCTTCGACTAGGCCTAGGAGGCGCGCTGGGTAACGGCAAACAGTGGTGGGCGTGGATCAGTCTCGTCGACCAAGCCAGAGCCATCGTGCATCTCATTGAGAACAACGAATGCCGCGGTGCCTACAACATCACCGCTCCTCAACCGGCAACCTGCGAAGAGATAACCAAGGAGTTAGGCAAACAGCTTCACCGCCCGACCCTACTCAAGGTTCCTGCCTTTGCACTCCGACTCTTTTTGGGCGAAGCCGCGACCGAGCTTTTGCTCTGCAGTCAGAAGATGACAGCAACCAAGCTGGAGTCCACTGGCTTCGAGTTTGAACATCCCGATTTAGAGTCTTCGGTTCGCTACGTACTCAGTTGATTGAAAATCGATAACTTTCAGGCGTTGACTTCCTGAGTCATGACGTGCCGGTCAGACTCATCGCCGAGGCGTCGAATAAAGCCGTAAGACAGCAGCGCAATCACAACAGAAACAGCCCCGGCCGTAATGTATGGCAAGCGCAGATCAACCTTTGCGATCGCGCCGCCGAGCATTGAACCAATCGGCATCAAACCCCACACGAGAGTTCTTCGAGTGCCGTGAATTCGGCCGAATATCTCGTTCGGAATCAACGTGTGGTACAGGCTCATAAGCAAAATGTTCCAGGCAGCAACCCCGAACCCTCCGATCGCCATGCAGATGGCGTAAACCCACGCATTTGGAGCGACCCCCTGCAGAAGTTCGAAAATCGTGGTGATAGAAATGCCGAGTGCAAGAGCTGTGCCCCGGCCAAATTTCTTGGATGCTCGAGAGGCAACCAGCGCGCCAGCGAGTGCACCGATGGCTCCCGAAGCCATCAGAAAACCGTAAAGCGTTTCGGGCACGTTCTGGGTTTTTAGGGCATAAAGAACCTGTGCGGCAGTCGCGGCATTGAAGCACAACCCGAGGGCAGCCGTGGTTAACACGAGACGCAACAGTTTCTTGTCATTCCACAGGTAGCTGATGCCGCCTTCCATCTGCCCCAAGAATGACTCGCGTTTTTTAGCAGCGCTCGCGAGCCCAGCCGCGACGCTAACGGGGATGCTGGTAACCAGAACACCAGCCACCAGAAAGCCGGCCGACTGCACCATCCAAGGAACAACGGCGGCGATTGCAAAAATCACTCCACCCAGCGGAGCGCCGAGAAACCCAACCAGAATTGTGTCGGCTGCCTGAATTCGCGAATTACCTCGCTCAAGTTTGTTCTGGGTGAGCAACGTCGGCACGAGCGATTGAGTCGCGGTATCAGAAACGACGTCACATACACCGATGAAAAACAGCGATGAGTAAAACGTGACAAGTGTAAGGCTGTGGGTGAAAAGCATGGTGGTAACCACCAGCGCGATGATCGCACGAGAGAAGTTGACTATGGTGAGCAGCCGTCGACGGTCGATGCGGTCTACCAGAGTGCCAATCGGAATAGCGAAAAGCAACCAGGGCAACATGTAGAGCGCGGCCATTAGTGAGATAAGAAAAGGGTCTTGGGTTAGCGTAGCCGCTAGCAAAGGACCGGCCGCTGCAATGAGTCCGTCGCCAAACTTAGTTGCAACCAATGCGGCGTAGAGCCGGTTGAAACCTGAGCCTAAAGACTCCGATGCCCTGATGCTCAAGGTTCTCCTTTGAATCGAGTTTCAGCCTAAAACGAGAAACGCCCCACCGACGAATCGATGGGGCCTCTCGCGAAAGAGCTTTACTTCTTTGGAGCAGCCTTAGGTGCTGCTGGCTTCTTGGCCGCTGGCTTGGCTGGTGCCTTAGCTGCTGGCTTGGCGGCAACCTTCGGTGCAGCCTTGACAGGAGCCTTCTTGGCAACCGGCTTAGCGGCTGGCTTCGCAGCCGGCTTAGCAGCAGCCTTAGGTGCAACCTTCTTAGCAGCTGGCTTAGCAGCTGGCTTAGCAGCTGGCTTCGCAGCAGCCTTCGGTGCAGCCTTGGCAGGAGCCTTCTTGGCAGGAGCCTTCTTGGCCGGAGCCTTCTTTGCAGCAGGCTTGGTAGCAGCAGCGATCTTCTTCTCTACTACATCGGCAGCCTTGGTTACGGTTTTAGCTGCGGTCTTGGTAGCCGACTGGGTTGCCTTGCTTGCGGTCTTTACGGCTGCGGTGGCCTTCTTCTCAACTACCTTGGCGGTGGTTGCAACCTTCTTCTCAACCTTCTTTGCGGTTGCGGCTACAGTCTTCTCTGCATCTTTGGCAGCGCGTCCGGCTTGCTTACCAGCCGACTTAGCAGCCTTCTCGGCTGCAGCGGTCACTTCAGCAATAACTTCGGCAGCCTCAGCCGCGATGTCTGCGCCAACTTCTTGTGCAGCCTTCGAAACGGCTGGTGCATTTTTGTTCCAGATCTTCTTTACGCGATCAAACAAACTCATGGTCATCTCCTTGAAAAATGGGGGTTATCTCAAGTGTAGTTGCGATGCCGAAAGAAGTGGCTTTACGATTTAGCCGTTTGCGCGGCGGCGACGCAAGATCTGGTCGAGATCATCGATCTGCAGAGTCTGCTCGCTCTTAGCTGCCGGCAGTTCGACCACCTCTGCAAAACGAACTTCAACCAGTGACCCTTCTGATCCCTTAAAGATTTGGTCAGGCACTCCCGGTGCACTCCAACTCTTGTCTGGAAGACCCGAGTCTTGCAAGGCGGCTCGAGCTTGTGAATCGTGAATGCCAGGTTGACCGGCGTACACAAACGAACGAACCTTGCGAAGACCGAGCGCTTGGCTAAGGGAATTTTGGTAGGCCTTTGATGCCGCACGGTTTACGGCAATCGCGCCCGAGAGCAGAAGCACTCCAGCACCCACGCCAATCCAAGCGAAAACTGAGGCGGCAATCAGGGTTGCCGACCACGCAATGCCGCCGACCAATGCGAATGAAGTAGCCGTCGAGATTCTTCGCACCGAAAGTGCTCGTCTGGCGCGATCGGTGATTTTTCCCCTCTCGCCACCGGTGACTTTCGCCACCTCTTGACGAGCTTCGCGCTTGATTTCTTCGCGCATAGAACGCGTCTGCTCTTTTTCGGTGCTTCGATTTGACCATGAAGGAATGAAGAACAGAAACCACACCGCTCCGAGGGCGACGAACATAAGGCCGCCAGACATCGAAGTAAAGTTCATACCTCAAAGATATGGGCGAATTAATTCGAACCGTGAACCTTTGCGGGCGTGTTTCTAAGTAATTGGTTTGGGATGCTTCTGCGCAGGCACTAAACCTCGCACCCAGCGGTTTAAGACTCCACCCTCAACCTCTTCATGAGTGAGTGCAAAAACGTAGTGGTCTCGCCAATCTCCATTGATGTGGATGTAACGCTCCTTGAGCCCCTCGTATCTGAATCCGAGTTTTTCGACCACTCTCAAGCTGGCAGCATTTTCGGGTCGAATGTCGATTTCTACTCGGTGCAGATCAACGCTGTTAAAAAGGTAGTCGCAAGCTAGAGCCACAGCAGTTGGAGCGATGCCTCGGCCGGCCACCTCTGGAATGACCCAGTAACCAATCACGGCGCTAGACACCGAACCAAAAAGAATATTGGCTACATTTAGCTGCCCGACCACCTCACCATCAACCTCGATCACAAAGGGCAACCCCGAGAAATCATCAACCTGGCGGGTGAGTCCGCGCACCATGCCTCGAATGTCGAAGCTGTTGGGTGCTGAAGGGTTGGTGGCTTCCCACGGCCGCAGCCATTTGCGATTCCCCAGAATGAGTCGCTCAAGCTGCTTGGCATCGCGCATCTTTAGAAGACGCAAGCGAACCTCACCGTGAGATAGAACGAAAGACATGGCCACGATGGCAAGATTAGTGCCATGACCAACGCCGAAATTGCTTCCGCTAAAAAAGATTTGAGAAAAGAGATACTCGCCGCCCGAGCAGAAGGCGCTGAAGGTCACATTTGTGAAGACCAGCACGACGAGCATATCGTTTTGCACCTAGCCGACCAGGGCTTTAGAAAAATCGCGGCCTATGTCGCCGTGGATGATGAACCGTGCACCGACCTATTGTTGGGTGTCTGCGAAGAAGTTGGCATTCAGGTTCTGGTGCCACGAGTTGCGGGCGACGACCTCGAGTGGGTTCTATTCGACTGGGATGAACTCGAGGAGGGTGAATTCGGAGTGCCCGAGCCAATCGGCGATGCCGAACCGCTGCAGGTTGAGGCAATGATCATCCCGGCCCTAGCTGTCGACCAGCACGGAAACCGCCTCGGCAGGGGCAAGGGCTATTATGACCGCGTCTTGGCATCGGTGCCTTCGTCGGTGCCGGTGATTGCGTTGGTGCACGACTCGGAGTTTTTAGAGGAAGTACCAACCGAAGATTTTGACCGCCGGGTAACCCACGTGGCTACTTGCTCAGGACTTTATCCGGTGGCATAAGCGTTAAAATCGAAACAAACCGAAGTTCTGGAGAAGAATGCCGACCTACTCATATGCCTGCAAGAAATGCGATCACGCGTTTGATGCGCAGCAGGCGATGGCCGATGCAGCGCTCACGGAATGCCCTAAATGTGGCGGCGAGCTCAAAAAGGTTTTCGGCAACGTCGGCGTGAGCTTCAAAGGCTCTGGTTTTTATCGCACCGATTCGGCCAAGCCGACCAGCAGCGAAAGCTGATTATCCCCAGTGAGGCGGTTTGTCGCCTTTGAGTCGTGCATCGTTGTTGTCGCTGCGATCGCCCCAGGCTTCTGGTGTTTCATCGAACGCAGCAGTGTCGAATAGCGGCTGAGGTCGCTTCGTAAGCTGCATTCCTAAACTCTCACCGATTCTCACAGCCAAAGCGGCAGGGTCAGAAAAAAGCTCAAAAGTGTGTACGCGAATTACACGCCAACCCATGGTTCTCAGTAGCGCCGGACGCAAGCGCAGCTTCTCGCCAAGACCATCGCCAACCAGATTCCAGTCGGGCAAAATCACAGCCGACTTATTTGCGTATGACACCACCATCGGCAACGAGCCGCGATAGTTCAAAACCGCCCGAGCTCCCAGTTTCTTCAGACGTAGCGCAAGGTCTTCTAGCAGTGGGTCAGACTCGGCTTCTTCGTGTTCGACTGCAGGAGAAATGGTCAACACCTCGGCGAGCAGATGCGTTGAGAGCAACGGACTACTTCCGGCCAAGTTTTCGGCAGCGATGCAGCTAACAATATCGATACGCGTTCTTGCGCTCACCAGCATGTTGGCAAGATACCGACGACCAGAAGTTTGCGTTAGGTCGCCGAGGTCTGCCGGTGCCTTACCAGAGCCATCTAGCCCAAATCCAACCGAGAAGATGATTCGATCTGCACTGCGATGAGAGAGAGCACCGATTGAGGTTATTTCAAACTTTTCGCGACCGTGTGAGTCGAACCACTCGTCTAGCTCGGGCCTGTTCTTGCGCAAATTGTTGAGTGCCGACTCGATGCGGTCTGCGTGCAACCGCGATGCAGTAGCCACGAGCAGAGACTCCGCCTGATGCTTTTCGCCATGCTCGAGAACCAACGCCGTTACCCGGTCAACTTCGGCATCTGGGCTTTCCACAGCGCTGGTGCCCTTTGTGTTCGAGCCGATTCCGCTGGTGAGAATTTCGATTGTCAGGTTGCTCTGCCCAAGAAACTCTCGCGCAGTTGGCATGAAGTCGATTCGGTTTTGGTAGAACTCACGGTTTATCAGCGAACCGAGGGCCTGGCCGTTTGGTCGCCAAGACTTTCGCAAGACCTCCCTGAAGAAAACATCCTTGGCAAGCGCAAAAATCGACTTCGGATTGTCTTCTCGATGCAGCGGTGTTTCGTGCCATTCCACTTCAAACCCATCGGGTGCAGCGATGGCTTCATCGCCAAAAACCACGACTTGGTCGACTCGACTGAGGGCGGCAAGGTTCTCGGCCACGGTGGTGCCTCCTGCATCGACAATAAAAGCAATGTCGAACCTGGAGTCGCGAGCAATTTGTGCGGGCAGTTCGTAAGGCGAAACCATGACCACCTGCAGCAGGGTCTTGGAAATATTTGGAGCGAGCTCGGCGATTGCGGCCAAGGTTGCGCTTCTAGTGCGCAGAGCTTGCTTTAGAGCAGCGGCTTCATCGGCGTGTTTTGCCAATGCAGACTGCCAGGTTATAGACAACTCGCTGGCTAGCGAGCGAGCACCAACTTCAACAAGTTGCTCATCGGCGATGGTGAAGTCTTCTTCGAGAGTGTCGATTTGCTCGGCTGTGTACTGCATCACCGAAGAGTCGCGAGCAACCAGGTATTCGAGCGCAGACTGCCACCAAGCTAAATCGAGTTCGAGCGAAATGTGCTCGCGACGAACCTTTAGCGCCGCTAAGTCTCGAGCGAGCGATTCTAGGCCGGCTTCTTTGAGTTGCAAACGAATGTTGTTGCGCTTCTCAATGTCTTGCAAAGGTTCAACATTCACAGCCATTGATCTGAGGGTCGCCTGCAGTTCATGCAGTGAAAGCCGCGCTAAGAAAATTGAACTCTCGGAGTCATCCAAGTGAGTTTGCAAGGCATTTAAGTCGGAGACAAAACCCTGATAAGCCACCATTAGGTCGGTGATGCCGGCTGGAACATCCGGTGTCGTTTCGGTGGTTGCAAAGCGACTCCAGGTCTCGCGCTGCTCTTGCACGGCCGCCAGAGACTGATTTAGGTCGCTTACGTGCATGCCTTTGCGAACGTATTCTTTGGCTAACTTTTTGAGGCGGCGACGGTTCGAACCCGACATTTCGTCTTTGTTTGAGCGCGGGCCGGTAGCCACAATCAGCTCGGCTAGAGGTCTATTGAATACCTCAGGAACAAATCGACCCAGGGTCTCGCGAACTCCAACCAGCAACTGCAACTGCTCGCCCCACTGTTCAACGGTTGACGCTGGCTTGAAGCCCACCTTTGACCTGACGCTTGAAATCTGCTGGCTGATGCTTTCGAGCGCTTCGTTTGCCAAGCGGTCGGCTAACGCGACAGCAGCCGTGGCTTCTTGCTCGTTCGCGAACTTGGCTCGGAACCATGGTGTTTCTTTGGGCGCAAACTTAAACTCACCCAGCGATTCGGCTTCGTAGAGAAGATTCATGGCGGTGGTTCGGTCGCGGTGTTGCAAGAGGTGAGCCGCATCGATGCGCGAGCTGGTTTCTGGAGCTCTCGGCACCAGGCTCAACTTGGCCAGGGCCACCAGTGCTTCAGAAACCGTAAGTTGTACTTTCTCGTCTCTTTTGCCGAGCAATGCTAGGTACTTCTCTACCTCAACCGCTGCGGCATGCTGTTTCTGGCAGGCCAGTTCTAGGTCTACCGCGGCAGCCTTCTCGTGTCGAGAGATGGCCGCGATCACATCAAACCAGGTGTGCGTAGCGCGCACCGCCAAACCACCTAAACCAAGACTTGCGAACCGGTCGGCGAGTTCGTTGAGCGTTTGCCGTCTAGGTGCCACCACGAGAACCGACTTGCCCGCTTGAGCTGCAGCAGCCACCGCGTTTACTACGGTCTGGGTGTAGCCGCATCCCGGCAGAGTTTCGACGGCAAAAGATTGCCCAGCAACCACACGCGCGACCACTCTTTGCTGAACCGAGTCGGCGTCTGAAACCAAGAACACGTTGTCGGCCTCAACCGCGGGCAAAATACCCGAATCGGTAGCGGGTTCATCTTCGCGATCAAGCCCGGCCAACTGTCGTAGTAGCGGGCTCTCCTTTCGGTTTACATCGCGCGTCAGCTCGATTGACTCTGAACTGAAGTTGCCGATTGAAAGAATTTTGCGCGTCTCGAGTTTGGCTGTTGCACCAACCGTCGATGAGATGTACTCGAGCAAGCTGAGCGGCACAAAATCGCCTTCGGTGCCGAGCGTTGCAAGCACTTTTGCCTCCTCGAGATGCACACCGTAGGCGAACTCGAGAGCGTCAACCAATCCTGGGTTTACCCGAGGTTCGCCGTGCAGCGAAACTTCGAAGTCATCGGTTCTACGAATCAGTGCAACCGGCCAAATCAGAATCGGCAGCGAAAGGTCGAAGCCGTCGTGTTCCAGGTTTACGAGGCCCGCCACCAATGCCAAAGCCTGTACGCCCAACTGATTGTCTAGATTTTCGGCTCGCGACTTGATGCGTTTGGCTGCCGAGTATGCCCTAGAGAACGCCAGTGGGTCGCGAAAAAGGTTTGAGAGCACCGAAGATTTGGTGGCTGCAAGTTGAGCAGTTCCGCTGGGATGGGCTCGTTCCAAATCGATTTGGCCAACGGGATTCGACTCAAAATTCAACAGTGGGTTGGTGAAGCCGATGGCGCGGATTTCCCGCAGCCAGGCATCCCAGTTGATTTTGTCGTCTTCTCGTTGCTCCACGCCCTAAGACTAACTTTTGCCGTTGCCCTTGTCTTGGAGGCTTGCCCAGCCCAAGCGGTATATTTGGGGAGTTCGGCTCCGTAGCTCAGTGGATAGAGCAGAGGTTTCCTAAACCTTGTGTCGTAGGTTCGATTCCTATCGGGGCCACCAGTTCAGGCGGCTGCTGGCATCGCCAAAAAGTCATTCCATTCGGGCTCGAAGCTCTCGGCTCCTCGCACGGTCCAAGCGATTCCCTGCGGCATGCGAGGCGGATTCGCCAAGTGCCAACCGAGTTCTGAAAGCGTTCTATCGCTCTTGGTGTTGTTGCATTTGAGGCAGCAGGCAACCAGGTTTTCCCAAGTGTCTTTGCCGCCTCGCGACTTTGGCTGCACGTGATCGATGGTGTTTGCCGATTTCTGGCAGTATGCGCAACGGTAACCATCGCGGCGCAGAACCCCACGGCGAGACACCGGGACCTTTCGGGTGCTTGGCACACGCACGTAGCGCTGCAACAAGATCACCGAAGGCAACGAGAACTTCTCGGATGCACTGTGCACAAGCTGTTCGCCTGAGCCGGCCAGCACGGTTGCCTTTTGATTGAGCACCAAAATGAGTGCTCGTTTGAATGACACCACGGCTAACGGTTCGTAGCCAGCGTTTAGAACTAGTGTTCGCATGCTTTCCTCTCGAAAACACCCAGACGGCTTCCGGGATTTCGTTTAGGTGCATTACTCCTGAAAATAAAAAACGCGCCGCCAGGCATGGCGACGCGGTTTAGTTTTCTCCTTGGCAGGACTGATGGGGATGACGCAGGTTATAGACATGCTTGGCGGGCAAACTAGTCACGAACATCATCTCCTCCGTTCAAGTAGTTGAAATGCACTTAGCACAAAGAGTAGAACCGAGACCCCTCTCTAGCGTTCAAGAAACACTGAACAAAAGGTGACGATTTGGTTTCGTTTAACCGCCGATGCCTAGGCGAACGTAGAACACGTTACTGGTGAAGATGGTTGCCAACTTCACACGGTCTCCAGGTCTTGGAGCGTGGAAGAAATTACCGTTGCCGGCATAGATGCCGTCGTGACTGAGATCGTTGAACACAACGAGGTCACCTGGAAGCGCATCTTCGGGCTTAATGATCTTGCCCAGACGAGCCTGGCCGTGCACCGAGTGCGGGAGTGCGATACCAAATTGGGCAAATACGTAAGCCACGTAACCCGAGCAATCGAAGCCGGCGGGGCTTTCTCCACCGAAAACGTATGGAACACCAACGTACTTGTTGGCTACCTGCATCACCTTTGCGGTGTCATAAGAAGGGTAAGGAGGATTGAGCAAGAAGTCTGCCGCGGTCGGGCCATCCCAGCTTCTGGCAGCGGCCAAAATCTGCTGGCGCTCGAGTTCGGTAGCGCTGATTGTTTTATAGGTGGAGCGTGAATACTTTTCGCTGTTCACGGCAAGCACAGTGAGGTTTTGAGTGTCAGGGTTGCTAGCCACCTGAGCAGCATCGGTGGTTGCCAAACGGGTCATCGCGGCCAGGTCGGGGCTCATCGCGTAGGCGGGTAGTGCGGCCGTAGCCAACATTCCCGCGGCCACGGTCATGGTGGCAAAGTTTGTGATTGGTCGCAACTTTTGACTGCGTGAGGTCTTGATCGCAGGGATAACCGAACCCGACAGCACCGCCGGCTGCGAGCTTGCTTCAATAATTACCGCCTCGGCGGCGCGAGTGTTTCTGCGCTCGGCGCGACGAGCGATCCGAGCTTGTTTGGCTCGTGCAGAATCTTCAACCGAGCTACGACTGCGCAGTTCAAACTGCTCGAAGAAACTAATCTTCACGTCGGCACGGCGGCGACCACTGGGCTTATTAGCCAAGGCAAACCTCCAAGTTTCGGTGACGGGCACCCCGCATTCAAACTTTTTTTAACTCAGATTGCGGAAAGTGAAACCATCTGAGTTCGGTCGCTGTTCAGGTTTGTGAACTGCAACTCCTCAAGTTTACCCGAGATGTGGATTTAATCCTCGACGAAGATGTGCGAAGCGAGGTCGTGGTCGAGTGCGAGGCCGTTTTCTTGACCGTCGAGACACAAGAATATGCGCCCCGAAATGTGACTTGCGTTCACCTTTGAGCCCGGCACTAGCCCTAGGTCCCTTAGTTCTGCTAGAAATTGAGGGTCAATCTGTATAGGCTCACCGATGCGACTCAGCACAAGCCCCGAAGCGTCGCCAGATTCTGCGAGTTTGCTGGGCAAAGACACTGCAACTCGTGTGTGCCCAGCCTGAGCGTCTATTCCTAGTTCTTCCAAACCAGGAATCGGGTTGCCGTATGGTGAAATCATCGGGGTTTTGATTAGGCCAAGAATTTTGCGCTCTACCTGCTCGCTCATCACGTGTTCCCACCGACACGCCTCTTCGTGCAAAAACTCCCACTCCAAACCGATCACATCGGCGAGCAATCGCTCGGCCAAACGATGCTTGCGCATTACCCGCACCGCTTCGAGGCGCCCTTCTGGCGTGAGCTCAAGATGTCGGTCGTCGCTGACCTCAACTAGACCGTCACGCGACATGCGATTCACGGTTTCTGAAACCGTCGGACCAGACTGCCCGAGGCGCTCACTGATGCGCGCGCGAAGAACAACTTGGCCGTCTTCTTCTAGTTCGAGAATGGTGCGCAGATACATCTCTGTCGTATCGATCAGATCGGCCATGGTTCACCTCGCAACGTTGGCATTTCCCTATTATTACCCAGTCGGGCGAACCAGAAGCTTCAAAAACCGATTGCCTAAATCAACGCTCTGTAAACTTGTGGAATGCCAGAAATCTTGATTCCAGCCAATCTGCTTCCTGAAGACGGAAGATTCGGTTGTGGCCCCTCGCGCATTCGCCAAGCTCAACTCGACGCGTTTGCCAAGGAGGGCTCGAAACTCATGGGAACCTCGCACCGCCAAGCGCCGGTGAAAAACCTGGTTAAGCGTGTTCAGGATGGCCTCATCGAACTCTTTCACAACCCAGCCGGCTACGAGATCGTGCTGGGTAACGGTGGCTCCACAGCTTTCTGGGATGCCGCGGCATTTTCACTAGTTGAGCGCAAAGCTCAGAACCTGGTTCACGGTGAATTCGGCGCGAAGTTCGCCAGCGCGCTCACCAACCCATGGCTCGAAAAGCCGACCGTCATCAACGGTGAACCTGGCTCTCGCCTCACCTTGCAGAGCGAGGCTGGCGTCGACAGCTACGCATACGCGCAAAATGAAACATCCACGGGTGTGGTCACACCGGTGCAGAGAATTGCCGGTGTAGACGATGGTGCCCTGTTCTTCACCGACGCCACCTCGGCAGCCGGGGGCATCGACTTCGACGCCACCCAAACCGACGTCTATTACTTTGCTCCGCAAAAAAACTTTGCTTCAGACGGTGGCCTATGGTTTGCACTTATGTCGCCTCAAGCCATAGAACGTGCCGAGCGCATCGCCTCGAGCGATCGCTACATCCCAGAGTTTTTGAGCATCAAGACGGCCATCGACAACTCACGCCTCAACCAGACTCTGAACACGCCAGCCATCTCAACGCTGTTCTTGCTGGCCGAGCAAATCGACTGGATCAACGAAAACGGCGGCTTGGCTTGGGCCGATGCGCGCACCAAGAGTGCATCAAGCCACTTGTACGACTGGGCTGAGGCTTCGAGATTTGCTACCCCGTTTGTTTCGAACCCAGAGCACCGCAGCCAGGTAGTTGTGACCATCGATTTTGATGAGTCGGTAGACGCCGCCGCGGTTGCCAAGGTGCTTCGTCAAAACGGAATCGTAGACGTGGAGCCTTACCGTAAGTTAGGCAGAAACCAGCTGCGCGTGGCAACCTTCGTGGCTACTGATCTGGCCGAAGTTCAATCGCTAACAGGAGCTTTCGACTTCGTAGTTGAGCAGTTGGGTTAGCTTCAAGAACATGAAGCTATATGTCAAAGACTCCGATCGCAAGCCCGATCCAGCTCCGATTGAAACGAACCTACGCTTGGTCGTTGTTATCGGAATTGCCCTTTGGGCGATTACCCTGGCGGTTTTTGTTATTGCTCCTGCGACGGTTCCGACGGGCCGACCTTGGTGGCCGTTCACTTGCGTTGTCGGCATCTTGCTCGGCATCTATGCCTTCTTCAAGGTCGGCAAGCGCTAACGACTCTCCGTCTTCAAGAGATTCATCGTGCTTGAGCACAACATCGACAATATCCGATTCGTTATCGGTTTCTAAATCATCTTCGTCAACTTCTAGTTCTGCTGCCTCTGCAGCTTCTACAGCCGCCTGAGCCTCTAGTTCTGCCTGCAGCGCTTTCCAGTCGGCGAGGCGCTCTGCCCAAGGAACCCAGTTTGGCGCGATCATCGAGTCGGCGCCTGGCAGCAAGACAACTTCCGAAACGGTTGGGTCTTGTTTAGCTGGGGCATACACGGTGACCGACCAGTGCCAGTCGAGGTAACCCTTTAACTTTGACGAGTAAAGGTAAGACCAAACATTGTCGCCTTCGTCAACAACTTCGAAGAAGTCGCCCACAACCGACGCGTTCGCCGATTCAACTGCTGCTGCGCGAGCGAAATCTGCGAGGTCAGGGCTTTTGCGCTTAGTCATCCAGCTCGTCGGCTACCTTGCGCAGAAGTGACGCAATCTTCGATGCCTGAGCCGACTCCGGCTGCTTGCCGCGGTTTAGGCCAGCACCCAAATTGTCGAGCAGGCGAATGAGGTCTTGAATGATTACCGACATTTCATCGGCTGGTTTGCGTGCGCGGCGAGCCAGGCTCACTGGCGCTTCGAGAATTCTGACCGATGTGGCCTGAGCGCCACGCTTGCCATCAAAGAGGCTGAACTCCACGCGGGTGCCCGGCTTTACCGACAGGGTGCCGGTTGGCAGTGCGCTGACGTGCAGGTACACCTCGGCGCCTTCGTCAGACGCGATAAAGCCGAATCCCTTGGCGTCGTCGAAGAACTTAACTTTGCCGGTTGGCATAACTACCTCTTTTCAATAAGCAAACATTAGTTTACCTACCGGAGGGGTCATCGCCGAGGGTATCCTAGAAGGATGGCTACTCCCAAGAAATCACCTGCGAATAACGCTTCGCGCGCAGAAAATGTTCTCGCCTTCATGGCGGTCGGTGTCATCGGCTTCTCGATTCTCATCATCGGCTTCCTGCTCTTCGCTTATGCGACCGGCATGAAGTCACTACCGGCGCTTCTGCCGCTACTGCCGTTCATCGGGCTCCCCATCGGTATGCTGCTCATCATCGCTTTGGTGATCGTAAGTTTCCGTCGTCGCGCTCGCGAAGCCAAATAAGAATTCATGAGTGACGTTCTCGAACTAGCCAGCCATATTCGCGAACTAGACGACGACGCACTAATTGCCATCTGTCGGCAGAGCCTCACCCATGCCAGCAATGCTAAGGACTTTTTTGACCTAGCCGAGCAACTGATGCAGTCAAAGTCGATCGACTCTTGGCTCGCAACACAAAACAGTTCTCGACTCGAAGCGCTCCTCGATGCAAGCGTTCCCGATGTTTCGAAAGACCCGATCTTCGCAATCATCCGAAAGCGCACTACAACCTCGGGTGACCCACTTGCCATCAAAATCAGGCAGGCCCTAGCGGCAACAAAATCTGCCAATTCGCTCAAGGTGGCCACCAAATCGGGTTCGGCAACCGAAGCCGAGGCACAGCGGGCAGCCGACGATGCAGGCATCCGTGGTTTTCTATCGGTTCAGGGTTTAACCGAGTTCGTTATCGACCTCGAGCACCGCTACCTCAGAGAAGTGGCGAAGTTTGGTCTCGCGCTCCCCGACGTAAAGCGCTTTGGCTTGCACCTGGGGCTTGGGCTAGATGAAGTTCGCAACCTTTGGGAGATTGCGCGCCTCAATGACCTCACCACAACCAAAGATTCTCGCTGGATGCTAGGTGACCTAGCAGTTACATGGTTGGGCGGATCACATGACCAACGCTGGATGTCGGCGGTGGCTCGATGGAGAGAACTCATTGCGGCTTCTGCGGCAGAAGACATTGCTCAAGCGCTACGGAGTGAGCCTCAGCGCAAGTTCTTCGATACGCTCACTGCCATCTTTCCGTTAGCCGATGCGAGCGCTGGTTCGAAGGTAGATAAGCTCTGCAAATACGCCGAGCTGATTGGGCTTACCTCGAACGGCATCGCGCAACCTTGGATGCTGCCTGCGTTGCAAGGCGATCTCAAGAAAGCCTCGGCCCAAATCGGCAACCACATGCCGCAGCTTCAGGCCCGGGTAATTCTGCAAACCGACCTGTCAATCGTTGCACCTGGCCCGCTAGAGGTTGCGGCCGAAGATCGCCTTCGAGAGTTTGCCCAGGCCGAGTCGATTGGTTTGGCTTCGCACTTTCGCCTCACCCCGCTGAGCGTTAGTTACGCCCTTGAACGCGGACATTCGATTGAGCAGATTCGCGATTCGCTCGTTGAGCTCTCGGGTATGGCACTACCCCAGCCGGTTGAATATTTGCTCAACGACGTGTTCCGCCGCTTTGGACGCATAAAAGTGGTTTCCGACGAGTCTGGCGGCGGCGCCTACATAAAGGTTGCCGATTCGACTTTGGCCATTGAACTCGCCAACGACCTGCGCCATCGAATCATTTCGCTTCGCCAAATCGACCCAACCACGCTCTATTCGAAGTACACGGCCGATGTGGTCTACTTCACGCTGCGCGATTACGGGCACCTTGCTGTGCGAGCAAACCAAGATGACACGGTGATCTCGCCCGAACGCATAAACTCGCAAACCGAGAAGGTTGTGGCCCTCGACCCGGTAAAGGCTCTGGTTAGCAAACTTCGTTCGGCCGACAACAATTCGAGCGCCGGCGAGAATGAGATGATGCTGCGCCAGTTGCAGCTTGCAATCAAGAACAAATCGGCGATTGCGGTTAGCTACTTGGGCAAAGATGGCACTGAGCACCGTTTCATCTTGGAGCCGGTGGCAATCTCAAACGGGCGCTTGCGCAGCCGCGATAAAAAGGCCGATATCGAGCGAACCCTCCCACTTGCCAACATCGTCAAGCTCGAACTCGCATAGAACAAATAGGCTTAAAGGATGACCGGACCACTAATCGTTCAGAGCGACAAGACAGCTCTGCTCGAGGTTGCTCACCCCGAGGCCACCGACGCGCGCCACGACCTCGCCGTTTTCGCCGAACTCGAGCGTGCGCCGGAACATATTCACACCTACAGAATTACAAAACTTGGCCTCTGGAATGCCAGAGCTGCCGGTCACGATGCCGACTTCGTTTTGGGTGTGCTTGACCGCTATGCGAAGTTTGCCGTGCCTGCATCGGTGCGAATCGACATAACCGAAACCATGTCTCGCTACGGCCGGTTGGTCATCAAGCGCTCCGAAACCGGCGAACTCGAGTTGGTTTCTGACTCCCCCGCCATTTTGCTCGAAGCATCGAAGCACCGAAAAATGGCCGACCTTCTGGGTGGTCGCGTCAGCGAGAATGCCTTTCGCATTCAAGATTGGGCACGGGGAGCCGTAAAGCAGGAGCTGCTAAAACTCGGATGGCCAGCGGACGACCTTGCTGGCTACACCTCTGGCACGCCGCACGAGATTGGCCTGGTCGAGGCCGGCTGGTCGATGCGTGGTTATCAGCAGACTGCGGTTGAAAAATTCTGGGATGGCGGCTCGGGAGTTGTCGTGCTGCCCTGCGGTGCCGGCAAAACTATCGTGGGCGCGGCAGCCATGACCGTGGCCAAGAGCAACACCCTCATTCTGGTTACCAACACGGTATCGGCCAGACAGTGGAAGGCCGAGCTTCTGAAGCGAACCACGCTCACCGAAGAGGAAATCGGAGAGTACAGCGGTTCGGTTAAAGAAGTGAAGCCGGTGACCATCGCGACATATCAAATTCTCACCACCAAGCGAAAGAGCGAATACGCTCACTTGGCTCTTCTAGATGCCAACGATTGGGGGCTGATTGTCTATGACGAAGTTCACTTGCTGCCGGCTCCGATTTTTAAAATGACCGCCGACCTGCAGGCTCGCCGCCGATTGGGTCTTACCGCAACCTTGGTGCGCGAAGATGGCAAAGAGGGCGACGTGTTTTCGCTTATCGGGCCCAAGCGTTTCGACGCTCCCTGGAAAGAGATCGAGGCTCAGGGTTACATCGCGCCGGCCGCTTGCGCCGAGGTTCGCGTTGACTTGGGTGACACCGAGCGTCTCGACTATGCCATGTCAGGCCAGGATGAACGCTACCGATTGGCCGCCACCAGCCCCGTGAAGATTGCGGTTATGCGCAAGTTGCTCGAACGTCATCGAGGCGAACCAACCCTCGTGATTGGCCAGTACCTCGACCAGATTCACACCGTGGCTGAGGCCTTAGGAGTGCCGTTCATCACTGGTGAAACCCCGGTTGACGAGCGTGAGCGTTTGTTCGAAGCATTCCGCAGGGGAGAGCTTTCGACTCTCGTGGTGTCAAAAGTTGCAAACTTCTCGATCGACCTACCCGAGGCATCGGTTGCTATTCAAATCTCGGGGTCTTACGGTTCGCGCCAAGAGGAGGCACAGCGACTCGGCCGACTGCTTCGCCCAAAGGCCGACGGACGCAAGGCCTGGTTCTACACGATCATTGCGCGCGACACCGTCGACCAAGATTTCGCGCAGAACCGTCAGCGCTTCCTAGCCGAGCAGGGTTACAGCTACGAAATTCTCGACGCCGAAAGCCTCTAGATTGGGTCGCACGCGAACCGCCGGGCCTGTCGGTGGTCTGGCTCGCGTGGAGACAACTCTCCGCCGCCTCTAAGGTTGTTCACAGGAAACATACAGAAACGGCACGGATGCTTTGACTATGGCAACTGAACCCATCAAAGTACTCGTCGTTGACGACGAGCCAAACATCAGAGATCTACTCAGCACCAGCCTCAAGTTCAACGGTTTCGCGGTTTATGCCGTGGGCAACGGAAACGATGCTGTTGTAGCCGCCGAAAAAGGCAAACCAGACATCATCCTCCTCGACGTGATGCTTCCAGACATGAGCGGATTCGCCGTAACCAAGAAGCTCCGCTCGATGGACATCGACATTCCAGTTCTCTTTCTAACCGCACGCGACGAAACCGAAGACAAAATCACTGGCCTCACGGTTGGCGGCGACGATTACCTAACCAAGCCATTCAGCCTGGATGAGATCATTGCGCGCATAAACGCGATTCTGCGCCGCACCCAGAAAGTAGATGTCGAGCAGAGCATCCTTGAGGTTGGCGAGATCAGCATGAACGAAGACGCACACGAAGTTTTTGTGCGCGGCGAACTCATCGACTTCTCGCCAACCGAATACAAACTTTTGCGCTTTCTTATGTCGAACGCCAACCGAGTGCTCACCAAGTCGCAGATTCTCGACCACGTTTGGGAGTACGACTTTGGTGGCGAAATGGGCATCGTTGAGTCTTATGTGAGTTACCTTCGAAAGAAGCTCGACCCACTTACCAGTGAGCCAGTAATTGTCACCAAGCGCGGTGTCGGCTACATGTATAAGACACCAAAGAAAGACAAATAGGCCTTGAAAGAATCGGCAACCGGAGTTTGGGAACGCATTTCGCTTCGTTCCAAACTCACCGCACTGTCGGTTGCCCTAATTGGTCTACTTTTACTGGTCTCCAGCGTCGGCACCATGGCGCTACTGCGAACCTACTTGCAGCAATCTCAAGACTCGGTTCTAACTTCGACGGCCACCGTGCTCAGCCACGAAGACCCGGCACTCGTTGAGGCTCGGCTTGCCACCCGACAGTTGGCGCTCCCAAACCTTCCAACCGACTATTACATTGCCTACCTAAACCCAACCGGCGGCCTCATTCTCGGCCTTGCAGCCGGCTCAAACTCAACGAGCAAACTGCCAAACCTTACTTCTTTTGATCTGGCATCGGTTGTATCGACTCAGGGCATGCCTTTCGAAGTCGACCTAAACGGCGCGTTTGCTCCCGAAAACAACGGCCCCGGTTGGCGCATTGTGGCAGTGCCACTGGTTGGAACCGTTGGTTCGCTTGT
>JAHEAT010000095.1:0-3001 GCA_024642605.1 Microbacteriaceae bacterium
GTAAGGGTATGGCTGTAGTACGCGGTTGGTGCCCTCTTTGGCGGTAACGGTGCCGGCAACGATGGCGCGGTTGAAGTCGTCGACGTGCTTGAACCCGAACGATGCCAGGTCGTCGTAGCGGGCATCCATTTCTTTAACAACCCATTGCAACGCCTCGGCAGCTTTCTTGGCGTTAGTGATGATTGGCGTGATGAGGTGAGGCACGCCCTGGTAGGCGGCAAGTTCGACTCGCTTTGGGTCGATTAGCACCAGGCGCACTTCGGCGGGCTTGGCGCGCATGAGAATCGAAGTGATCATTGAGTTGACGAACGAGGATTTACCTGCACCGGTGGCACCTGCAACTAGAAGGTGAGGCATCTTGGCCAGGTTGGCAACCACAAAGCCGCCCTCCACGTCTTTACCGATGCCGATGGTTAGCGGGTGCTGGCTCTGCTGTGCGACAGGAGAACGCAGCACATCACCAAGGGAAACGATTTCGCGGTCGGTGTTGGGAATCTCGATACCGATGAGTGACTTACCGGGAATCGGCGCGAGGATTCGAACCTCGTTGCTTGCAACAGCGTAAGAAATGTTGCTCGAGAGCCTGGTGACGGCCTCGACCTTTACGCCCGGTGCTAATTCAACCTCGTAGCGAGTAACCGTTGGCCCTCTTGAGAAGCCAACCACCACTGCATCAACGGAGAATTCTTTGAACACCGAAGTGATTGCGGCAACTACTTGGTCGTTTACGGCGCTCTTTGCCTTCGGTGGTGTTCCGGCAGCCAAGATGTTCAAAGGCGGCATCGAGTAGGTTCGCTTAGGTTTAGGTGCGGCTGGAGCGGGGTTGGTCGTCGGTTCGTCGGGAGCGATCAACGCGGTTGCGTTGGCTTCTACCGGGATTGGCCCGGTGGCTTCATCGATGGCTTCTTCTGCGAAGGTGTCGACCGACGGAACATCGATTGGTTCATCGTTGAACAATTGGTTGAGTTCGTCTTCGACCCGCGTGTGGTCTGGAACCACTGCCTGATCGAACGGGTCGTCGCTTCGCTTATCGCGGCGCCACCAAGGCACCTTGGTGCCATCGAATGCGTCTTCGACTTCTTCGGCAACGGCTTCTTCGTCGCGCGCTGAGTCGCCAAACAGGTATGCGCTGAGTTCACCCAAGCGCTCGCCGATGCGGTTTGGAGCTGTTTTAGTCATGACCAAGAGCGAAGCGAAGCTGACCAAAACCATGGCTGGGGTTGCGCCCCAGAGCGTTAGTGGCGCGAAAGGCACCGAGATGAGCCATCCGAGAACACCACCGGCGAAGCTAAGGCTCCACTCGAAGTGAGGGTCTGAAGGCTGGGGTTGCCCACCGAAAAGTTGGAAGTATCCGGCTACCGAAACCAAGAACAGGAAAAGCCCTACACCGATGCGGCCGTTGTCGCGAACCGTTGACGGGTGACGCATTAGATAGATGGCAAAAACCACCATGACAATCGGGAGCGCATAAGAAACTCGACCAAACATGAGGCCGAAAGTCCAGAGGTGAAGACCGAATACCCAACTGCTGTCTGGATGCATGAACCAAGTGAAGACCGAACCAACGATGCCGCCGAGAAACATGGCAAAAGGAAGGCCGTCGCGTCGCTCGTGCTTTTCAATGCGATCTGGGCTCAGTGCTCTAGCCGCTGCTCCAACCGCATGAGCAAAAAACATGTAGATGCGAGCTAAGACGCCGCGAGAACCATCGTCGATGGCAGGCTTTGCGCGTTGGCGCGGTGCTACGGCTTTAGGTTTTGGGGTGCGCGAAGCTGTGCGAGCCTTACTTTTGCTCGCGCGTGATTGGGGCCTGCGCGTTGCCATGCGTCAAAAGTAACAGCGACCGCCGTCATCTTGGCGTAGGCACGAGAGCTTTTTGCCCGTAGAAACCCCTAGAACCTACTCGACGATAACTACCGGAATGATCATTGGGCGACGGCGATGAGCGCGATTCACCCAGGTTCCGATGGTGCGACGAATAACCTGCTGAAGTGCGTAAGAGTCACGGATACCCTCTCCAGCAGCCTGGGCGAGCGCCTTGGCAATGGCTGGCTTCACGTCGTCGAATACGTGATCTTCTTCGGCAAAGGCTCGGGCGCGAATCTCGGGCCCAACCTTCACACGACCATCGACCGGGTCGACAACCACGAAGATCGAGATGAAACCTTCGGCAGCCAGGACGCGACGATCTTGGAGGTCATCCTCGGTTATTTTGCCCACGGTCTTGCCGTCAACGAACAGGAGACCACATTCGACTGCGCCAACGATTTCAGCGACGCCATTGGCAAGGTCGATTACCCAACCATCTTCGGCTATCAACACGCGTTCAGCTGGAACACCGGTTTGCTCAGCCAGCTTGCCGTTGGCTATGAGGTGACGGTATTCGCCGTGTACCGGAAACACGTTGCGGGGCTTGAGGATGTTGTAGCAGTAGAGCAGCTCGCCTGCTGCCGCGTGGCCCGATACGTGAACCTTGGCATTGCCTTTGTGAACGACATTGGCGCCGAGCTTGGTTAGCCCGTCGATCACGCGATAAACGGCATTCTCGTTACCAGGAATCAGCGAGGAGGCCAAGATTACGGTGTCGCCCTCGCCAACGGTGATTTGGTGATCTAGGTTGACCATTCGAGCCAGCACGGCCATCGGCTCACCCTGCGAGCCGGTGCACATGTAGACAACCTGGTCTTCTGGGATGCCTTCAGCTTTAGCCAGTTCGACAAACACATCTTCTGGAGCGTTTAGGTAACCCATCTCGCGAGCGATTTGCATGTTGCGCACCATCGATCGACCGACCAGAACTACCTTGCGGTTGTTTGCCACTGCGGCATCGATTACCTGCTGAACGCGGTGCACGTGTGACGAGAACGACGCCACCACGACCTTGCCCTTCGAACGCGCGATCACCGATTCAATGACCGGCCCGATGTCTTTTTCGAGAGGGGTGAAACCCGGCACGTCGGCGTTGGTGCTGTCGCACATGAAAAGGTCGAGCCCCTCTTCG
>JAHEAT010000095.1:3011-4534 GCA_024642605.1 Microbacteriaceae bacterium
AAAAGCGCGCAGGTCGGTGAGGCGCCCATCGAGAGGAATCTGGTCCATCTTGAAATCGCCAGTATGCAAAACGCTGCCGGCTGCAGTGCGAATAACAACTGCGAGGGCATCTGGAATGGAGTGGTTTACGGCAACAAACTCGAGGTTGAAGCCAGCCAACTGCTCGCGCTGCCCCTCGGCAACAACCATGGTGTACGGCTGCATGCGGTGCTCTTTGAGCTTCGCTTCGACAAAAGCTAGTGTTAGCGCCGACCCAAGTAGCGGAATGTCGCCCTTTAGTTTGAGGAAGTAAGGCACTCCCCCAATGTGGTCTTCGTGACCGTGGGTGAGCACGATGCCCACAATATCGTCGAGGCGATTACGCAAATAACCGAAGTCTGGAAGGATAACGTCGACACCGGGCTGGTGCTCTTCTGGAAAAAGAACGCCAATGTCAACAATGAGGATTTTTCCGTCGATTTCGAAGCAGGTCATGTTTCGACCGATTTCGCCGATTCCGCCAAGCGGAATCACTCGCAGAACTCCGGGCTTCAGGGCCGCGGGTGCTGGGAGAGTTTGAACCATTTGGTTCCTTTTCTATCGTGTGGTGCCGGCCACCTTCGGCAGCGCACCACCGGCGGCTGCGTTGCGGTCTGGGCGGAAGTTTTCGAACGTCAAACCAGCAATGCTCTTGACCTGGTCGATGTCGGCTTCGATGCGTGCGGCTTCTGATTCTTCTGGCCCTACCAGCGGCAAACGTACGCGAGGGCTGTCGATGAGACCGAGTCCGTGAAGAATGTACTTGGATGCGACGGTGCCAGGCACGTGGGTCATGGCTGCGCGAACCAATGGCTCAAGCGAGTTGTGCACCGTCAGTGCGTGGTGGAAGTCGTTGCGGTTGGTGGCATCGACCATCTCACGATAGGCAGCCGGTGCGATGTTTGCCGTTACTCCGATAAGGCCGGTGGCACCGATCGAGATGTGTGGCAACACGTTGCTGTCGTCACCCGAGAAATAGAGCAACCCGGTTTCGGTCATCACGCGCGAGGCTTGGGCAAAGTCTCCCTTGGCATCTTTGATTGCCACGATGTTTGGGTGCTTAGCCGCACGAAGAATGGTTTCGTATGCAATTGGAATGCCGGCGCGGCCTGGGATGTCGTACAAGATAACCGGCAGGTCGGTGGCGTCGGCAATGAGCCTAAAGTGAGTAAGAACACCGGCTTGAGTTGGCTTGTTGTAGTAAGGAGTGACGATCATGACGCCGTCTGCTCCGGCTTTTTCACTTGCCTTGTAAAGCTGCATGGCGTGCGCGGTTTCGTTGGAGCCTCCACCGGTGATGATTTTGGCGCGACCTGCCGAAACCGACTTGCCAACTTCGACGAGCTTAATCTTTTCGGCATCGGTGAGGGTCGAGGTTTCGCCCGTCGTGCCGGTTACTACCACGCCGTCGGCACCGTTAGAGATCACGTAGTCGATGTGCTTTTCGGTTGCGGCCCAGTCAACTTCGCCATCGGCGTTCATAGGCGTGACTAGCGCGACCAGCA
>JAHEAT010000100.1 GCA_024642605.1 Microbacteriaceae bacterium
GACGTAAGTTTTTGTGGCAGTGAGAGTTTTCGCTTCGGGGTGCGACAAGGCAGGCTCTAATCTGCTTGGGCAGGTTGTGGCCGCGCTTGGTGCACAGGCAATAGAGGCAAGGATGCTCGGCGGCCGCCGGCGAAAGGGGTGAAAAACGGCGGCCGCCGAAACCTTGAAAGCGTTAGATCTCTTCTTTGTCGCCGTTTTCGGGGCGACGCTCTCTGAAGTTCGTCTTGTCGCGCATCACACGGTTGCTAGTTTCACGCATGCGCTTCGACTTGACGCCGTCATCCATCATGGCGAACGAGGTCATTTCAGACACCCGGCGGCTCATGCGAACCTGCTGACGAGCCGAAAGGTTCGCATTACGCGCCCAATCTTCTAACTCAACACCCGCCTGGGTCAACAGCTCATCGGCCTGAGCGAACGCGCCCTGGTCATAGAGATCCTGGGCCGCACGACGAACATCTTCGAGACGCAGGGCCTTTAGCTCGGCCACGATGTCTTCGTCGCGCGCCGGCTCTACCCAGTTGTCTTTGTCAACCAGTTCGAGCGTGATGCGCTTTTCACCGCTTACAAAGTTGCCCGAGACGAGATCGGTGTATTGCCAGCGAACGATGATTCCGTCGACCTCGCGAAGCTCGATTTCCGGGTCACGAAGCACAAGAGTTGCGTCGAAAACCCAGTTCTTTTCTTCGGCGGTCGAGAGGTCGCCTAGTTCGGCAATGGCGAGCGGAGCATCCCAGTTGAATCGGCGCATCCAGCCACCCTTGCGAATTCGCGAGCCGCGACCGGAGACTTCGCGGTCGAGCTCGATCTCAACGCGCAGACCAGAAACTGTCTTTTGCAGCATGTCTTCGATCTCGGCGTTTAGTGCGTCAACGGCCTCGTCGATGCGAATTGCAGCTACGTGGTTTCCGGCACCGGCACCAGCGACTGCATCGAGGATGCGCTCGTCGTAACCCTCACCGATTCCGATGGTGGTTGTGGTGATGAAGTGCTCGGTGGCGGCAGCCGCTAGCTGACCCAGTGAGTCTGGATCTTGGTTGCCCGAATTGGCCTGACCGTCGGAGAGCAGAATCACGGTTGCCTCGATGCCTTCGGGTGCCGAAGCAGCCTCGGCCAAACCGAAACGGTATCCGGCCTAGAGGTTGGTTGAGCCACCAGGCTGCAAGTTTGACACCAGCCGGCGAAGAGCCACCATGTCGGTGTCGCCGATGCGAACCAGTGGCTTGTCGGTGATCGCAACATCATCGAAGGTCACCACCGAGATGTAGTCGGCTGGGTTGAGTCGACCGAGAATGTCAAGGATGGTGCCCTTGACCATCTCGAGCCGGCCGCCTCCCATCGAACCAGAACGGTCGACGACGAAAACGATCGCCTTATCTTTGCGAACGATCTCTGCGTTCAGCTCTGGCGCGGTCGGTGCGGTTGCCTCGACCATGATGCCGACGGAGGTCGGCTCTGCGCCCTCGCGGCCTTTAACTAAGTTGTGTTCAATCTTGACTTCAATCATGGTTATCACGTCCTTTCGAAGACTTTTGTGTTTTGAAATCTGAAATTTTGAATCCTTGGATGCTCGCGCAAACCCTGCGGTGTGCATCCGTGTTTGCGAACTCGAAGTTGCCTCGTCGGCCCCGCCGTTATGCGACGACCACCAGCTCGTGCGCTGGGTTGAGCGCTGACATGTGCAGCAGTGACCCGTTGCGAAGAACAGCCTCGGCGGCAACGTACTTGTCTGGGCGATTGCGCAGACGACCGTCGTTCTGAGCCTGGTCAACGCCGAGTCGCTCGATGCGCTCAACAAAATCGCGCGCCATCTGTGATCGGCAATTCTTGAAAGGCTGAATCAGCGATTCGGGCAGGTAGGCATCGAGGATGCTCTCGAGACGTTCCGCTAGCGTGTCGGGGTGATCGAACACTTCGACGGCGAGAGGGTGGCCCGCGATTGCAATAACCACACCGCGCTGACCAAACAGGGCTTGAGGCTTTTCGAGCTTTAGAGCGGCGATCTCGGCTTCGATTTCGTCACGCATCTCGACTAGCGACTCGGTGGGTCGCGCCTTGTTATTGAGCACACCAAATTCGCGCACCTTGTTCCAAACTTCGTCTTGGTCGGGAGCCGATTGCATAAAAGCACCGTCAGCCGACTTGCGCATTCCACGGATGGCCGAGCGCACACCGGCCGGAGCCCGACGGGTTCCGAGCTTTTGGATTGCGACTCCTCCCCAACGACCAGCTTCAACGCACACCACTGGGAGTTGCGTGGTCGACTTAGCAGCTACCACAACGGTCTTGGTGACGGCGCGGTGTTGCCAACCCCCCTCTAGCAAGGTGCCTTCGAGAAGAAGAACGGGCTGGTCGCAGTCGTTCTTGATGTTCAGGTGACCAACCGAAGGCACATCGCCTTCGACTACAGCGACCTGAGCGCCACCGGCCTCGGTGATGTAGTCGCGTTGAACGACGGGGGCGTCGGTCCAGATCGGAAACCAGGTGATGTTGCCATAGCGGTAGCCGCGACCGAGGTGCATTGCTGGCAACAAGTTTCGATTGCCGGTGCCTTGGCGGGTTGCGGTAGTTGTGTTGTATGAAGTTGTGGTGTTGCCGGCAGCCTTGGTGTTGGCGTTTGCGGCGTCGGCAATGACTTCTGCTAGCGGCTTGTTTGCGCGCAGAGACTCTGCCCATGAGTTGAACTGTTCGTTCATGTGATCACGCTCCTTCGGTTGGTGGACACTCACTATAACACTCAAATAGTTTTTTCGCTCAAACTATTCCCGACAAATGTCGAAACTTGTCTTGTACGGCATCTGTAAGTAACATTATGAACATGACCACCGACATTTATTTCGACAAAGCAATCGACCTAGTGATCTTCACGGTTGCCAACGAAAGCAACATCCTCGAAAAAGCTGGTGAACACAACGTTTCTCCCAAATACGTGGGCAGCAAAGGGGCAGACGGCCTCTCACTTTTTGTGGTCACCGTGCCGGCCGACCCCGAGCTCTACCCACTAGCAAGCGGGCAGCGGGTATTGCCGGGCGGCTACCTGGGAAAAAGCGAATCACTCGAGCAAGCTAGTCAGCGAATCGCAACGGAGCGACTCGGTTTATCTCTAAAAACAAAGATTCGCCAGATCGGCATCTTTGATGACCCAAAACGCGACCCAAACGATCGAGTGCTCTCGTTCGCTTACTGGGGAATGGTCAACTTCGAAGACATACGCAAATACCTTGGCGGCAAGGAGCGCGTTGGCATCGATTTGGTCTGCTCGCAAGCATCCATGGATAAATTCGAGCGCGAAAACGGAACGCTCTCAAACTACGACGGAGTTTCTCGCTTTGGAAACCGCAAAATGCCCGACGCCAAACGGCGCGTGGGCCACGACAAAACTCTCACGAGTCAAACCAAGGATGGCCGCATCCTAGGTTTAGACCACGACGACATGGTTTTCTACGCATGGCGCCAACTGAGGCATGCATTCGACGGGCGGCTCGACCCGTTTCGCTACCTCGGCATCAACCCTCTGGGTGAGGAGTTTCGCCTGAGCGACCTGCAAGAGTTCACCGAGGTTTGTCGCGGTGAACGGGTGCAACGCGACGCGTTTAGGCGCATGATGCTGGCCGATAGTTCTTATTTGAACTCAACCGGTCGCGTAGATGCGAAACGCCCAGGAAAACCCGCCAACCTTTACGAGCTGAGTGCGCCGCCACAGTCGCAGGGCGACTAGCGCATCCAAAAATACGTCAACACATTCAGGATTAAGGAACGTCCAATATGAAAAAATATTCTTTCAGCCAGCAGTTTATCGAGTGGTCAGAGCTCATAAATGGTGATCATCAAGAGTTTCTCGGCTTAGAACTTTTTGATGAAGATCAGTCAACAGACCGAGAAGATTTTCCAGAGAACTTCGAAGAAGGAGACATTTCCATCTCTTACGGCTGCAAGCGCATAAAGGTTAGTCTTCGCGACCAGTCGGTTGTCACCTGGCACGACGGCTTTGATGACGACATGGTTGAAGGAGAAGGGCCCGTCGTAGTGAGCAAATTCGAGCACATCTACAAAACTGATGCCCTTATCCACGAGTGCCGTGCACTCAAAAACGCTGGGTACAACTCTGAAATCGGCGTAACTTTTTGGGCTTGCATGCTTCTCTTTGGGCCAGAAATAAAAATTAGTTACATGAAATCGAGTGATCATTACCTTTGTAACCCCGAAGCAGAATTAGCCAAATTTCAGCTCGAGGAATTTGCCTCAATGTTAAACATCTGCAGGGGTTCAGACTGTGTATGCGCTGAGACGGCGGAGGAGTACCAAGGGTACATAACTCCATAGCGCCCAAACATTAAGTGTCTGAGGAGGGGGCTAGTTTAAGGTACTTATACCTCCTCCGCACGATTGGGGCATTGAATGCAAATCACTAAAAATCGAGTCACTGGCAACGCTGCTCTCGACCACTTGGTCAA
>JAHEAT010000007.1 GCA_024642605.1 Microbacteriaceae bacterium
GCATCAGCAAAGAAGAGCGCGCCGAGCGTGTTCTCGAGGCAGCTAAGTTGCTCGACCTCGAGCCATACCTCGCTCGCAAGCCAAAGGCCCTTTCTGGTGGTCAGCGTCAACGTGTGGCCATGGGCCGTGCCATCGTTCGTAAGCCTCAGGTGTTCCTCATGGACGAGCCGCTATCGAACCTTGACGCCAAGCTTCGCGTTCAGACCCGTACCCAGATTGCTTCGCTTCAGCGTCGCCTCGGAGTAACCACCGTTTACGTAACACACGACCAGGTCGAAGCCATGACCATGGGCGACCGCGTTGCAGTTCTCAAGGATGGTCTACTTCAGCAGGTTGACACCCCTCGCAACCTCTACGAAAAGCCAAAGAACGTATTCGTTGCAGGATTTATCGGCTCACCAGCCATGAACCTTCTTCAGCTACCAATCGTTGATGGTGGAGTCAAGTTCGGCAACCTGGTTCTTCCAGTAGCCAAGGAGATTCTTGCCAAGACCAAGGCTGCAGAAATCACCGTTGGTCTTCGTCCAGAAGACCTCGTGATCAGCAACCAGGGCCTCGAGGTTGAAGTTGACGTTGTGGAAGAGCTCGGCGCTGACGCCTACCTCTACACCCACGGCGCAGTCGGTTCGGCAGACGCTGAAATCGTTGCTCGTGTCGACGCAACCAATCACCCAAAGCCAGGCGCAAAGGTCTTCCTTGCACCACAAGGCGGAATCACCCACCTGTTCGACGTTGAGTCGGGCGACCGCCTCAACTAGTAGAAGTTCAAGAACAACTACTGGTGGCTTCAGCACTAGACATCACGGCTGCCACGGTAGACCCAGCACTGCTGGATCTACCGTGGCATTTGCCATTGGAGGAGTGGCCCGACGAGAATATCGCGGCTCTACCTAAGGGACTCTCGCGTCACACTGTGCGCTTTGCGCACTTGAGCGGTTATGTAATCGCCATTAAAGAAACTCTCGGCGAATTGGCCAGGCGCGAATACGACATGCTTCGAAACCTAGCCAAACTAGACGTTCCATGCGTTGAGGCGTTTGCAATCATCAACAATCGCACCGATGAAGAAGGCAACGAATTGCCCTCGGTGCTGATTACCCGGCACCTCAAGTTTTCACTACCTTACCGAGCCATGTGGTCGCAGGGTCTGCGCGCCGAAACCGCAACACGTCTGGTCGATGCGCTTGCACTGCTCTTGGTTCGACTGCACATAGCCGGCTTCTTCTGGGGCGACGTATCGCTCTCAAACACCTTGTTTCGCCGAGATGCCGGCTCATTCGCCGCTTACCTCGTGGATGCCGAAACCGGACACCTCTACGATTCGGGCCTTTCGAACGGGCAGCGCGAGAACGACCTCGAGATTGCGCGCGTCAACATCGCCGGTGAACTAATGGACCTCGTGGCGAGCGGCAACGCGGCTCCGGGAGTTGACCCGGTAGCTACATCCGAGCGAATCATGCGCAAATATCGCGAGCTTTGGGTTGAACTGACTGGCGCTGAGACTTTTGAGATGGCCGAAAAATGGAAGATCAATCGCCGAATCCAGCGGCTTAACGAGCTGGGCTTCGACATTGACGAAATGACGATTCGCACCGACGACACCGGAGCGAAACTAAAGATTCAACCCAAGGTTGTCGACGCCGGCCACCACGCTCGCCGACTCATTCGCTTGACCGGCTTAGATGTTGAAGAGAACCAGGCCCGACGCCTTTTGAACGACCTCGACGAATACCGCCGCGACAACCAGCGTGCCGGCGCCGATGAGGAAGTTTTGGCTCACGAATGGCTAAGTAACGTTTTTGAGCCGGTGGTTCTTTCAATTCCAAAAGAAATGGCCGGGCGCCTGGAGCAGGCCGAGGTTTTTCACCAGGTACTTGAACACCGCTGGTATCTCTCAGAAGAAGCTAAAGAAGACGTGTCGCTCTCGCAGGCCGTTGACTCGTACGTAAAGAACATCCTCGCTCACCGTCGCGACGAGGAGGCTTTGATTACGCCTAGCACCGGCTCGATCACCTTGCCAAACCCCGTGCCCTCGGGCGTGATTCAGGTTGAAGAAGACGACGAAGACGCCGATTGGCGCGACCTGGTCTAAAGCGTTAGCCCTGGTTTAGGCGCGACGCTTCGAAACTTCGTAAAGTGCCACCGAAGCTGCGATGCCTGCGTTGAGCGACTCGGTGTTTCCCGAGATCGGAATCGACAAAATCGCGTCGCAGTTCTCTTGAACGAGGCGGCTTAGGCCCTTGCCTTCAGAACCAACCACCAACACCAGCGGTTCATCGCCGAGGTGGAAGGTTGGCAGGCTGAGGTCGCCGTCGCCGTCGAGACCAACCACGAAGAGTCCGCGCTTTTTAAAGTCTTTCAAAGTTGCGTTTAGGTTGGCTGCCAGGGCCACCGGAATACGTGCAGCTGCCCCAGCCGAAGTCTTCCAAGCCGATGCCGTGACACCGGTGGAACGGCGCTGAGGAACAATGACACCCTGCCCGCCGAATGCAGCAACCGAGCGGATAATCGCGCCAAGGTTGCGTGGGTCGGTGATGCCATCGAGGGCAACCAAGAGCGGCTTCTGCCCACGGCCGATGATCTTGTCTAGCAACTCCATCGGGTGCTGGTAGTTGTAAGGAGGAACACCAAGTGCAATTCCCTGGTGCACAGCATCGTTGCCGGTGAGGCGATCGATTTCTGGACGGGTAACTTCGCTAACTGGGATGCCGCGCAGGTTGGCCAGATTAATGGCTTCTTTTACGCGGTCGTCCATTTCGATTCGATTGGCGATGTAAAGCGCTGACGCCGGAACCTTGGCGCGAAGCGCTTCTAGAACCGAGTTGCGACCCGATAGCACCTCTGATGCATCGGCTGCCTTTGCTACTCGGGCGCCGTTCTGGCGGCTCGCCCCAGCGGTGCCCGCTGTGCGGTTTGCAGGCGCAAGAAATTCACCGCGGCGCTGAACGCCAGAGGCAGCCTTCTTTTCGGCCGCATTCTTAAACTTGTAGGCCTTGTGACCTTTGCGGTCTTCGGCCTTAGGGGTTGGGCCTTTGCCCTCGAGAGCCTGACGGCCATGCCCTCCGGTGCCAACGCGGGCTCCCTTTTTGCCACTCGATGCGCCTGGGCGCCCTGCCTTAGCCATTTAAACTCCATGTCGTTTTGGTTGCGGTGTCTTCGATGGTGACTCCCAAAGCAGAAATCTCCTGCCGAATTTGATCGGCCAATGCAAAGTCTTTAGCTGCACGCGCTTCGGCGCGCGCCTGAATCAATGATTCAACCCTATCTGCCAACTGCTTATCTACTTCTGCAGACGCCTCTGGCAACAGGTTTAGAGCATGAAGCATCGCCAAGACCGCGGATGCCTCGTGCGCGGCGCTCTGCCCGGCATCGAGTTGCGAGTTGCCCGCGCGAACGTGTTCGTGAACTACAGCCAAGGCTGCCGGAACATTCAAGTCGGAGTCCATTGCAGTAACAAAGTCGGCAGGTAGAGCTCCTGCAGACACTTGAGCATCGGTTGTGGAACGTTTCACGAAGTTATGAATGCGAGCTAGCGCGGCAACCGCATCTGAGATTGCACCGGTTGAGTAGTCGAGCGAGGTTCGGTAGTGGGCGCTCAGCAACCAATAGCGCACCGCGAGCGCAGAACCCTGGGCAAATAGCTCTTCGACGCTCACGCCGTTGCCTAGGCTCTTCGACATTTTCTGCCCGCCGACGGTTACTAGCCCGTTGTGCATCCAGTAGTTAGCAAACTCGAACCCAGCCGCCCGCGACTGCGCCAATTCGTTTTCGTGGTGAGGAAAACGCAGATCGAGACCGCCGCCGTGAATGTCAAAATGCTCACCCAAAATCGAACGAGTCATGGCCGAACACTCGATGTGCCAGCCCGGGCGACCATCACCCCAGGGCGACGACCATGCTGCGCTCGAAGGTTCGTCTTCTTTGGCGGCTTTCCACAGGGCAAAGTCGGTTGGGCGGCGACGGCCGTGTGATGCAACGTCTTCGCCTTCCATGTGCTCGAGACGCTGGTTGGTGAGCTCGCCATACTCTGGCCACGATGCGCTGTCGAAAAACACGTTTGGCGACCCATCCTCGGCTTGATACGCGTGGCCGCGGCTGATCAGCCACTCGATCAAGGCGATCATGTCGATGATGTGGTCGGTGGCGTGCGGGGTTTTGTCGGCAAGCGCGTTTAGTGAGTCGTAAACGTCGTTGAAGCGCTGCTCTACCGATACGGCCAATTCGCGCCAGTCAACCCCGCTGACCGAGGCGTTGGTCAAAATTTTGTCGTCAACGTCAGTTACGTTGCGCACAAGTGTGACATTCAGCCCGTGGCCAAATCGCATCCAACCGGCCAAAACATCGAATGCTACTGCCGAGCGCAGGTGACCAACGTGGGGCGCTGATTGCACGGTTGGCCCACAAACATAAATGCCCACGTGGCCAGGCACAATTGGCGAAAACTCTCGAAGCGACTGCGTCTTTGAGTCGAACAGGCTAAGGTTCACGAGTTCAACCTAACTTTTAGGCGACTAATCAGGGCGGTGGCCACCACTGCCACGCCTTCAGACTGCCCCAAAAATCCGAGACCGTCTGTGGTAGTTGCACTAATGGTTACCGGCGCTCCAACTACTTCGCTCAAGGCAAGCTGCACCAGGCTGCGATGCGGAGCAACCTTTGGCTTGTTACCAATGATCTGTGCCGAAACATTTTCGATCTGCCAACCGGATGCCTGCAGCAGCGCCCTGGTTTCACTCAAGAAAATCGCGCCGTTGGCCCCTTCAAACTCGGGTCGATCAACTCCGAAATTAGAGCCGATGTCGCCAAGTCCAGCTGCCGAAAGCAGTGCATCTACAATCGCGTGGCTCAGTGCATCGCCATCGGAATGCCCATCGAGGCCGGTTTCGCCGTCCCACACGATGGTTCCGAGATACAGCGGCTTTTCGACATCGGCGCTGAATCGGTGAGTGTCGGTGCCGATGCCGCTTCGGTAATCACGATCGAACAAAGACTCGGCTCGAGTGAGGTCTGGCTGCGTTGTGATTTTGAACGCCTGCGGGTCGCCTACAACGAGGCGCACCTCGCCGCCGAAACTCTGAAATAACGCCGCGTCGTCGGTGTAGTCGTCGACGGCACTGCGATAGATCGTGCGCAGGGTTTCGGCCGGAAATCCCTGCGGCGTTTGCGCGGCACCCAACTGGCTACGGTCTACCGTGGCTGCCACCACATCACCATCGATACGTTTCATGGTGTCTACCACCGGCAAGATCGGCACGATGCCAACTTGCTGTTCGGCAACCGCTTCGGCAACCCGGTCGAAGAGTGAGCTCGGAGCAAGCGCTCTAGCTACATCGTGAACCAGAATGCTGTCTACGTCTTCGTCGCAAACCTTGATAGCCGCAGAAATCGACTCCTGTCTGGTTTCACCGCCGACCACCAAGCGGATCGGCACCAGAGAACCCAGTGACTCGGCAACCTCGCGAACGATCTGCGCGAACTCTTCGATGTTTGACTCGGGCGCTGCTATAGCCAGCTGCTTCAGGCCTTTGGCAAGCAGGGCGGCGCGTACGCTGTGAGCGAGTAGGGTTTCGTCGGCTAGCAGAGCGAGCGCTTTAGGGACATTAGCACCAAGGCGTTCGCCGCGGCCGGCGGCGACAAGGATGACTGCGATGCCACGACTAGACACGACGCGTCCGATCTTTAGGAGGCAAGAACCTCGTCGAGAGTGGCTGATGCCTTCTCTTCGTCGGTCTTGCGGGCTAGGGCAAGTTCGGAAACGAGAATTTGACGCGCCTTGACGAGCATGCGCTTTTCACCGGCAGAAAGTCCGCGGTCTTGGTCGCGGCGCCATAGGTCGCGAACTACCTCGGAAACCTTAACAACGTCGCCAGAAGCGAGTTTTTCGAGGTTGGCCTTGTAGCGACGGCTCCAGTTGGTTGGTTCTTCGGTGAACTCGGCACGAAGCACGTTGAAGACTTGCTCAACGCCTTTCTTGTCGATTACATCGCGAACGCCGACCATGTCGACGTTTTCGGCCGGAACCCAAATGGTTAGCTCGCCCTGGGCAACTTTCAGTTGCAGGTAAGTTTTGGTTTCACCGCGCAGAGTTTTCTCGGCAACTTCAATGATTTTTGCCGCTCCGTGGTGGGGATAAACGACGGTTTCGCCTACTACAAATTTCATGTGGCTAATTCCCTTCAGAAACCGCTAATTTACCACAGAAACGCCTGATTCCAAAGGGCAAAACCGATAGGCGCTGCTGGGCTAAAATGAAATCAAGTTTTCATGTGCAGGAGAAAAAATTGTTCGTTCGCAAAATCGTGACCGGTGTGGCAATCGGTGCAGCGGTGCTTCTTTCAACCACTGGCTGCAGCATCACCAGCAACATCGCTAGCCTGCAGCAATACTCCCCTTCAGACGGCTTCTCACTTGACTACGGAACCGTGAAGTTTCGCAACTTCTTCTACGTGGTTATTGGCGATCAGCGCCACCTAATTGGTTCGGTGGTTAACTCCGGTCAGGATGCACAAACCGTGACTCTGCAGTATTCCGACGCTGCCACCGGCAAAAAAGTTAACTACGATCTCACCGTAGATGCTGGCACGAAGCTCGACTTCGGATTCAACGAAAACCCATCACTTGACTTCAACCTTCTGGGTGTAGCCGGCGGAACCACAAGTTTCTACGTGCTGCAAGACGGCACCCCGGCCAAGCAGTTCATCGTTCCAGTGCTCGACGGCACGCTTCCGATTTACCAAGATGTCGTCAACGATTTGAGCAAGTAGTCATGTCTACTCTGGGTCGCGGCAAGTCTGCTCTTCTAGTCATCGATGTTCAGGTTGGCGTTGTTGGAGAAGCCTTCAAGCGCGAAGAAACTTTGGCTGCCATAAACGTTGCCATCGACAAGGCGCGCGCCGCGGGTATCCCAGTTATTTGGGTTCAGCACTCAGACCGCGGCTTACTGCTTGAAAGCCCAGAGTGGGAAATCGCACCCGAACTCACCCCCGAGCCTGGCGAGCGAATGATTCGCAAAACCTACCGCTCGTCTTTTGAGGCGACCGACCTTGAAGAAACATTGGCAGAGTTGGGCGTTGACCACCTTTACATCTGTGGTGCCGAAACCAACAACTGCGTGCGCCATACTTCACACGCAGCAATAGAGCGTGGCTACGATGTGACTCTAATAAATGATGCTCACACAACCACCGGTTTTGAGTGGAACGGCTACGTCATTGATGCGGCGCGCGTGATTGACGAGCACAACATAAACTTTTTGGATTACGAACTTCCTGGCCGTTTCGCCGTTGGCGTTAGCTCGGCCGAACTCGCCTTTTAGTTGGCAAGTTAAAGGGTTTTAGACCTCGAACTTGTAACCCAAGCCGCGCACCGTAACTAGGTGCACTGGGCGAGCGGGGTCTTCTTCAATCTTTGAGCGGATGCGCTTTACGTGAACATCTAGGGTCTTGGTGTCGCCAAAGTAGTTTGAACCCCAAACGCGGTCGATTATCTGGCCGCGAGTGAGCACGCGGTTGCGATTTTCGAGCAGAAGCTCGAGCAGTTCGAATTCTTTGAGTGGCATTGCGGTTTTGTTGCCGTTTACGAAGACCTGGTGCTGGTCGACATCCATGCGAACCGGGCCAGCCTCGAGAATGCCGTCTTTGACCGCCTCGGGCTCACCGTTGCGGCGAAGCACAGCTTTCATACGTGCAAGAAGTTCGCGGGTCGAGTAGGGCTTGGTCACGTAGTCGTCGGCACCGATTTCGAGGCCAACCACTTTGTCGATTTCTGAGTCTTTGGCCGTGAGCATGATCACAGGCACGTTTGAGGTCTGGCGAATCTGGCGGCACACTTCGTTGCCGCTGAGGCCAGGAAGCATGAGGTCTAAAAGGATTAGCTCGGGGTTACCCGACTTAAAAAGCTCGAGCGCCTGCACCCCGTCGGCGGCTTCGAGAATCTCGTAGCCCTCTTTTTGCAGAAGGTAAACCAGTGGGTCTCTGAGCGATTGCTCATCTTCAACAACCAGAACACGGGTCATACGTTTGTCCTATCAGAGTCGCTAACCACGATATTTCTATCGGCAAGAGGTAACCGCAGGGTAAACGTTGACCCAACGCCTGGTTTCGAGAAAACTCGCACTTCACCATTGTGGCTCAGGGCAACGTGCTTGACGATGCTAAGCCCGAGGCCAGTGCCACCCGTTTCTCTCGATCGCGATGGGTCGACCCGGTAGAAACGCTCGAAAACGCGGTTCTGCTCTTCGGCATCTAACCCAACCCCGTTATCGGTCACTGCGATTTCTGCTACGTCGTCGCTGATTCTTAGGCCGACGCCGACCGTATCGTTCTCGTCGGAGTAGATAATGGCGTTTTCGATCAGGTTCTTTAGCGCCACAATCAGCATCTCCTGGTCGCCAACCACGGTGATTCCAGATGGGGCTAGAAAATTCACCTTGATGTTCTTTTGCTCGGCTCTAAAAGCGTTTCTTTCGACGGCCTCTTCAACCACGGCCGACAAATCGACAAGCTCCACGTGCGACTGCATTTCGACCGACTGGTATCTCGAAAGCTGAATCACATCAGAAACCAGCGAGGCAAGTCGCTTGGCTTCTTTTCTCAAACTCTTGGTGAACTTCTCGAGCATTACCGGGTCGCCTTCGGCGTCGTTAATTGCCTCGGATAGCAGCGAAATGGCGCCGATCGGAGTTTTAAGTTCGTGCGAAATGTTTGCAATAAAATCGCGACGTGTTTCATCGAGGCGCCGTGCTTCGGTACGGTCTTCGACCAAGAGCAGTACATTTCCGTCGCCAAGATTTGTGGCGCGGGCGCTCACGAAAATGCTAGAACCACGAAGCCCGGTGCTCAGCTCGACATCGATGGTTTCAATCCCGGTAGCATTTCGAGCGCGAACTACCAAGGCTTCGAGCTCTGGGTGGCGCAGCGTTCTAACCCTCAAAAGGCCCATGGCCAAAGCGCCCTGAGTGGCGCGCACGGCCACGTTTGAGGGGTTCAGTACTACCGCCGAGGCGGAGAGAACTTCGAGCAGTTCGGTAGAGGCATCGGATATCGATTGGCCTTGGTGAAACTTTTCGTTTACGCGCTTTCTAAAGCGATTGACAAACGCACCAACGACTGCACCGCCGAGGCCCAACCCCAGCAAGAACAGCCACAAGCCTTGAAAGTCATTCACATGGTTAAGAGTAGGCGAAGAGTAGGCTGTGAGCGGAAGAAGGCGATTGTCTTTCGCCGTTTTCCCTGCGAATTAAGTGTTAGTTGTATTTGCGTTAACCTGCGCAAACGACCATTTAGGCATAACAAGGAGTGAAACCATGCGCGAAGTTTTTCAAAAAGAACTAGTCGAAGTTCAAGACCGCCTCTACGAGATGGCCGCCGACGCCACCCGCACCATGGAGCACGCTTCTAAATCCTTTATTCGCTCAGACGTAACCCTGGCCGATCAGGCCATCGCCAGTGCCGACCAAATGGCGTCGAAAGCGCTTGCACTTGACGAACTCGTCATTCGCATTCTTGCTCGCCAGTCGCCGGTTGCCCGAGACCTTCGCATTCTAGTTTCAGCTCTACGAATTAGCGCATCGCTGGAGCGCATGGGAGCCTTAGCTGGTCACGTTGCACAGATCGCGCGCTTCCGCTATCCAGGTTCAGCCATTCCAGAATCCCTGCGAGGAACTTTCATTGAGCTCGGTGCGCTAGACGTTGAACTAGGTCACAAGCTCGAGCGCTTGCTCAAAGACCCAAACGTAGATGTGGCCAAGTCGATTCAGGCAGAAGACCAGCGAGTAGACGAACTTCACCGTTCAGTGTTCGACACCGTGCTAGGTGATGACTGGAAAGAGAATGCGGTGTTCACCGTCGACGTAACTCTGGCTAGCCGTTACCACGAGCGCTTTGCCGACCACGTTGTAGACATCTCAGCCAAGATCTCGTACCTCTCTACCGGAGAGTGGAACGACACCATCTAGCATTCGGTTCGACTCAATCAACCGAACTAAAGCGACTGGGGTTATTTCTTTCCTTGAGCAGCAACGGCTGCGGCGCCGGCTGCAGCAGCCTCTGGGTCTAGGTATTCTCCACCCTTTACCAGTGGCTTGAAGTTTGCGTCTAGCTTGTAAACCAACGGGATTCCGGTTGGAATGTTGAGCTCAGCGATTTCGTCATCAGAGACTCCATCCAAGTGCTTGACGAGGGCACGCAGGGAGTTGCCGTGTGCGGTGATCAAAACGGTTTTACCCGACTTTAGGTCGGCCACAATCTCGTCGTTCCAAAGTGGAAGCATGCGGTCGAGAACATCCTTGAGGCATTCGGTTTTTGGAACATTAGGGCCGAGTGCTGCATAACGCTCATCGTGTGCCTGCGAATACTTGTCGTTGTCGTCAATTGGCGGTGGCGGAACATCGTAGGAGCGACGCCAGATTTGAAACTGCTCGGCTCCATACTCGGCGAGGGTTTGAGCTTTGTCTTTGCCCTGAAGCGCTCCGTAGTGGCGTTCGTTCAAGCGCCAGTCGCGTTTAACATCGATCCATGAGCGGTCGGCTGCGTTAAGAGCAATGTGTGCGGTGTTGATGGCTCGCTTTAGACGCGAGGTGTACAAAAGTTCTGGCTTGAGGCCCGACTCGGCAAGAAGTTCGCCGGCACGCTTGGCTTCGGCTCGACCTTGATCAGATAGATCTACATCTACCCATCCGGTAAAGAGGTTTTCTTGGTTCCAGGTGCTGTTGCCGTGGCGCAACAAGATGACGGTGTATTCAGACATGCCTCAAGTTTAGCCGAGCCGTCGTTGGGTAGCCTTGTTGCGTGGCGAACAAGAAACCCGTGGGCACGATTACGCGTGGCACCACAAACCCGAATCGGCTGCGGCGCGTCGATCGCTTTATCGCGGCTGCACCGATTGTTCGCAAACCGCGATGCGTGGTCGTCGACCTGGGTTTTGGGGCATCGCCCATAACAGCGATCGAACTTCAAGATCGCTTGGCGAAAATCAACTCGAGTATCGAAGTGGTTGGCATCGAGATCGACCGCGAGCGAGTTCAGCGGGGCATTGAGGTGCAGCGGCCTGGCTTGCGCTTTATGCTCGGCGGTTTCGAGACTCCCCTACCTACAGGAATTGCAAACGCCGATGTAATTCGAGCATTCAACGTACTGAGGCAATACGACGAGAGCGAAGTGGCAGCCGCTTGGGCGCAAATGCAGTCTCGCCTCACCAGCGATGGCTTACTTATCGAGGGCACCTGCGATGAAATCGGCAGGCTTTCAAGTTGGGTAACTCTGGGGCGCGTTGAGCCCAAGACCTTCACAATCTCGCTTCACCTGGGCACGCTCCAGATGCCTTCTCAGGTGGCAGAGCGATTGCCGAAAGTGCTCATTCACCGCAATGTGTCGGGTGAAAAGATTCACGAATACCTTGCAGCACTAGATAAGGCTTGGGCCAAAAATGCTCCGCTGTCTTCTTTTGGCGCTGTGCAACGTTGGCTTGCCACCTGCGAGCACATGGTTCAGCTCGGTTGGCCCATTGCAGTAAACCGCAAACGGTGGCGCCTTGGTGAACTCACCGTTGATTGGGCAGCGATAGCGCCTAAATAGCCGGAAGCTCGGCGCGCGCATCTTCTTCGCTCATACCGCTGGCACAGAGCAGGTCGACCAGCAAGGGTCGCAGCAACAAAAGCACGGATGCTTCACGCACCTGATCGGCGATACCGTGCTTTTTGGGGTCGAGTTGCTGAATGATGCTGACCAACATTTCTTGCGCGTCATCGAGTAGGGAAGGCTCCTCGATGCCTCGAGCTAGAACGCGAGTAGCGTCAGCGATTTGTTCCATTAGGTCGGCGAGATATGGCCGAGGCTGCCTATCACGAATCAAAAAGTCGACTCGGCGAACCACCACTCTTAGGTTTCTGGTGGCTAGATCCATTCCGCGCATCAGCCGAACCTGACCGATTAGCTCGTCGCGGTACTTACGCAAAAACGGCGAAATACGAGAAATCGAGATCGCGCTGTCGAGCGACATGCGCCAGTTGTCAACCAGAGGTTGCGTGCGCCTGACCTGTCGCAGGGTATCGTCGGCAACTTCTATGTCTACATCGCGCAAGGCCAGTTTTAGAGCATCGAGCGACTCTAGAAAAACCTCAAACAAACGATTGGCATCGGTTCGCGCTAGCCCGCGAGGGTCTCGAGGAATCAGAGCGGTAACCACGAGCGCCGTGATACCTCCAATCAGGCCATCCAAGCTGCGAATGAAAGCGCCGCCCTCTGGCGCCGGCAGTATCTGTACCAGCATCGCCTGCAAACCCACAGTGAGCGCGAAGGTCGCGCTGCCCGAGATAAACCGCGCGCTAAGCAAGCAAATGAGCAACACAACGGCGATTTGCCACATGCCCTGACCAAACAACTGAAGCAATATTTCGCTGAGTGCGATTCCGATCACCATGCCGGTGGCGGTTTCGATAACGCGGCGCGGCCTTGCATCGCGACTGAAACCCAGCGAGGTGATGGTAACCGTGACGGCAAAAAGCGGAATTGCGTGACCCAAACCAAAGTGGGCGATTGCGTAGCCGCTCGATGCTCCGAGAACTATTTGCAGAATCGGCGCGAGCGATTCGATCATGCGGCGCCACGATTCTTTGAAACTCCAGTGCAATTTTGGCTTCATCGTTTGCCGCCCGTTAGCAAGTTTGGGCGCGCAATGCCGGCCGCCTTGCCAGCATCTGATGGAACGATCACTTCTTGCGATGCAGAAATCGCACCGTACTCACTCACCACAAGCAACTCGGCATCTTCGGGTACATTGCGCTGAACTAATCCAAGGGCAATCGGCCCCTGCTCGAAGTGCTGAGCCATTGAAGTCACCACTCCGCGAGCGCGCTCCGACCGCGAGCCGTCTGCATTCAAGACCCAGATTTCTGAGCCAACTTCAGGCAGCGCATGTCCCGAGCCATCTAAGTGCAGAAAAACGAGACGACGCGGAGGATGTCCGAGGTTGTGAGTTTTAGCGACTGCCTCTTGACCGCGGTAGCAGCCCTTGCTGAGGTGAACGGCGGTGGCCATCCAGTCGACTTCGTGCGGCATGGTGCGTTCGTCAACTTCGTTGAGGCCAGGGCGCCAGGCGGCAACTCGCAGGGCATCCAAGGCATCGGTGCCAACCAATTCGTGTTTACCGGTAAACGAAACGTAGTCGTCGCTATTAACTAGAAACTCACGGTAACCCCACTTGGCGCCCGATGTTTTGGCATACCGAACGCCGCCCGGAACAACCGTTGGCCAAGGATCCGTCCAGGTGGCAGGTAACCCATCGATTTCGGCAACCGAGCCGAAGACCACATATTCGTTCGACACATCGTCAATAGCCACCTTCGAACGAAAGGTCATTCGTTCAAACCACACCAAAAGACCAGCCACGGCATCGGCGCTGACGATCAAAGTGGTTGACGTGCCATCGTCCGCGGCATGAAAAACGTGCTCTACGTGACCTTGAACATTCAGCAGCAGAGCTTCGCGCGATTGACCGGGCTTTAGGTTCTTGAAGTCGGTCGTGAGCATCGAGTGCAACCATTCGAGGCGGTCATCACCCGAGATTCGAATCACACCGCGGTCTAGCTCAACAACCGCTTCACCCGCGGCAAGCTTGCGCTGTTCGATCATCGGGTTGCCGAAGTGGGCCTTGGCCGCCATGGCTATTCGACTCGTTCGAGGCGTGCCGATGCGTGCGACTTTAGTTCGCTGCCTGGCAGGGCGATGTCCCATGCCCACAGCAGTGCACCCTCAACCAGCCCGTAAATGCGGGTCGAGTGACGGTAGCTTTTCGCGCCGTCAAAAGCGATGCCCCGGTCTGAGGCGAGGTGAATTTTGGCGTTCTTGACAAAGCCCTTGTAGAACTCGGCAACACCACCGGGATGCAGCGTCGAAACGTGAAGCGCGAAGCCGTCTTCGGTGCGCAAGGCGTCTAGGTCTTCGTGCGACTTGATGGTTGGCTCGCCGGTGCCGAGCAGGAGGCCAGGGCCGTGATCAGCTGGCTCTGAGTCGCGAGCAATCTTCCAAAAACCAAGTTCGTTTGGCAATGCCGCATTGCTGCCATCTGACAGATGAACCACCGATGAGTAGCTGAGTGCGCCCAAACCGTTGTCGGCGAACTCGATGGTTTGAAAGAATTCGTGCTCGGGTGCTGGTTCTTCTTGGCCATCTGGCTTGTAAGAGATGACGCCGCTACCCTGCCACGTGCCCACCAGAAAAGAGAGCGGGGTTAGTTCGATAGGTAACCCATCGGGAAGAACGAACAACTTACTTCTGACCCTTGAAGAGTTTGTAGAGAACCAGTGCCGAAACTCCAGCAATGGCCAACGATGCGAGCACTAGAAGCCCGGTGAAGAAAATCTCGGCAGCAAGAATCATGTTAAAAGTTTATCCTTTGCTTTCTTGAACCCTATTTACCAGCGAGAAATGAACAGGTATGAGCTGGCGATGGCGAGAATCACATAAGAGCCGCCGGCTACGTAAATAAGTTCGCGAACAATGCCGGTTGCGCTGGCCTTCACGAGGTGAATAAGGCTGACCGCAGCTATTGAACTAGCGAGAATCGCGCCGTACCAAGCCAGCGCAGCCTCTTGCGCGGCGGCTGCGGTAACCCACACCGTGGCGACCGTCACGAAGAACCATATGGCCGAGATTTGAATCCATGCTCTACTCACACCTAAATCATGCCTTACGGGCGCACGGTTTGGTGGGTAAACTTGAGGCAACCCAACGGAGAACAGATGGCTCAACTATTGGTTTTGTCGGCAACCACCGACACCGATGTTCTGCCCGCGCTCGCCCTGCTGCCCCACAAGGTTCGCCACATTGCCGCCGAACCAGCCGCACTGGTGAATGCCCCAGCCGTTGATCTCATTTTTCTCGACGCCCGCCGCGACCTAACCGGCGCAAAGTCACTAGCCAAATTGCTGAACACCACCGGTTTGTCTGCCCCACTGCTTCTGGTTCTAACCGAGGGTGGAATGGCTGCAGTTTCTGGCGAGTGGGGTGCCGCAGATATCATCCTTGAATCGGCTGGCCCTGCCGAAATCGACGCCCGCATCAGGCTGGCCATTGAGCGAGCCAACGCCGATCAACAGGGCGAGTCAACTATTTCGGCTTCGGGCGTGGTTATCGACGACGTCACCTACTCGGCCAAGGTTCACAACAAGCCAATGGACCTAACATTCAAAGAATTCGAACTTCTGCGGTTTTTGGCACAGCACCCGGGGCGTGTGTTCAGCCGCGAACAGTTGCTTAGCGAAGTTTGGGGCTACGACTATTTCGGCGGCACCCGAACCGTCGACGTTCACGTTCGTCGGCTGCGCGCCAAACTCGGCGACCTTGAATCGCTGATCGGCACCGTTCGCAACCGCGGCTACTGTTTCAACGTTGCCAAAGAAGACCACGCCGCCTCCGTGCTGTAACTTTCTGTTCACCCACGATTAGCCATTCGTGGCAGGATTGCTCTTATGTCTGATGAAACCATGGCAATCGATCTGCCCGAGCGCAGCGACTTGCCGTCTGACCGTTTTCTCGATCGCGAGATCAGTTGGCTGAGCTTTAACCAGCGCGTTCTTGAGCTGGCCGAAGACCCAACCATGCACCTGCTCGAACGCGTCAACTTTGTCAGCATCTTTAGTTCAAACCTCGACGAATTTTTTATGGTTCGCGTTGCCGGTCTCAAGCGCCGTATCGCGGCCGGGCTCGGTGTTCCTTCGGCATCGGGCCTATCACCTCAGTTGGTGCTCGACGAAATCAGCGAAGAAGCTCACCGCCTTCAACTTCGCCACGCAAATCTCTTTAAAGATGTTCTTGAGCCACTTCTTCGCAAAGAAGGCATTCGCCTCGAATCGTGGAAAGACCTGAACGATGCTGAGAAAGCAGAATTGCAGGCCTACTTTCAGGCCCAGATTTTTCCCGTCCTAACCCCGCTCGCGGTCGACCCGGCACACCCTTTTCCATACATTTCGGGTCTTTCACTCAACATGGCCGTGATGCTTCGCAATCCAGATGGTAAAGATCAGTTCGCCCGGCTTAAAGTGCCACCGCTGCTGCCTCGTTTCGTGCGCATTCAGGGCAGCGCAACCTCGACTTCGCCTCGCTACATTCCGCTAGAAGAAGTTATCGGCCAGTTTCTAAACCAGCTGTTTCCGGGCATGGAAGTTTTGCAACACCACACCTTCAGAGTCACTCGTAATGAAGACCTCGAAGTTGACGAGGATGAGTCGGAGAACTTACTCGAATCACTCGAGAAAGAGCTGCTTCGCCGTCGCTTCGGCCCGCCGGTTCGACTCGAAGTTGCAGTAGACATCAACCCTCAGGTGCTCGAACTCTTGGTCCGTGAACTCGACGTTGAAGCCAGCGACGTTTACCACCTACCGGCCCCGCTAGACCTAACCGGTTTGTTCGAAGTTTCGGGCCTAAAGCGCGCCGAACTGCACTATCCCCAGCACCAGGTGGTGACTAGCCGATACCTAACCCACGCCGACGACGAGAAACTCGACATGTTTAAGGTGCTTCGCGAGCGAGAGGTTTTGGTGCATCACCCGTACGAGCGTTTTAGCACCTCGACACAGGCATTTTTAGAGCAGGCTGCGGCAGACCCGAACGTTCTGGCCATCAAACAGACCCTTTACCGCACCAGCGGTGACTCCCCTATCGTTGATGCGCTTATTGCGGCAGCCGAAGCCGGCAAGCAGGTGCTTGCCCTGGTAGAAATCAAGGCTCGCTTCGACGAGCAGAACAACATCACCTGGGCTCGCAAACTCGAGCAGGCAGGTGTGCACGTGGTTTACGGCATAGTCGGGCTCAAGACTCACTGCAAACTTTCTCTGGTCATTCGCCAAGAGGGCACCAAACTTCGTCGCTACTGCCACATCGGCACCGGAAACTACAACCCAAAAACCGCTCGCTTCTACGAAGACTACGGTCTGCTCACATCGCGTGAGTCGGTGGGCGAAGACCTGACCAAACTGTTCAACCAGCTCAGCGGCTATGCCCCCGATGCCTCGTTCAAGAGTCTTCTGGTTTCGCCAAACGGCGTGCGCGACGGACTGATTGCACGTATCGACACCGAAATAGAAAACCACCAAGCTGGTAAGCCTTCGGGTATCAAGATCAAGGTCAACTCGCTCGTCGACGAAAAGATCATCGATGCTCTCTACCGTGCAAGCGTCGAAGGGGTGCCGGTTGACATCTTTGTTAGAGGCATGTGCTCGCTAAAGCCGGGCGTACCTGGCCTGAGTGAGAGCATCCGTGTGCGTTCGGTGCTGGGGCGCTATCTTGAACACTCCCGCGCATTCGCATTTGTCAACGCTGGTGACCCACGCTATTACATAGGTTCGGCCGACATGATGCACCGAAACCTCGATCGACGCGTCGAAGCTCTAGTCAACCTGGTTCAACCAGATCACATGCAAGAAATCGAGTCGCTGTTTGAACTAGCCATGGCAGATAGCTCGGCCTCTTGGCACCTCGACTCAAACGGCACTTGGACCCGACACAAGTTTGATGCAGAGGGTAAGCCGCTTACCGACGTGCAAGACGAAATCATGAGACGAGTAGCCGGCAAGCGGAGCCGCAACTAATGACCGTTTTTGCCGCCGGCGCTATCTGCTGGCGTGAAGTTGATGGTGCTTTGCGGGTCGCCATAATTCATCGCAATCGCTACAACGACTGGTCTTGGCCCAAGGGCAAGGTTGACCCAGGCGAGACACTGCCCGAGGCGGCTGTACGCGAAATCCGTGAAGAAACCGGCCTCAAGATACGCCTGGGTGCACCGCTTCGAGTGCAGAGTTACAAGCTTGCCAACGGTGCCGACAAAGAGGTTCACTACTGGGCTGCGAAAGTAACCGATTCGGCTCTTGCTAAAAGCACGTTCAAACCAGACGAAGAAGTTGAGGCAGTGGTTTGGGTTTCGGTGGCCGAAGCTCGCGAAAAGCTCACCTACCCGCACGACAAAGAGTGCCTCGACGACCTGATCAAGCTTTACGAAGAGGGTTTGCTAAACACCAAGCCATTCATCGTGCTACGTCACGCCAAAGCGACTCCACGTGCCGGCTGGGAAAAGCCAGACGGCAAGCGGCCACTGCTAACCGAAGGTTTTCAGCAGGCTCAAGCGCTAATTCCGCTACTGAATGCCTACGGAGCAAAACGTGTGGTTACCAGCCCGTGGGCAAGGTGCCTAGCAACGGTAAGCCCCTATGCCAAGGCCAAAAAGCTCACCATTGTTGAGCGCGGCCAACTCACCGAATTCGGCAACGCCGATGGACCAAAGCGCACCGCGCGCGTTATCGAACGCCTGCTCGAGGAGGGTAAGGCAGCGGTTATCTGCAGCCACCGCCCCGCACTACCGACCATTCTCGACACCATAAGCTCAATCGCCACCCCAAGGCAAGAGATTATGATTCACGAGGCCAGAGCGCTCGACCCCGGCTCGATGCTGGTTCTGCACCTGACCGATGGCGACAAGGCGCCTCGAAGAATTGCTGGAATAGAAGTGCACTCCCCGATCATTAAGGCAAACAAATGAATGACCAACGCAACGCTCAATGGAGCAACCCAACGGGGTTCCTCGCTGTAACCAGCATGAACTGGCTCGAAGAGACCCCGCAAACCTTCACGGATGTTTCGGGCTCTTGGTGGGCAAACGACCACGAAGTTCACGCCATCGGGTTTGAGGGCGAAGGTGAGCGCGTGTGGCAGTTGCCCTTCGGCAGCGAAATCAGCGAGCCAATGACCGGCGGTGTTCTAGAAATTGCTAGCCGTGGCGGCCGAGTGATTCTGCGACCTCGCAACTCGCAGGCACCGGCCCTTAAGCGCTTTAACGGCGTAAGCACCTTTGACTACAACCCAGATCTAGCAGTTGAAGCAGAGCTAGTCGAAGACGAAAAGACCGTTGGAGTTTCTTCGGCCGCGGGAGAACTGGGCAACAAGTATGTTTCACCCGGTCGGTTGCGCTTCAACCTAGACGGCGAACAAATCGAACTTGTTGGTTTTGAACGACCAAACCCAAACAACCTGTGGGTTATCTTCCGTGACGCAACCTCGGGTAAATCCAGCTACGGTACCGGTCGCTCGGTGACCGCGGTAAAGCAGGCTAATGGTTACTGGGCTATCGACTTCAATAAGTCGGCCAACTTTCCATGTTCATACACCGACTTCGCTACCTGCCCGCTTGCCCCACGTGAAAACTACCTGAGCGTAGAAATCGCGGGTGGCGAAAAAACTCCGAACTTCAGAATTACCAGCGACGGCCTTCAAGACCAATGACCGACGATTCGGTAGCTGCGGGTCTGCCCCTCCTCAAAGGCAAAGACGGCAAACCTGCGCTGTGCCTAGTCACTGGCGCTACCGGATACATCGGCGGGCGACTCATTCGCGAACTCTTGAGTCACGGCTACCGGGTACGCATACTCGCACGGCACCCCGAACGGCTGCACGATCATCCGTGGATTGACCAAGTTGAGATTGCCGCTGGCGATGCGCACAATGCCGAAACTCTAAATAGCGCCTTGGCCGGCGTAGACGTGGCCTACTACCTGCTGCATGCGCTGATGAGTAAAGACAACTTTGAGGCCGAAGAGCGCGACCTGGCCAAAGGGTTTGCCGCGGCGGCAAAAGCGGCGTCGGTTGCCCGCATCGTTTATCTTGGCGGCATCATCTCTGGTGCCGAAGAGCTTTCGCCGCACCTTCGTGCTCGCACCGAAACTGGCGAGATTCTAAGGGCATCGGGAGTGCCAACGGTCGAGCTTCGCGCCGGTGTGGTTATTGGCTCGGGTAGCGCTTCATTTGAGATGCTGCGATACCTAACCGAACGTCTACCGGTGATGACAGTTCCGAAATGGGTTAATAACCGTATTCAGCCAATCGCCATTCGAGATGTTTTGCGGTACCTCGTAGGGGCCGCCGCAATCGACCCGAAAATCAATGCCGACTTCGACATCGGTGGCCCAGAGGTTTTCACCTATCGCGAAATGATGATGCAATACGCTGCGGCGGCGGGCCTTCGAAAGAGAATCATCATTCCGATTCCGGTGCTCACGCCTAGACTTTCGTCGGGTTGGGTTGGTTTGGTCACACCGGTGCCCTACACTCTCGCCAAGCGGCTGGTGGCTAGCCTCAAGAACGAAGTGGTCGCGCGCAACGACAACATTCGTCAACTGATTCCAGACCCGGTGGGCGGGCTAACTTCATTTCAGCGTGCGGTGCAGCTTGCACTCAAGCGAATCAAAAACGCAAACGTAGAAACACGCTGGACTAACGCCTCGGTTCCGGGTACCCCGTCTGACCCGCTGCCAACCGACCCCGACTGGGCCGGTGGAACGCTTTACCAAGATGTTCGAGTGGTTGAGTCAACCGACCCAATCGACGTGGTTTGGGCGCGCGTTGAATCGATCGGCGGCGACAACGGCTATTCCACTGCAACTTGGGCTTGGCGCTTACGGGGCTTGGCAGATCGACTAGTCGGTGGCGTGGGACTTCGCCGCGGTCGCCGCGACCCGAACACCCTCATCGAAGGCGAAGCTCTCGACTTTTGGCGTGTCGAAGCAATCGAACGCCCTCATCTACTGCGCTTGCGCGCCGAAATGAAAATGCCCGGATTAGCTTGGCTGGAGTTTCGGCTCGAAGCAACCAAAACCGGTACACGTCTAACCCAACGTGCCATCTATGCACCTCGCGGATTACTCGGGCACCTCTACTGGGCTAGCGTTTGGCCCATGCACGGCATCGTGTTTCCTTCGATGGCAAGGCATGCCGCGCTCGGAACAAAGCGCAAATAGACTGCACTGGTGAAGAAATCATCCCTGGCGGTAATCGCGCTAGTAACCGTCGCGGCATCGTGGGGTTTCGCGTTCGTCTGGATGAAAGACACCATCGATCGCCAGCCGTATTTTGACTTTCTGGCAACCAGGTTCACGCTCGCTGCCCTGATCATGTTTTTAGTTCGACCGAATTTGACCCGATCGCTCAAACCTAAATTCTTGCTCCGAGGCATCGCCCTTGGAGTAGCACTGGGGCTCGGCTACGTTACGCAAACCATCGGCCTCGAGCTTTCCACAGCCGCCATCACCGGATTTTTCACAGGGCTATACATTGTGCTGACTCCGGTT
>JAHEAT010000076.1 GCA_024642605.1 Microbacteriaceae bacterium
CAAGGGCGACCACCCGATCTACATGGCGCTTTACTTCCTGCTTATCGTTGGATTCACCTACTTCTACGTTGCCATCACCTTCAACCCAGAAGAGGTTAGCGACAACATGAAGCAGTACGGTGGCTTCATCCCTGGTATTCGTGCCGGTCGCCCGACCACCGAGTACCTCGAGTATGTTTTGAGCCGCGTAACCCTGCCAGGTGCTATCTACTTGGGTCTCATCGCGCTGATTCCGCTAATCGCGTTCTCACTCGTGGGGGCTAACCAGAACTTCCCGTTCGGTGGAACCTCGATTTTGATCATCGTTGGTGTCGGTCTTGAAACCGTCAAGCAGATCAACGCTCAGCTCGAGCAGCGTAACTACCAAGGCCTTCTGAAATGAGCCGGTTTCTCTTGATCGGGCCTCCGGGTGCCGGCAAGGGAACCCAGGCTTCGAAACTTGCCGAGGCTTACGGCATCCCTGCTATTTCAACTGGCGACATTTTTCGTTACAACGTAAAAAATGAAACCGAGTTGGGCAAGCTTGCCAAGTCGTACATGGAACGTGGCGAATATGTGCCAGACAGCGTGACCAACGACCTCGTTCGCGATCGACTAAACCACGATGACGCGGCCGCCGGCTTTCTGCTTGATGGTTACCCGCGAACCGCCGACCAGGTAGTTGAGCTCGACAGTATCGTTGAGGGCTTGGGCAAGAAACTCGACGCAGTGATTCAGCTCACCGCTGACACCGATGAAGTGGTGCGACGTTTACTCAACCGCGCCGTCGAACAGGGTCGCTCAGACGACACTGAGGCAGTGATTCGTCGACGCCTCGAAGTTTACGAAGCCGAAACCGCTCCACTAATCAGTGTCTATGCTTCACGCGGGCTCGTGGTGATGGTCGACGGGCTGGGAGCAATCGATGAGGTCACCGACCGCATCATCGAGGCGCTCAATGCCCGCACCGGCGCTAACTAACCGGGCCGATCAACCGTGGCCCGCCAGGAATACACCCTAAAAACTCAAGCCGAGATTATTCGCATGTGCGAAGCCGGCGAAATCACCGCTTCTGCACTCACAGAAGTTCGCAAAGCGATAGCTCCGGGCGTGACCACCCTGCAACTAGACGCCATAGCCGAGGCCGAAATTTTGCGACTTGGGGGCCACTCAAACTTCAAGCTCGTTGAAGGCTACCGCCACACCATTTGTGCAAGTGTCAACGACGAGGTTGTGCACGGCATCCCAGGTGACCGCGTTCTTCAGGCCGGCGACATTGTCTCGATCGACTGCGGTGCAGAAACCTCGGATGGCTGGAACGGCGACAGCGCTATCACCGTGATCGTGCCTGGTGGCGAGGCCGCGGGCGTGCCAGCATCGGTGCTCGAAAATCGCGCGACCTTGAGCCAAGTTACCGAAGGTTCACTTTGGGCTGGAATCGCAGCGCTGGCAACAGCCAAGCGCCTCAACGAGGTCGGCGTCGCCGTAGAAAAGTTCATACGATCTGCCGGCCGCTACGGAATTCTCGAAGACTACATCGGGCACGGAATCGGTCGCTCGATGCACGAAGACCCACCGGTGTTCAACTACCAAACACGCTTCTCAGGGCCCGAGGTGCTGCCCGGGCTCTGTGTAGCGATCGAGCCGATGGTTACTTTCGGCAGCCCGAAAGTCAAGATTCTTGACGACGAGTGGACAGTTAGCACCAAAGACCGCTCGGATGCGTCACACTGGGAGCACAGCGTGGCTGTTCACGAGCACGGCATTTGGGTGCTGACGGCAGTCGATGGCGGCGCATCCGCTCTCGCACCTTTCGGTGTGAAGCCGGTTGACCCTCGTGCCTAGTTAAGTGGCTCCATGCGCAGCAGGTCTGCGACGTCGTTGAAATTGCCGGTAAGTTCATGGTTTGGGTTCAAATCTGTGACTGAACCGTCATCTGCAACTTCAAGCAACCAGCCAAGAGAGATAGCCTCAACCCCTGCTTTGTCGGTTGATAGTGCCCCACCTACAGCAAGAACGCGTTGTCCAACGTAAATTTTCGAGAGGTCGGGCATGTTCTCAGAGTTTGCAAAGAGCCTCACCAAGTAAGTTTCATTGGCGAGCTTAGGGTCTGATTGCTCAACCCGAATCTTTACCGGCACCCACGGTGAAGTTTCCGTGGCGTTGACTTGAAGCACCACTGGGCTAAGAACGTCGACTACTGTACCTAGGATTCGTTGGCTTTGGTTCTGTGCCAACCTCCCAAATTTTGCTATGAATTCGAGATCTCCACTCAAGACATAGCCTTCGACTTTGCCAAATTTCTTCATCTCTTGTACCTCTTCGGCAGAGATTGTCAGACCCTTGCTCTCGGACGTTGACTGACACCCCGTCAGAGCTGAAGCGGCGAAACCAAGTGCTAGAAAGGCGGTTAGATATTTCTTGTTCATTCGTTCTCTTTTCTTAGTAGATGTTGGCTAGGCCCAGAATGTCGTCGGGTTTCGGGACCCGTTTAGTTGTGTATGTTGCGTTCATGACGCTGGCGTTCTCATTGGAAGTCATTGTGTAGCCTTGGTATTTCTGCCACGGATGTCCGAGCCCGTGCGCATGACCAAGCTCGTGAACGAGAATAGTTTCAAGGTCTAGCGTGTTGTACTCCTGCAGCCAGTTGTTGGCGAACGAAAAGTTGCTGTTGAACTTGACAATCGCTTCATTGGAGCCTTGGGTGGTTAAAGTTGTGAGGTCAGAGCAATCGCTTATGACACGACACGTTACAGCGGGGTACTCGATTCCGTACGGCCAGGTGCTTGCAGAGAGTTTTTGAACTTTGAACCTGGCGCTTGCAAACGTTGCCGATGTATTGGTAAAGGTGGCGCCAGAGATGTTGAGCGTAGATCCCGGGAGGTTGTCCCAACTCATGGCCCCTGAAGGGAAAGTTGGGGCTTGTGTTGTGTTCCATGATGGGTCCCAAACTACCAAATACCTACTGGCTGAAGGGTTTGTCCAGGTCGCACCCCAAGCCCAGTAGGCTTGGGCCCCAGATGCAGTGGCCGTTAGAAGAAAAGCGGTAACCCCCAAGATCGCAATGTGCCTAAATCGAATCATTTCGATTCCCCCAATCGTTTGGAACAGACTATACCCATCGCGTCCCTCAGTCAAGCAGAACGATCTTGAAGCTGTGAAGAGATTTAATTAGCAAATTACGGGAGATATCCGTAGGATTGAACTTCGGTGTTTCTACACGCAATCCCTATTCCAAGGTTTGGGTGTTTTGCGTGCGTTTGAGACACCACCAAGCAACGTAGATAAGTGAGTTTATGGCCAACAAAGACGGTGTCATCGAGATCGAAGGCACAGTAGTTGAGGCTCTACCCAACGCCATGTTCCGGGTCGAGCTTACGAACGGTCACAAAGTCCTTGCGCACATCTCAGGCAAGATGCGCCAACACTACATTCGCATCCTCCCAGAGGACCGCGTAATCGTTGAGTTGAGCACCTACGACCTGACTCGTGGCCGCATCATCTACCGCTACAAATAGAGACTTGAAAACCGGTTCGCAAGAACCCTAACGAGAAGTAAGAGACATGAAGGTTAACCCAAGCGTCAAGAAGATTTGCGACAAGTGCAAGGTCATCCGTCGCCACGGTCGCGTCATGGTGATCTGCGAGAACCCACGCCACAAGCAGCGTCAGGGCTAATCGCTTCAACAAGTTTTACAACTGAATAGCAAAACAAGGCAACGCAACATCTGAGGAGAAACCCGAAGATGTCACCTCCGGAGAAGGCCGGAGCCCAAACCGAAAGGTGCGGGATGCGCTGCCGTAGACCTTCTAAACAACAAGGAGAAATCCAATGGCACGTGTTGCCGGAGCCGATATTCCAGACGCGAAACGCGTCGAAATCGCACTAACCTACGTTTACGGTATTGGCCGTACTCGCTCGGTTCAGATTCTGACCGAAACCAAAATCGACAAGAACATCCGAGTCAAAGACTTGACCGATGACCAGCTTGTTGCAATCCGTGACTTCATCGAAGGCAACTACAAAGTTGAGGGTGACCTCCGCCGTGACGTTGCAGCCGACATTCGCCGCAAGGTTGAGATCGGTTCATACGAGGGAATCCGTCACCGCAAGGGCCTTCCAGTTCGTGGACAGCGCACCAAGACCAACGCTCGTACCCGCAAGGGACCAAAGCGCACCGTAGCCGGCAAGAAGAAGGCGGCACGCAAGTAGCCCCGGCTCTCGCGTCCACTCTGATTAGAAGATTTTAGGAGAAAGCACAAATGGCAGCACCTAAGGCTAAGGCCGGTTCGGCAGCTCGTAAGCCGCGTCG
>JAHEAT010000013.1:0-7696 GCA_024642605.1 Microbacteriaceae bacterium
TGATGCAAAACGGTGTGCCGATTTCGTCTTGGCGACGGTAGCGGCGACCGATTGCGCCTGAATCATCGAAGTCGATATTCCAGTAGCCACGAAGTTCTTGAGCTAGGTTTCGAGCAACCGGCGACAGGTCTTCATTGCGTGATAGCGGCAGCACGGCTGCCTTGACCGGTGCGAGACGGTAATCGAGTCTAAGAACAGTTCTAACGTCTACGCCACCCTTGGTGTTGGGTGCTTCGTCTTCTGCATAGGCATCAACTAAGAACGCCATCAGGGATCGAGTTAGACCCGCCGCTGGCTCGATAACGTAAGGAGTCCAGCGCTCAGACTTGCCCTGGTCGAAGTACGACAGGTCTACTCCAGATTCGCGAGCGTGAGTGGTTAGGTCGAAGTCGGTGCGGTTGGCAATGCCTTCGAGCTCGCCGAATTCGCTGCCCTGGAAACCGAAGCGGTACTCGATGTCGACCGTGCGCTTCGAATAGTGCGAAAGCTTCTCTTTCGGGTGTTCAAACAAGCGAAGATTCTCTGGATTGATTCCGAGATCGGTGTACCAGTTCATGCGCTGTTCGATCCAGTAGTCGTGCCACTGTTCGTCAGTACCAGGTTCAACGAAGAATTCCATTTCCATCTGCTCAAACTCACGAGTTCTAAAGATGAAGTTTCCTGGAGTGATTTCGTTTCTGAAAGACTTGCCAATCTGGCCAATGCCGAATGGCGGCTTCATTCTTGATGCGCCGAGAACATTGGCGAAGTTTACAAAGATACCTTGAGCCGTTTCGGGGCGAAGGTAGTGCAGACCACTTTCGTCTTCGATTGGGCCTAGGTAGGTCTTGAGCAAGCCGTTGAACATCTTCGGCTCGGTCCAGGCATCTTTGGTGCCACAATTCGGGCAAGCGATTTCGGCCATCGAAGCAGGCTGGCGACCTTTCTTCTCTTCAAAAGCCTCTTCGAGATGATCGGCTCTGAAGCGCTTGTGACAAGAGGTGCACTCGATTAGCGGATCGACAAATTCGCGTACGTGCCCAGATGATTCCCAAACCTTGCGTGGAAGAATGACAGAGGAATCTAGGCCGACAACGTCTTCGCGGCTGTTAACAACGGTGCGCCACCACTGGCGTTTGATGTTCTCTTTTAGCTCGACGCCCAAAGGTCCGTAATCCCAAGCCGAACGAGTACCGCCGTAAATTTCTCCAGCGGGAAAGACGAAGCCTCTGCGTTTTGCGAGTGAGATTACCGAATCGAGACGGTTTGGGGTGGCCACTTGAACTCCATGTTTCTGCGCACTGACTGGGTGCCAGAGCGCTTGTGTGCGAGGTCTATAGTTTACTTGGCGCGGCTACGCTTGGCAGGTTTATCAACCGCTGCTCCGAAGCGGCGATCGCGATTGGTGAAGTCGCTAATCGCTTTCCAAAGCGTCTCTCTGCTGAAGTCTGGCCAAGGTGTTTCATCGAAAACCAACTCTGCATACGCCGATTGCCACAGCAAAAAGTTTGAAATTCGTTGTTCGCCAGAGCTTCTGATAAACAGATCAACATCGGGTAGGTAAGAAGAATTCAAGTGTTTGGTCAGGTTCTTCTCGGTAATCGAACCAGGTTTCAGCTCTCCCCTGGCAGCCTTGGTAGCAATCTGATTTATGGCATCAACCAGCTCGATTCGCGAACCGTAGTTGACGCACATTGTGAGCGTGAGCGTCTTGTTGCCCATGGTCAGTTGCTGAGCCGCCTCCAGCTCACGAATGACGCTACCCCAAAGTTTCGGGCGTCGACCAGCCCAGCGAATGCGAACACCCCAAGCGTGTAACTGATCACGGCGTCGACGTAGCACATCGACGTTGTAACCCATCAGAAAGCGAACCTCCTCGGGCGAACGCTTCCAGTTTTCGGTTGAAAAAGCAAACACAGTGAGGTTTTTGACTCCGGCTTGAATAGCACCGGCAACCACGTCTAGCAGAGCGAGCTCTCCGGCTTTGTGGCCCTCGATTCGAGTGAGGCCCCGCGCGTTTGCCCACCGGCCGTTTCCATCCATGACGATGGCAACGTGCGCCGGAACCGGTCCGGTGCCAAATTTCGGCAGACTAACACCGGGTTTAGCCACCGGCTTCAGTTCACTCATTCGCGCTCCACATGTTGTAGCGATTTTAGTCCGCGTTCGATGTGCCATTGCGTGTAGGCGGCGACAATTCCGGCAGCAGACGCTCTGGCCCGCGGTGATGAACTGTCGACGTTAGCCCAATCTCCAGCAAGTAACGCTCCAAGTAGCGCAGTGGCATCTGCGTCGATCACGGCTGCGCCTGCCGTGCGACAGTCTTCGCAGACGACTCCACCGAGTTGTAAAACGAAAGAACTATGTGGACCCGGTTTGGCACACTTGGTGCAGTCGACAAAGTTTGGCGCCCATCCGGCTATAGATAACGCGCGCAGCAGATAGGAGTCGAGGATCAACGAAGGATCGTGCTCTTGCTTAGACAAAGAACGAAGTGCACCGACGAGCAAAATGTACTGCTGCGGAGAAGACTCATTCGAGGTCAGTTTCTCGGCGGTTTCAAGCATCGCTGTTGCTGCAGTGTAGGCGGCGTAGTCTTCAATAATTTCGCGCCCGTACGAGGCGAGAGTTTCGGCTTGGCTGATGGTGTCTAGGTTTCTGCCTTCGTAAAGCTGAACATCGACCACCATGAAGGGTTCTAGACGTGACCCGAACTTTGACGATGTTCTTCGTACTCCTTTGGCAACGCCCCGAATTTGCCCGTTTGCCTTGCTCAGCATGGTCACGATGCGGTCGGCCTCACCCAGCTTGTGGGTTCGCAGAACAACTGCTTCATCGCGGTAGATTGGCACCCCTAAAGTATCGCCGAGGTGCATCTAAAACTTATGCAGACTAGCCGCGAATGGCTCGGTTGACTCCAGAGATGATCGCCTTGAGCGATGCGGTAGCGATGTCTCCGTCGATTCCGACACCCCACAGGTTTTGGCCGTTAACTTCGAGCTCGGTGTAAGCCGCTGCTTGTGCTTCTGCCCCAACACTGAGTGTGTGCTCAACATAGTCGAGAACGCGAACTGTAACGCCGTGCTGTTCTAGAACATTGATGAACGCGGAAATCGGGCCATTGCCGGTGCCACTTACTTCTACCTCGCCCGAACCGTCGCGAAGCACAGCCTCGAGCGCTACCACGCCATCCATCTCGGATGCGGTGCGCACACGCTTGAGTTCGAAGCGTCCCCACTTCGCGGTTGGGTCTAGAGATGGCAGGTATTCGTCGGTGAAGATCGCCCAGAGTGCAGAGCTTGAGACTTCGCCGCCCTCGGAGTCGGTCTTGTTTTGCACAACGCGTGAGAATTCGATTTGCAACTTTCGGGGTAGATCAAGATTGTGGTCGGTCTTGAGAAGGTAGGCCACACCGCCCTTACCCGACTGAGAGTTCACGCGGATCACCGCCTCGTATGATCGACCAACATCCTTGGGGTCGATAGGAAGATAAGGAACGGCCCAAACGAGGTCGTCCACGCCAACACCCTTCGACTTGGCATCACGCTCCATCAGCTCGAAACCCTTTTTGATGGCATCCTGGTGTGAACCGCTGAACGCCGTGTAAACCAGGTCGCCACCGTATGGGCTTCGTTCGTGAACCGGCAGCTGGTTGCAATATTCAACTGTGCGCTTAATTTCGTCGAGGTCAGAAAAATCGATGTGAGGGTCGATGCCCTGGCTGAACAGGTTAAGCCCGAGGGTCACCAGGTCAACGTTTCCGGTGCGCTCGCCATTACCAAAAAGGCAACCCTCAATGCGGTCTGCGCCGGCCAGGTAGCCGAGTTCGGCGGCTGCCACCGCCGTACCTCGGTCGTTGTGCGGGTGCAGCGAAATCAGAATACTGTCGCGACGATCGATGTTTCGAGAGACCCACTCGATCGAGTCGGCGTAAACGTTTGGCGTGGCCATCTCTACCGTGGCAGGCAGGTTGATCACCATCTTGCGCTCTGGAGTAGGGTCAATCACCTCGATGACAGCGTTACAAACCTCGAGTGCGTACTCCAGCTCGGTGCCGGTGTATGACTCTGGCGAATACTCGTAGTACACAGAAGTTCCGGCAACCATTGCCTCCATAGAGATGCACTTAAGGGCTGCATCGACGGCGATCTTTTTGATGCCCTCGCGGTCTGAGTTAAAAACCACGCGACGCTGCAACACCGAGGTCGAGTTGTAGAAGTGCACGATTGCTTGCTTGGCGCCACGGATCGACTCATATGTTCGTTCGATGAGGTGATCGCGAGCTTGGGTTAGAACCTGAATGACGACATCGTCTGGAATGTGGCCATCCTCGATGAGTAGACGCACGAAGTCGAAGTCGGTTTGGCTGGCACTGGGAAAACCGACTTCGATTTCTTTGTAGCCCATGCGAACCAGAAGTTGAAACATCTTGAGTTTGCGTTCGGGGCTCATCGGATCGATAAGCGCCTGATTTCCGTCACGTAGGTCGACGGCACACCACCTTGGCGCGGTTTCGATGCGCTTTGCAGGCCAAGTGCGATCGGTTAGTTGAGCATCAATCTGCTCGTGAAACGGAAGGTATTTGTGCACCGGCATACTCGATGGCTTTTGCTGATTTTGCATTTGGAAGATCTCCTTGGTACTTGATTTGCTGGTTAGTTCAGCCAAGCAAAAAGCTCCGCGACGAGGAGGGCCGAGTTAGGCCTCGTCGCGGCCCAGAAGAAGGAGCCCGAAGAACACGCTTTTAGGTTATCCCCTCTGAACGCTAAAAACCAAGTCTGCCGAGCTGTTTAGGGTCTCGTTGCCAGTCTGGGGCTACCTTCACACGAATGTCTAGGTAGACCTTGCCGCCGATTAGCTTTTCGATTTCTGCTCGGGCTTGGCTGCCGACATCGCGAATTCGCGACGCGCCTTTACCAATGATGATTGCCTTTTGGCTGTCACGTTCCACCCAGACATTGGCATGGATGTCGGTGATTGGCTTGTCTTCGCGCAGGCTCATCTCGTCGAGCGTGACCGCGAGCGAGTGGGGAAGCTCGTCGTGAACGCCCTCGAGCGCTGCTTCGCGAATCAGTTCGCAGATGCGTGCCTCGATCGACTCATCGGTAACTGCATCCTCCGGGTAAAGAGCGGGTGAATCTGGTAGCAGTCTGATGAGCACGTCGATTAGTACTTCTAGTTGGTCTCCTCCAACGGCAGAAACCGGCACAACCGCGTGCCAGTCACGAAGTTCGTTGATTGCGAAGAGCTGATCGGCTAGCTGAGTCTTAGACACCAACTCAGATTTAGTGACAATCGCAACCAATTTGGCCCGGCGAAACTGCGAGAGGGAGTCATTGATGAAGTTGTCGCCGGGTCCAATTTTTTCATTGGCCGGAACACAAAAGCCGATTACGTCAACGTCACCGAGAGTCGAGTCGACCAGGTCGTTGAGCCGTTGCCCGAGCAATGTTCGAGGCCGGTGCAATCCAGGGGTATCAACCAGAATGATCTGGCCCTTTTCGCGGTGCACGATGCCACGGATGGCTCGCCGCGTAGTTTGCGGTTTGGCGCTGGTTATGGCGATCTTTTCGCCTACCAGAGCGTTGGTAAGTGTCGACTTTCCGACGTTGGGTCGGCCTACAAAGGAGACAAATCCTGATTTGTGTTCGGTCATTGTTCCTTCTCATCAAAGGCCGAATGGGCCTCAATTAGGTTCTCGGTTGGTTGAACCAGAACGGTCTTTAGTCGTTTCGGTCTACCCTCAAAGCGTTCGGCAATCAGTTCTAATCCTGAAATGACCACTCGGTCACCCTTGGTTGCCAGTCGGCCGAGTTGCTTACTCAAGATACCGCCAACCGTATCGACGTCTTCATCTTCGAGTTCGAGGCCAAATCGCTCGCCTAGGTCAAAAAGCGAAAGCTTTGCCGATACCAAAAGTGTGCCGTCGGCCAAAACCTGCATTTCCTCGTCATCACGGTCGTATTCGTCGGAGATCTCGCCAACAATCTCTTCGATAACGTCTTCCATGGTGACGAGACCCGCAACGCCTCCGTACTCGTCGACCACAATGGCAATGTGGGTTGCGCTTCGTTGCATTTCGCGCAGGAGGTCGTCGGCTGGTTTAGATTCGGGCACGAAAAATGCAGGGCGAGCCTTGGTTTCGCATGATGTTTTGCTCATCTGATCTGATTTGGCATTGAGAACACGAATAAGGTCTTTTACATAGAGCACACCGATGACGTCATCAACGTTCTTTCGAATCACAGGCAAACGCGAATACCCACTTTCGAGAAAAACCTGCATGGCTTGTTCAAGGGTGTCTGAAGCCTGAACGGTTGCCATGTCTACACGCGGAACCATAACTTCGCGAACAATGGTTTCGCCAAACTCGTCTACCGATTCAAGAAGTTCTTGCTCGAACTCATCGGGTTGATCGTCTTTTGGCGTTGCAAGTGGTGTGAAAAGCAGCTCCAGTGATGCCACTGGGCGCTTGGTTCGCTTCGCCAAAAGCACCGCGAACCTTGAAGTTGCCAGCACCTTCGCCAGCAATTGAGAACCAATCAAGAGCGCGAACATCATTGAAACGGCAAACAGGGCGTTTAGCCACCAGTCGAAGCCGAGCGGCGCCAAGACCTGATCGACGACTACCCCGAAGAAACCGGTGAAGATGAGGCGCACAAACGTCAAAGACTCTTGGCGGTTTACGCTTTCTTCGGCAACCGATGTGGCCGCTGCCAAAAGTGCGGTAAGCGAAGTGAGCAGGGCCAGAGCGACAGCCACCCATACCGCAACTGTGCTCATTTATGCCCGCTCTGATGCGTAAAAGGTTTCCAAAATTTGGCGCTGCAAACCGAACATTTCACGCTCTTCATCTGGCTCGGCGTGGTCGTAGCCAAGCAAATGCAAGATTCCGTGGGTGGTGAGAAGCAAGATTTCGTCGATAGTTTCATGGCCCGCAGCCACCGCTTGCGAGGCGGCCACCGTTGGGCAAACCGCAATGTCACCAAGCATGCCCGCCGGCGTCAAGCGCTCTGGAGTGCCGGGGCGAAGTTCATCCATGGGAAAAGAGAGCACGTCGGTTGGCCCTGGCTCATCCATGAATTCGATGTGCAATTTCTCCATGACGGCTTCGTCGATGAATTGAATAGCGAGCTCTGCATCTGGGTGAATGTTCATGAATGCAAGTGCACTGGAGGCAAGCCTTAGAACGCGTGCCTCGTCTACCGAAACGCCCGATTCATTGTTTATTTCGATGTTCATTGGGTTCTCCCTGTGCGACTCGAGTCTTGGGTTTTTCTGGCCTTCTTGAGTTCAGACTTGGCCTCGAACTTGCTGTAGGCATCGACGATTCGAGCAACCAAAGCGTGGCGAACCACATCGGCGCTGGTGAGGGTTGAGAAGTGCATATCGTCAACGCCCTTCAGAACATGCAAAGCGGTGCGAAGGCCCGAAGTACCCAGGGGCAGGTCGATCTGGGTAACGTCGCCGGTAATAACCATCTTGGAGTTGAATCCGAGTCTGGTTAGAAACATCTTCATTTGCTCGGGAGTGGTGTTCTGGGCTTCGTCGAGTATTACGAACGAATCGTTTAGCGTTCGTCCACGCATGTAGGCCAAGGGTGCGACTTCGATTGTGCCGGCTGCGATTAACTTTGGAACAGCTTCGGGCTCGAGCATCTCGTGGAGCGCGTCAAACAACGGGCGTAGGTATGGGTCGATCTTGTCGTTTAGCGTGC
>JAHEAT010000013.1:7706-20656 GCA_024642605.1 Microbacteriaceae bacterium
GCCAGGTAAGAAACCCAGACGCTCCCCCGCCTCGACTGCTGGACGAGTAAGAATTATGCGACTTACTTCTTTACGTTGAAGGGCCTGCACAGCCTTTGCCATAGCCAAATAGGTTTTGCCGGTACCTGCGGGGCCAACCCCAAAAACAATGGTGTGTTGGTCGATGGCGTCGACATATGTTTTCTGACCGACTGTTTTGGGTCTAATCGATTTACCTCGAGAAGACAGAATGCTTTGGCTCAACACCTCAGACGCCGCAGCCTTCGAGTCGGTTCCAATCATGGCAACCGCTCTGGTGATATCTTCAACACTCGGTATGCGGCCGTTAGCTACCATTGCCGCTAATTGCTCGATAGCCTTCCTGGCCGATGCAACGGAATCGAATGCACCTTCAATCTTGATTTTGTTGCCGCGCGCAGAAACGCGCAGGTCGGCAAAGCGTTCTTCTAGAACATGGATGAGCTGGTCTTCTGGGCCGAATACCGAGGAGAGGTCTAACGACTCGAGCTCAAAAGTCTCCACCGATTGTTGGGGCTTAGTTGCCACCTGGCTCCTTAGGTGTGCGGGCCGTAATGTGACCGTGCGCGTGAAATACGGTTTGGCCCGCCTCAGCACCGGTGTTAAAAGTGAATCGGAACGATCCGTTGGTGTGCTCTGCTGCGATTCGCGACCCGAGCTGCACTAGGTCAACCAGCGCGTCTGGATCAGCCGCGGCAAGTTCAGTGACATTCGCGTGGTGGCTCTTTGGGATAACCAAAATGTGCACTGGCTGTCTTGGTGAAATGTCGGCGAAAGCCAGAGAACGCTCGGAGGAATCGATTACGGTTGCGGGAATATCACCGGCAACAATCTTGCAAAATACGCACTCGCTCACTTGGTCCTCCAGCTTCAAATCTACTGCCACTTACCCAGTGCACCCGAAAGATAAGCGACCGCTGCTACACCAGCCGTTGAGGTTCTTAGTATGCCCGCGCCCAGGTGAACACGAATGGCACCGGCTTCTTGCAATGATTGGAGCTCTGCAGTTTCAATGCCGCCTTCTGGGCCGACAACCACAGCAATCTCCGCTGCATCGGACAAGGTTTTTGCGACGGTCTCATCGACTATCGACACAGCGGCTGTGGGGTCTAAGACGATGTAAACGGTTTTGGTTTCAGAAGCCATAGAAACGCGTTTTAGCAGCGCCTGCGTCGACACAATCTCGCTCACCTGCGCAAAGCGGCTCCTGAGTGATTGCTTTGAGGCCTCGTCGGCGATTGACTGCCAACGTGCGATGTTCTTGGCTTCCTTGCCATCCCAGCGAGAAACTGAACGGCTCGCTTGCCACGGCGTGATATTCGAGACCCCGAGTTCGGTGGTTGCCTGCACTGCCATTTCGTCACGGTCGCCCTTGGCTACGGCTTGAACGAGCGTGAACCTCGGATGCGCGGGTTCTTCGGTTTCAACCGTCGCGAGTTTGATCGACACCTGTTTTGCCTCAACCTCAGACACCTGGCCGCGTGCGCGGGTGCCCTTGCCGTCGGTTAGCGCAATCGCTTCGCCTACCCGCATGCGGCGCACGGCAGCTGCGTGGTGCCCTTCGGTGCCGGCGAGCACGACGGTAGTACCGGCGGTCATTGAGCCGTCAAACCTAAACAGTGGCTCAACCATCTAGTGACGTGCCTTGAAATGTCCGGGCTTGTGCTTGACCAGCTTGGGTTCGTCGTTTTTGCGCAGCTTCTGAAGTTGGCGCAGCAACTCCTTCTGCTTTGAGTCCATCTTGGTAGGCGTCAAAACCTGAAGCTTAACGTGCAGGTCGCCACGCCCGTTCGAGCGAAGGTGTTTCACGCCCTTGCCCTTGAGTGTGATAATTTCACCCGTCTGGTGACCCGGATGAATCTCAACCTGTTCCTCGCCATCAAAGGTTTCTACCTTGATTAGCGCACCGAGAGCGGCGTCGTGCAGAGGAACTTCGAGAGTGCACACCAGATCGTCACCCTGACGGCTAAAGACTTCATCGCTTCGAACACTGATGTCAACATATATGTCGCCATTCGGGCCACCAGCTTGGCCAACCTCGCCTTGACCCGACATTTGAAGTCTCAGGCCGTCTTCTACTCCACCGGGGATATTGAGGTCTAGATTGCGTCTAGCTCTAACTCGCCCCTGCCCGCGGCAGTCGACGCAGGGAGTCGGAATGGTCTGGCCGTAGCCCTGGCAAGCATTGCATGGGGCGCTGGTGAGCACGTTGCCCAGAAGTGAACGCACTTGACGCTGCACCTGACCTGCTCCTCGGCAGACATCACAGATTCTTAGGTCGGTGCCGGGCTGGCAGCAACTGCCATTGCAGGTTTTGCAGAGCACAGCGGTGTCGATTTCCATTGAACGTTGAGCGCCAAACACAACCTCGCGGAGGGTTAGGTCTACTCTTACCAGCGCATCCTGGCCACGCTCGACTCGCGAACGCGGGCCACGTTGACCGCCGCCGAAGAACGAGTCAAAGATGTCTCCAAAACCGAAGTTCGCCGAACCTCCAAATGGGTTGTTGCCGCCCATGTCGTAGTTTCGACGCTGCTCCGGATCACTCAAAACTTCATATGCGTGGGTGACGCTCTTGAAACGTTCCTGCGCTTCGGGCGCCGGGTTCACATCTGGGTGCAACTCGCGAGCCAGCTTGCGATAAGCCTTCTTAATCTGGTCTTCGGTTGCATCGCGTGCAACACCGAGTGCTTCGTAGTGGTCTGCCATTACTCTCCAAGTATTTTCGTCAGATAACGTGCAACAGCGCGAACGGCCGAAATGTTGCCTGCATAATCCATGCGCGTTGGGCCAATGACACCAATTTTGGCAACCTCACTGCCTTGGTTCTCGTAGCCGGTAACCAAAACACTGGCTTCAGCCAAGCCTTCGTGCATGTTTTCGCGACCGATTCGAAGACTTACACCGTGCTGTTCAGCCTGCATTTCGCCGATCAGCCTAAGCAGCACAACCTGCTCTTCAATGGCATCGAGCACAGGCGTGATAGATCCCGAAAAATCTTGTTCGCGTCGGGCCAAGTTGGCTGTTCCGGCCATAATCAGCTTTTCGGTTCGGTTTGCGTCAACAGTCTCAACCACTCCCGCAAGCAGTTTTGCCACCAAGGGTCTAGATTCCAAAGCAAAGTTGCTCTCAAAACCATCTAACAAACCTTTTACCTGAGCGAGCTGTTTTGATACAAGGCTTGCATTCAAACGTGCGCGAACCTCGTCGATTAGAGCCCGGTCATAAAGAACGCCGAGCTCAATCATGTGTTGCTCCACCCGCCCAGTGTCGGCAACCAACAGCAGAAGCACTCGGGTGTCGGTGACAGACAAAAACTCAATGCTGCGAACCAGTGACTTACCAAGAGTTGGAAACTGCACCATGGCAACCTGGTTCGTTAGCTGCGCCAACAGGCGAACCGTCTTGGCCAAGGTGTCGTCAAGGTCGGTCGATCCAGCGAAGAGGGTTTCGATGGCAAGCTTTTCACCCTTGCTCAACGGTTTTACCTCGCCGAGGCGATCGACGAAAAGTCGATAGCCCTTGTCGGTCGGTACGCGACCGCTCGAAGTGTGCGGCGCGACAATGAGTTCTTCCTCTTCAAGAATTGCCATGTCGTTGCGAATCGTGGCCGAAGAAACACCGAACTTGTGGCGGTCTACGAGTGTTTTAGAAGCAACGGGTTCTTTGGTTGCGATGTAATCCTGAACGATGGCTCGCAAAACATCTAGGGTGCGGTCATGAATCAAGTTTCACCTCACTAGCACTCGCATGTATAGAGTGCCAATATTACCGCCACTAAGGCAATATTCGGCGAACTACCGCATCGGCTAGAAGTCGCCCCTTGAGAGTAAGCACCAATCGACCGGCTATGGCCGAAGCGCCATCGATTAGTTGTTCGGCAATGAGCTGTGAAATCACGGATGCGAAATTTGGGTTTGACGCGCGCACGAATTCGAGGTTCAAACCGGTTCGCAGCCTCGATTCGAGAAGCAAGCGTTCTTCTAATCGGATTTGGTCGCTAAGCACCTCTCTGCCGACGGCCGGTGAGTTTTCTGCGTTTAGAGCAGCTGAATAGGTGGTTGGGTGCTTGGCATTCCACCATCGCACTCCCCCAACGTGGCTATGTGCGCCAGGGCCGAAGCCCCACCAGTCCATGCCTGACCAATATGCAATGTTGTGCCGCGACTGCGTCGCAACCGAGGTGCTCCAATTGCTGAGTTCGTACCATCCCAGCCCAGCTTTTTCAAAGGTGGCATCGGCATATTCGTATTTGTCAGCCTCTAGATCTTCATCGGGTTGTTCGAGCACTCCAGAACGAATGTCCCTGGCCATTTTGGTGCCATCTTCGACAATCAATGCGTAAGCCGAGATGTGATCGGTCTCGAAGGAAAGGGCCTCGTCTACGGTTCGTTGCCACTGTTCAAAGGTTTCACCAGGTGCGCCGTAAATTAGGTCAACCGAAACCTGCAGCCCAAACTGCTTTGCCAACTTCACAGCATTTGCCACATTGGCGGGTTTATGGGTGCGGTCGAGTGTTTTTAGAACTTCGGGAACGGCAGACTGCATTCCGAGAGACACGCGGGTGAACCCTCCGGCTACAAGCGTCTCTAAATACTCTGCGGTGACATTGTCTGGGTTTGCCTCGGTCGTAACTTCGGCCTCGGACTGAATGCCAAAGGTTTCTACCAGCTTGGCGAGTGCTCCGGTGAGTTCACTGGCCTGAAGCTGCGTTGGGGTGCCGCCACCGAAAAACACGGTGGAAAGCGGTCGAGGCGAGCTGGTGCCGGCGTGCATCACGCGAGACGCTAAATCGATTTCTGAGGCGATGTTGCTAGCGAAATCGCTCTGTTTGAAGCCCTGAAGTTCATTCGAGGTGTAGGTATTGAAGTCGCAGTAACCGCAACGCACTCTGCAGAACGGCACGTGCAGGTAGGCATGAAAAGTTCTTGATTCAGCGCCTTTCCAAACGCTTGAAGGCAAAGCGCCGTCGGTAGGCGCTGGTTCGCCAATCGGCAGTGGGCCGGCCACTACTTGCCCTTCTTTTCGCCCTTTTTATCGCTATCGCTAGACAGGGCAGCAATGAATGCCTCTTGAGGAACCTCAACGCGTCCAACCATCTTCATGCGCTTCTTACCCTCTTTTTGTTTTTCGAGGAGTTTGCGCTTACGGCTAATGTCGCCGCCGTAACACTTAGCCAAAACGTCTTTACGCATTGCACGGATGCTCTCGCGCGCAATGATTCGCGCGCCGATTGCAGCCTGGATTGGCACCTCAAACTGTTGACGAGGAATCAACTCGCGAAGCTTGCCGGTCATCATGACTCCGTAGGCATAAGCCTTTTCGCGGTGAACGATCGCGCTGAATGCGTCGACCTGCTCGCCCTGAAGCAAGATGTCGACCTTAACCAGATCGCCCTCAGCCAGGCCGGCTTCTTCGTAATCGAGTGATCCGTACCCCTTGGTGCGGCTTTTCAGCTGGTCGAAGAAGTCAAAGACAATCTCGGCGAGCGGAAGGCTGTAGCGCAACTGAACGCGGTCTTCACCCAGGTATTGCATATCGATCATGTTGCCGCGGCGCTCCTGGCAGAGCTCCATGATGGTTCCCACAAAATCTTTGGGACTGAGAATTGTTGCTCGAACCATAGGCTCAAGAACCTTCTTGATTTTGCCAACCGGATATTCGCTGGGGTTGGTCACGGTGATTTCTTTGCCCGATTCGAGGGTGACCTCGTAAATAACGCTTGGCGCAGTCGCAATAAGGTCTAAGCCAAACTCGCGCTCCAGACGTTCGGTAACGATCTCTAGGTGCAGTAGGCCGAGAAATCCGCAGCGGAACCCGAAACCGAGAGCAACGGATGTTTCAGGCTCGTAAACGAGCGCAGCATCTGAGAGCTTTAATTTGTCGAGCGCTTCGCGCAGCACCGGGTAATCGCTGCCGTCGATTGGGTAAATGCCCGAGAACACCATCGGAAGTGGCTCCGAGTAGCCCTTTAAAGCTTCGGATGCAGGTTTTGCATTGGTGGTTACGGTGTCGCCTACTTTTGACTGACGAACGTCTTTCACACCGGTGATGAGGTAACCCACCTCACCAACACCCAAGCCTTTGGTTGGTTCTGGCTCGGGCGAAGAGACACCAATTTCGAGCAGTTCGTGAACCGCGCGAGTCGACATCATCTGGATCTTCTCGCGCGGGCTAAGTGAACCGTCAATCATTCTTATGTAGGTAACCACTCCGCGGTACGAGTCGTATACGGAGTCAAAAATCATTGCGCGTGCAGGTGCGTTTGGGTCGCCTACCGGGTGCGGAATCTTCTCGATGATTCTGTCGAGCAGGGCGTCGACACCGACACCGGTCTTGCCCGAAACCTTGAGTATGTCGTTCGGGTCGCATCCGATCAGACTGGCGATTTCTTCGGCGTACTTTTCGGGCTGAGCCGCAGGCAGGTCAATCTTGTTCAATACCGGGATGATCTCTAGATCGTTTTCCATAGCGAGGTAGAGGTTCGCAAGGGTTTGCGCTTCGATTCCCTGGGCGGCGTCGACCAGCAACACAGCTCCCTCACAAGCAGCTAGCGATCGCGAAACCTCGTACGTGAAGTCGACGTGGCCAGGCGTGTCGATCATGTTTAGTGCGTATGTTTTACCATCGACATCCCAGGGCATACGCACGGCCTGCGACTTGATGGTGATGCCGCGTTCCCGCTCGATATCCATGCGATCGAGGTATTGAGCTCGCATGGAGCGGTCGTCGACAACACCGGTGAGTTGAAGCATGCGGTCGGCGAGAGTCGACTTGCCGTGGTCGATGTGGGCGATGATGCAAAAGTTGCGCAAGAACGAGGGATCGGTCTTCGATGGCTCGAGACGACGCACTGAGCGTGGTGACAAGATCTACCTCGTTGGCTTGGATTGATGCTGCGAACGCAACCGCTCTATTCTCGCACACCGCGAGTCGAATGAACCGTTCTTGCCTATGTGTTGAGACGCTGGTAGGCTTTTCGGGTAGCGGATGAGTGTCTCCATCCAAACACCCAAAAATCATTCGAGGGATTTCCACGTGCAATCCCGAAAACGAAAGTGAAACATGGCAAACATCAAGTCACAATTGAAGCGCATCGGCACCAACCTAAAGGCCACCGAGCGCAACAAGGCAGTCAAGAGCGAGCTCAAGACTGTCGTTCGCGCAGTGCGCGAGGCTTCGGCTGCCGGAGACAAGGCTGCAGCTACCGCCGCCCTCCAGCTAGCAAACAAGAAGCTTGACAAGGCCGTTTCTAAGGGCGTCATTCACAAGAACCAGGCAGCAAACCGCAAGTCGGCTATTGCCAAGAAGGTTTCGGCACTCTAAATCGGACTTAACAAGAAATCCCCGCAGCTTAGGTTGCGGGGATTTTGTTTTAATCAGGTCGCTATTTTGAATCAAATAGGTCGACTTCGTTCTCCGAATTGTCGCTGTCTTGAGAGCCTTCGTGAGTTGGATCTTCGATGAGTGCACGTCCGCCGGCCACAAAGCTCGAAAGGGCCTGAACGACCGTTAAAGCGGCCAGCATGACTATCGGCCATATCCAGCCACCGGTGGCTTCTCTCAAAGCCGCAAATGCATAGGTGCCAGCTGCCGAAAGGAGGTAACCATAGCCTTGCACTAAGGCTGAAAGTTGCGTGGTGAGTCTTGGATTTCTCGCTCTGGTGCTGATCAGTGTGAGCGAGAGAGGAAATGACGAAGCCATTCCCAGTCCCATGAGGATTCCTGCAACCAATTCTGAACCGTCGAAAAGTAGGCAAACGAAACCCGAAAGGGTTACGAAGCTGATTGCAAAGCCGAGCCAATCCAGACGCTTAAATCTGCCGAGGTTCGAAGAGACAACGAAACCAACTGGAACACCGACTATAGTCACGAGTCCGAGTAATGCGCCGGCCGCATCTGGTGTGAATCCTCGCTCAATAGCGATCGATGGCAACCAGGCGAGCACTGCGTAGAAGCCCAGCGACTGAATACCGAAGAAGCAAACTAAGGCCCAAGTAATTGGCGAGCGTCTGACCACTTGTGAATGCGCGGCTTGAGGTTGAGACGCGACAGCTGCACCTTGATTGAGTGCACGGGCTTGCCAGGCCCAGAAAAGCAAGGCGAGCAAGGCTGGTGCGGCCCAAATGACAATCGCGTTCTGCCAGCCAGCAAGAGCCACGGATGTAGGCACCGCCGTTGCCGCGGCAAAGCTCGCCGATAAGGCGAGAACCAGAGTGTAGGCCGAGGTTACCTGGGCTACGTGATTCTTGAAGCGGCCTCTAACAACCGCCGGGATTATGACGTTGGCCACCGCGATTGCGAGGCCAGTTACGGCGGTGGTTGCAACGAGCACTTCGAAGCCAAACCAGGGGCGAAGAAGGATTGAGGCGATCAGAAGAGTTTGGAGTATGACCATCAAGCGATCGATACCGAAGCGCCTCGATAACCAAGGCCCAGCGAAAGCTCCGAATCCGAAGCTTAGAACTGGAATCGAGGTCAATAATCCTTGCTGAGCCAACCCAATGTGCAAATCGGCGGCAAGTTCAGGAAGAAGTGGACCAACAGCGGCCAGCGGGGGTCTGAGCACTAGAGAAGTGAAAAGCAATGCCGTAAGCGAGAGCCAACCCAACCTGCGGCTCATCATTGTTTTCCTTTGGCGGCAATGTAAGACACTAAGCGTTCGATGCGGTATTGAGGGTCACGTTCAGCGCCTTTAGCGGCGGCATCTGCTTCGGCAACTAGCTGAAGCGCGCCACCTAGGGCTTCGTCACTCCAGCCCTGAACATCTGTGCGCACTCTCGCGAGTTTCCAAGACTCGATACCCACCGAAGACGGAGTCGCCGAACGGTCTGAGTGAATTCGAGCCATAAAGCGCACCTTCGAAGCGATGGCTGCAACCACTGGCACCGGATCGAGCCCAGTGTTGAAGCCGTGCCTCAGAAGGGCCAGGGCTTCTCCCTGCCGACCAGCCAGGGCCATGTCGGCAATCTTGAAGGTACTGGTCTGAACTCGCCCGCCAAAATATCGGTCAACAATCTCTTCGGTGATGCTCTCGGCAGAATCAACTAGCAGTTGGCTGCAAGCAGATGCAAGTTCTGCGATATCGCCAGAGAATGCGTCGACCAGGGAACGCACTGCCTGATCGGTGATCTTTCGTTGCTCCTCTGTGAACTGCAGTTGCACGAAGCGAACCCGGTCGGGATCTTTATCAATTTTTGAGCAATCCACCTCTACGGCAGTGGGTTCGGCACGCAGAACATCTAGCAGGGCCTTGCCGCGAACGGTAGCGCCGGAGTGCTTCAGAAGAAGGTATGTGTCTGGAGCGGGACTGGCTATGTATCTCTTGCCATCTTCGATGAAGGCGTCGGTGCATCGCTCAACATTTTCTACAACGATAAGTCTGGGCTCGGCAAACAGCGATGGGCTTGCCAGGTTTAAGAGCATCCCAGAGACATATTCCGAGGCGTCGACCTCGTTTATTTCAAGCTCTTGGTGCTTTTGACGCAACTGATTGCGAATCGACTTAGCCACTTGACCCGCAAAATAGGGCTCGGAGCCGAATAGGAGCATGACCGGCACAGGATGCGCTTTGCGCCAATCTACCTTTTTTGCCGAACTCACCCGAAAAGCCTAACCGTGACCCGACGAACCGACGACTAACTCGCCATGTCTTATCGCTACCGAGATCGAACCTTGTTGATCGGTGCGCAAAATTTCTGAAGATGCATCTTGAAATATCCTCAGGGTGCGTGCTGTCGGATGCCCGTATGGGTTTCGCTCACCTACAGAAAACAAGGCCACCTCCGGGCGCAACTGTTCAAATAACTCTGGATACTGATCGCCAGATCCGTGGTGACTAACTTTTACTACCAGAGGAATGTTGGGTCGCCTAAAGAGCAACGCTTGGTGATACTCGACCGCTCGCATTTGGCCCTTTTCTCCAAGATCGGCGAAGGTGAAAAGGTCGACCCCGTCTAGCCTAAAAGTCATGGTGATGCTTGCGTCGTTGGAATCATCGGAGCCTCTTGCGTTTGGCTCGGGCTCAATCACCTGCCAAGTTGCCGCGCCGAGCTTGCCCTGCATGCAGCACTCCCCCGTCATGGTTTCGATTGATGCATCGTGTAGAAGTTTTTTTGAAAGATGTGCAAGCGGGCGTTCGTCGAGAAATGGTGTCAGCATTGCGAGTGCCACATGTCTTGAGCTAATGGCACCGGAAAGCCCGCCAATGTGGTCGGCATCAAAGTGGGTGAGCACCAGTAAATCGATGCTTCTAACCCCCAGTCGTTTGAGGCAACCATCGATTGGTTTCGGGTCGCGGCCAACATCGATTACCGCAATCGCGCCTTCTGAGCGAACCACCAGACCGTCGCCTTGCCCTACATCGCAGGCAACTATCTGCCAGTCGTTCGACGGCCAACTCACGAATGTTCGAGCAGCTGAACTCGCAGTTAGCCCTAACAGAATCGCCATGACCGCAGAAATAGTTAGGGCTAGTCGCCTTCGCGAAAAGAAGTAGACGCTGCCGGCTAGCACGAGACTGCCGGTGGCGATAACGCCAAGGTATCCGCTTGGCCACCAAAGTGTTGCCGCCGGCAAATCGGCGAGTTTTGACACTTGAACGATTGCATTGGCTGGGATGCTCGCGCAAAAGGTCAGCACACCTGCCAGAGGTGCTCCTCCTGCTGCGCAAATGAGTGCTGCTATGCCGAGTACCGTGATGGGTGCCACCAAAGGTTCGGCAAGCAAGTTGGCCAATATCGAATAGGTCGGTAGCCCACCCTGAAGGGGCTCTAGCATTGGCAAGCACCAAAGTTGCGCCGCTACGGTAACTGCCAGCGAAGCTGCAAGCCACTTGGGCATGATTGAACGCCAGCGCTCAAACAACTTAGGGGCCAAGATCAGAATGGCCGCGGTTGAGGCTACCGAAAGAAGTAACCCGAGCTCGCCTGCCATGGAAGGCCAGATTAGAAGAACTAGAATCACCGACCAAGCGAGCGCGACTAGCGGCGGCACCTTTCGCCCACCCGACATCGACAGAATGATCAAGCCGGCCATTATTGCCGATCGGAGTACCGAAGGTTGCGGCCCAACGACGAGAACATACAAAACAAGTGCAAGCAAAGCGAACACAACTCGCGCGGGCCTTGAAATGGTGAATCGTCTGAGTAGCAATAGAACGCCGCCCAACACGATTGCACAATTTGCTCCTGAGACTGCGCTGAGGTGCGTAAGTGAAAGAACTTTGAGACGGTCTGAGGTCTCGGTACTGAGTGCCGAATCATCGCCAATAGATAACCCCAGTACTAGCGCTCGAGCATCGTTGTTCACTCCTGCGGTCTGAACCTCAAATCTTTGTTTGGCTGCTTCAACAAAACTCAGCAATCCACTGCCAACTTCTGACGAATGCGTTGCTGAACCAACTGTCTCGGTCTGGGAGACTGCAAATGCTGGTTTTGCGGTACCGATGTTCTGCAAACCGAGAGTAAACAAAGCAGAACCGAGAACACATACCGTGGCAAAACCCAGAACTGCAATTCTTCGATGCGCCTTCGAAACGATCGATACTCTGCGTGATCCAAAATGCACCAGTAGCCAAGTGACTGATGCGCCAGCGAAGTTGGTGAACATGCATGCCAGACCACTAGATTCAGCCGCAAGTTTCAGCCAAAAGGCCAAGGCGATCGCGATTGGAATCAAAGCATGACCATGGGTTTTATGGCCGCGTAGAGCTTGTCGCCGATACCTCCAACCTCTAATAGATCGGCGATGTGGTTGAACCCACCATTTGCGGTTCGCCAGTCCATTATTCGCCCGGCGAGTTTTGGCCCGACACCCGGAAGGCTTTCGAGTTCAGCAGGCGTGGCTCGATTTATGTTGATCTTCGAGGCAGTATTGGTTGCCGTCGTGGAGATACCTTCAGAACTACTCGAGTCGCCAACTTTGAGAATGGATATTTGCTCGCCATCTTCTACCGTTCTAGCGAGATTTACGCTCGATTGGTCGGCCTTGGTGGCGAAACCCCCAGCCAACGCAACCAACTCGAAGATTCGCGAACCCTTAGGCGCTGGGTATACCCCAGGATGCTTCACCGCGCCTGCTACGTGCACAAAGATAGCCTCCGGCTCGATGACAAGCTCGCCAGTGGACTCGCTCGTTTTAGCCAGCGAAACCACTTCTTCTTGAGCCGGTGTAGTTATGAGCCAGGCAGCAACGCACACCACAGCTAAGGCAGCTAAAAACAGGCGTTTGCGAATGCGTGAATCGAGAGCAGTGAACTTGTTTACCAGAGACTTGAAAGAGAGCACGTCACCAAGTTAGAGGCCCGAACAATGCTTGACGCCAACCTAACCAAAACTGTGGAAAGTTGGCTGACGAAACTACTCGCGGGTGGCGATGTTTACTAACTTCGGCTCTCGCACGATGATCGCCGCAATTTTGCGGTCACCGATTGAGCGAGTGACTGCATCAGAAGCCATGGCCAATGCTTGGAGGTCATCCGCGCTGATATCGAGCGCAACTTCAAGGCGGTCTCGTACCTTGCCATCTACCTGAACCACTGCAACTACGCTCGATTCGGTCACGAGAGCAGGTTCGAAGTCTTGCAAACCGGCAAGCGCGACTCCGGGTTTTTGCCCGAGTTTCTGCCACATGTCTTCGGCCGTATAAGGAGCGAACAGCGATAACGATTTGGCGATAACCTCAACCGCTTCGCGAACAGCAGGGTCGGCTGGCCCGGCAACGCCGTCGATTGCCTTACGGGTGGCATTCACCAACTCCATGACCTTGGCCACTCCAACGTTGAACTTGAACGATTCAATCAGCGGGCTGAAGTCTCTCAAGAACGAATGGGTTGCTTTGCGAAGCTCAGGGTTTCCGTTTGCGAAATCGACGCCAATCTCTGATGTAACATCGTTGGCAGTTCTCCAGGCGCGAGCCAAGAACTTTGCAGA
>JAHEAT010000090.1 GCA_024642605.1 Microbacteriaceae bacterium
CCATGGCAATCATCGACCCACTCCTTTTAGGCCTAACCCTGCTAATGATTTCGGTTGCAATCGCGAGCATCGGCTTCTCGGCGCGTCGAATTCGCTCGGCAACCACCAAGGCTCAGGCCCGAGTGGGTGATATGGCCGCCAGTGTTGAACGTGCGCTGAGTGCGGTGCGCACCATTCGCGCAGCCCGTGCCGAACTTCGCGAAACCGACCACATCAACAGCGAAGCGAAGCAGGCCTACGAGCAGGGTGTAAAGATAGCCGGAATCAACGCCTGGATCACTCCGATTGGCGGTCTCGCAGCCAACGGAGCTTTCATGGTTGTGCTCGGTGTGGGAGGCTACCGCGTCGCAGCGGGGCAAACCGACGTCGCTAACCTCATCACGTTCATCTTGCTCATGTTCCTCATGATTCGTCCCGTGGGCCAGGCCTTCGGCGCCTACTCATCGGTGCAGAGCGCTCTTGGAGCGCTGGCTAGAATTCAAGAAATCGTCGACCTTCCACTAGAAACCGAAGATGAGGTGGCGCACGCCCCGGTTGCTCGAAAAGCAAACAACAAGACCGCAATCGAGTTCAAGAAGGTGAAGTTCGCTTACGCCGCAACCGACGCATCAACCCCAGCACCGACCATTCTCGATGGCATTTCGTTCAAGATTGAGCGCGGCAGTCGAGTGGCAATCGTCGGCCCGTCCGGTTCGGGCAAATCGACCACGCTCTCTCTCATCGAGCGCTTTTACGAGCCTCAAGCCGGAGATATTCTGCTCGACGGCCAGTCGGTTCGCGGCATCAGCCGCAGCGACCTGCGCGGGCAAATAGGTTACGTTGAGCAAGACGCACCGGTTTTGGCTGGAAGCATCCGTGACAACCTGCTGATTGGTAAGCCAGACGCCACCGACAAAGAACTCAAGAAGGTTCTGTCGGAGGTGAACCTAAGCGAGGTTCTCAAGCGCAACAAGAAAGGCTTGAGCGCCGAGGTTGGTGAGCAGGGCATCATGCTTTCGGGTGGTGAACGTCAGCGTTTGGCAATCGCTCGCGCGCTGCTAGCCGCCCCGCCGATTCTTCTGCTCGATGAATCTACTTCGTCGCTCGACGGCTTGAACGAGCAGCGCATGCGCGAGGCAATTGACGCCGTGGCTAAGAACCGCACCATGATCGTGATTGCTCACCGCCTGTCAACGGTGGTTGATAGCGACCAGATCATTGTGATGGAGAAGGGCAAAATCGTGGGCTCTGGAACACACCACGAGTTGCTCAAGTCAACGCCGCTCTACAAGGAGCTGGCTGCCACACAAATGCTCGACTAAATGCGTGCAGTGGTCGTCTTATAAACGGACTTATCAACCCGCTTGCCAACCGCCACCACATACAAAGTACTCTCGCTGTCGATAACCTCGTAGACGAGTCTGTGACCAGTTTTGCCGTTTCGTATTTTGTAGCAGTTTGAAAGTGGGCCAGAAAGCCGGTCGGATTCCACTCGTGGTGCCGCGAGCCTCTCTTGAGGCCGTTTTGCAAGTACCGAGCTCACGCTGTTATCTAGGGCTTGGAACTCGGCTAAAGCACTCGGATGAAATGTAAGCGAAAAAGCCAGCACTACAGATCTTTGATGTCGACTTTGATTGACTCGGATCGCGCAGCGAGGCGTTGGGTTAGAGTCTCTGACATCTCCAACTCCCAGATTCTTTCCATGATTTCGTCATAAAGCTCGGGCGAAAGCACATAGAAACTTGGTTTGTTGTTGGTCAAAACTGCAAAAGCCTTTTTGCCGGCGCGTCTTACCTCTTCGTTGGGGTTCTTTTTGAACTCTGAGATGCTGGTTGCAATCTCCGTCATGATTCTTTCCATTTCTCCCACCTCTGATACGAAATTTAGCACTGAATTTCGCTCTGACCGATTTTTTCAAAAAAATGTTAATAGGCGTCAGGAGTAGGCTGAAACCAACCTCCGAAGAAGAAGGAACCCGTGCAGCCGACCTCCCGCGCCTATGCCGAACAGCTCGATGCTCAAGACCCGCTGGCTCACTTTCGCGACCAGTTTGTGATCACTGACCCCAACCTTTGCTACCTCGACGGCAACTCACTCGGGCGGCTTCCGATTGACACCATCGAGCGCATCAACCACTTCTTGGTGAACGAGTGGGGTACCGAACTTGTCGATGGCTGGGCGCACTGGATCGACGCAGCGCAACCGGCAGGCGATTTGCTTGCACGGGCAGTTCTGGGTGCAGGCCCGGGCCAAACGCTGGTGTGTGACACCACATCGGTGAACTTTTACCAACTCTGCCTGGCCGCCATAAAGGCTCGCCCTGGCCGCAAGACCGTGATTATCGACGCGGCGAACTTTCCCACCGACCGCTACATTCTCGACGGAATAGCAAAGGCACACGGGCTCAACATCGTGACTCTCGACAATGATGGCAGCGGTGGCCCAGGCTCGGTGCCCGTCGATTGCGAAAACGAGCTGATTACAGCCGAAACCCTTGCTGAGCACCTAAACGACGATGTTGCTCTCGTGACCATGCAGGCTATTCACTACCGCTCTGGGTCGCGCCCCGACATCAAAGCCATCACCGACCTGTGCCGCAAACACGGAATTCTTGTGGTGTGGGACGCCAGCCACGCGGCTGGCGCTATTGAGCTCGACTTCGATGCCAACGGTGTCGACCTCGCGGTTGGCTGCACCTATAAGTACGGAAACGCCGGCCCAGGTGCCCCCGCTTGGCTCTTCGTGAGCAAACGTATTCAGAACGAACTTCGCGTTCCGATTCAAGGATGGTTCGCGCAAGACGCCCAGTTCGAAATGGGTGCGTTTTTCGAACCAGCCGACACCATCCGTCGCTTTCAGATCGCCAGCCCCAGCATCATCGGTATTCGCGGCGTGCAGGCTAGTTTCGAAATGATCGAGCGCGCCGGCATCAAAGCAATCGCCCACAAGGCAGCGGTTGGCACGAACATGATGATCGAGCTTTTCGATGCCTGGCTTGAACCTCTGGGCTTTACCCTCATGACACCTCGCGATGCAGCCCGACGCGGCGGCCACATCACCGTTGGTCACCCAGAAGCGAAGCGCATCGCGGCGGCACTGCGCAAGTTCTCGGCCGTGGTTCCCGACTACCGCACTCCCAACTCCATTCGCCTAGCAATCGCTCCCCTGCCAACCAGTTACACCGAAGTGTGGACCGGCTTCGAGCGCATCCGTGATTCGGTGGCCAACAAGGATTACCTCAGGATTGAAGACAACGGAAGCAGAGTGACATGAGCGGCAACCAGCAGGGCGGCAACCGCCACGACAAAGCGCTCACCTACATCTCGTATTTGAAGATCGATGAGTTGCTCGAACTTCAGAAGCCCGAATCTGACGGCCCCGAGCACGATGAGATGCTGTTCATCATCATTCACCAAACCTACGAACTGTGGTTCAAGCAGCTGCTGCACGAGGCGGCCGCGCTGCAAACCGCACTCGACGCTGGCGACACTCACCGGTCGCTTGCCCTACTCGGCCGCATGCGAACCATCATGAAAACCTGCGTGGCTCAAATCGACATTCTCGAAACCATGACCCCGCTGCAGTTCAGCTCGTTTCGCGGCTTCTTGCAGTCGTCGAGCGGTTTTCAATCGGCTCAGTTTAGAGAGTTCGAAGCTGTTCTCGGCCGCCGCGACCCGGCCGGAGCCGACGCCGACAAATCTTCGGGAATGGGCCTGGCCGAGCACCTCATCTATGGATCGCCGGCTCGTTCTCGGGTTGAGGCTGCCATGCGGCGCCCCGCCCTCTGGGATTCGGCGCTTCGCTACCTTGCCGGCCGCGGCCACGCCGTGCCCAACGACTTGCTTTATCGAGATGTTTCGGTTGGCTATCACTCCGATGAACGCGTGCAGCAGATGTTGCTCGAGGTGCACCGCAATGATGCCGATGCGGCTGCGGTTTGTGAGCGTTTGGTCGACTTGGATGAAGGCCTGCAAGAGTGGCGTTATCGTCACGTAAAAATGGTTGAGCGCACGATTGGTCGCAAGTCTGGCACCGGCGGTTCGGCTGGCGTTGACTACCTAGCTTCGACGCTATTTCGCCCGGTGTTCGCCGACCTCTGGGCTATTCGCTCGAAGTTCTAGAGGCTAGAGTCGCCAGGCTGGCAGCTTCCAGTTGAACCAAATGGCAGC
>JAHEAT010000034.1 GCA_024642605.1 Microbacteriaceae bacterium
GGATTACGCGTTTGCACGCCCCTATAGCCTAGCCCAATAGTTTGGCTCTGGCGAGCGTTTCAAAGGCCATATCAGTGGCCGGCGGCATCCCAGCTTTTGCCGATTCCGACGTGAACTTCGAGCGGCACGCTCAGTTTCACAACGCCAGTCATGTGCTGCATCACTAGGGTTTTAAGCTTTTCGAGCTCTCCGTTGGCAACTTCGAACACCAATTCGTCGTGAACCTGAAGCAACATGCGGCTTCTGAGATTGGCGTCGCTCATGGCGTGGTCGATTTGAATCATCGCTAGCTTCATAATGTCGGCTGCCGTTCCCTGGATAGGGGCGTTGAGCGCTGCGCGCCTGGCGTTCTCGCGGATTTGAAAGATTGGGCTCTTCAAGTCATCAAAAGGCCGTCTGCGACCGAAGGTGGTTACGGTGTAGCCATTCAGCTTGGCGTGGTCGACGACGCTAGCCAAATAGCGTCGCACTCCCCCGAAGCGTTCGAAATAGTCAGACATGAGTTGCTTTGCTTCGGCATTGGAGATGCGCAGTTGCTTGGCGAGCCCATATTCGCTTAGACCGTAAACCAGGCCGTATGACATTGCCTTTACCTTGGATCGCATTGCCCCAGTCACATCGGCGGGGGCAACGCCAAAGAGTCTCGCTCCAACAAAGCGGTGCAGGTCTTCACCCGTATTGAAGGCTTCGATCAACCCTTCGTCTTCGCTCAGGTGCGCCATAATACGCATTTCGATCTGCGAGTAGTCGGCGGTGAGAAGAGTTTCAAAACCATCGCCAACTATGAACGAATCGCGCATTTCGCGTCCGCGTTCGGTTTTGATCGGGATGTTCTGAAGGTTTGGGCCTTCGCTAGAGAGGCGGCCGGTTGAGGTTCCCGTTTGCACGTAGTTGGTGTGCACTCGACCATCGGCGCTAATCGATTTGCGAAGCACCTCAACCATTTGGCGAATCTTGGTAACCTCGCGGTGCTTCAAGAGCGCTTCGAGAAAAGGGTGCCCGGTTTCTTCAAACAGAGTGGTCAAAGATTCGGCGTTCGTTGAGAACCCGGTTTTAACCTTTTTGTTGCCGACCATACCCAGGTCTTCGAACAAGACTGTCTGCAACTGCTTGGGCGATGAGAGATTGATCTCTTTGCCGATGATGGCGAAGCATGCGCGTTCGGCTTCGGCCACCTCGCTGGTGAGTTCTTCGAACATGGTTGCTAGCTTTGCTTCGTCGACGCGAACGCCAACTGCTTCCATCTTGGCGAGTACTGGACTCGACGGTGCTTCGATCTCACGGTAGACCGACCCCTGCTGGGTTTCTTCAATCTGGGGCCAAAGCGCTTCGCTCAGCAGCGCAGTGATCCAGGCATCCAAGGAACAATCGGCGGCGTTCTCAGGAATGAGCTGGTTGCTGTCGCCTCGTTTAACCGATAGCCCCAAATACTCTTCGGCGAGGGAGTCGAGTTCATAACCGCGTCGCACTGGGTTTAGCAGATAGGCGACGAGCAAAACATCGGTTTCAACTCCACCTAGAGCATGCCCGGCTTGAATAAGTTGGCGCTCAAGGTCTTTTGCGCCGAACATGCTCTTTCGAAGCGACTCGTCGGCCAAGAAGGCATCGACTTCTGTCGCGTTGCTTTTGTCTACTCGCACCAGAACTCGTTCGGTTCTGCTGGCTACTCCGACTGCCACGAGGGCGCCCTCTGAGAATTCGAATGAAACGCCCAAGGTGTTGGTGGCAGCTAGGGTCAAAAGTTCGGCGATGGTCGCCACTCGGCTCTCCGGCTGAACTGGAACATCAAAGATTTGACGCGGCGCTTCAACCTCATCTGGCTCGCTAGCAGACTCGGCCACCTCAACTTCGGGCGATCCCTTAGCGCCACGAAGTCGCAGAACTCTCTCGGTGAGGCTTCTGAACTGCAACTTCGAGAACACCCGCTTCACTTCTTCGGTGTTCACCGGCCCGAGAACCAGCTGATCGAGTGTTACGGGGAGTTCTAGGTCGCGTAGCAGGCGGTTTAGCTTGCGGTTTCGCACTGCCTCTTCGCGGTGCTCGCGTAGGCTCTCACCAACCTTGCCGCCAATCGAGTCGGCGTTAGCCAGAATCGCCTCGAGGCTGCCATACTCCTGAAGCCATTTCGCTGCAGTCTTAGGGCCGACCCCCGGAATTCCAGGCAGATTATCGGAGGTCTCCCCCACAAGTGCTGCGAGATCCGAGTACTGATTGGCGTGAACTCCGTATTTCTCGTACACCGCTTCGTCGTTCATGCGAGCGAGGTTCATTACACCCTTTACCGGGTACAAGATGGTGGTGCGCTCAGAAATCAGCTGAAAGGTGTCGCGGTCACCAGAGACTACGTAAACGTTGAAATCTGCGTCGTGCCCTACCTGCGAGAGTGTGGCCAAGATGTCGTCAGCCTCGAAGTTAACCTTGGTCAACGTAACGATGTTCATGGCAGCTAGTGCTTCTTGCAAAAGTTCGGTTTGGCCGTTGAACTCCGGCGGGGTTTCACCGCGGGTGCCCTTGTAGGCCGGGTACTGCTCGGTTCTAAAAGACGATCTTGAAAGGTCAAACGCAACGGCCAAGTGAGTTGGTTGTTCGGCCTGCAGAATGTTGAGCATCATCGAGATGAAGCCGTGCACGGCATTGGTGTGCTGGCCGTCAGAAGTTTTGAACGAATCTGGGCTAAGCGCGTAGAAAGCCCTGAATGCCAGCGAGTGACCATCAATCAACAGCAGAGTAGGCTTGGGGCTAGCGTTCATACCGCAAGCCTAATCTGCCAAACCGACCTGCACTTGGAGCTGGAATGACCAATCTCGAACCGAAACTCTCCGACGATGCGCGATCCCTGTTTGAAACCCGTGGCGTTGGAGAACTTGCCGAGCGCATGGGCGTGCAATTGCTAGAGCTGAGCGCTGAGCGTGCCGTGGCTACTATGCCGGTTGAGGGTAATCGTCAGCCACTTGGTCTTTTACACGGCGGTGCCTATGTGGTTTTAGCCGAATCGCTAGGTTCGATGGCCGCAAATGTTTGGGCGCACACTAAAAATAAATTCGCGGTTGGCATTGAGGTGAATGCTTCACACTCAAACTCGGCTCGAGAGGGAGTTGTAACAGCTACCTGTGAGGCAATCACGCTCGGTAGCACTCTCACGGTGCACCAGATTGCGGTGGAAGACGAGGCCGGACGTCGCCTATCGACTGTTCGTATTACTAATCTCTTGCGAGACCGTCGCTAAACACTATTCAGTCGCCGGCTTTTCAGAAAGCTGTTCAATAACCGTTCTGGCAACCTGCGCCATTGTGAGTCGACGATCCATCGATGATTTCTGAATCCATCTGAAGGCATCCGGTTCGTCTTTTACCAAGTTTTTAGCGATGAGCATGCCCTTTGCCTGGTCGATAAGTTTACGGGTCTCCAAACGCTCCTGCAGGTCTGCAATGTCGTGCTCCAGGGCTGATAGCTGCGCGTGACGGCTCAGGGCGATCTCAACCGCAGGTAGCAGATCTGATGGTGAGAACGGCTTGACCACGTAAGCCATGGCTCCAGCCTCGGATGCTCTTTCCACAAGTTCACGCTGACTGAAAGCGGTGAGCAGCACCACTGGAATCTTTAGTTCGCGAATCTGCTCGGCGGCCTCGATGCCATCCATGTGAGGCATCTTGATGTCCATGACAATAATGTCTGGCTTGTGCGTCTTGGCGAGTTCGACCGCGGCTAGGCCGTCGCCGGCTTCTGCAACTACATCAAAACCGGCCTCGCGGAGGGTTTCGACGATATCGAGGCGAATGATTGCTTCATCTTCGGCAACCAATGCGGTTCTACTCGTTTGTTCAGACATGGGCACAACTTTATCGGATGCCGAAGCATCTACAAGCCCGAAATCTTTCGGTAGACTTCTTTTTGTTGTGCGAGCCGGAATGGCGGAACGGCAGACGCGGAGCACTCAAAATGCTTTGTTCGAAAGGACGTGTGGGTTCGAATCCCACTTCCGGCACAATAAAAAAAGTGGCGAGGTTTCCCTCGCCACTTTTTTTATTTAAACGGTGAAACTTCTATCGCGCGAATCCAGCAGCAAAATCGGCTGCATCTCCAACCTTGTGAACGCGAAGTGAGTTGGTCGAACCAGGGATGCCCGGCGGTGTTCCGGCTACAACAACAACTTCGTCGCCGATTTGGCAAAGACCCTCGCGCAATACGATTTGGTCGACCTGGTGCATCATCTCGTCGGTGTGGGTGACTTTATCTACGATGTAGGTCTGGGCACCCCACGAGAGAGCCAGGCGGTTGCGGGTTACTTCACTTGGAGTGAAGGCAATGGTTGGTACCGATGAGCGGAGTCTCGAAACGCGACGAAAGGAGTCGCCGCTTTCGGTGAATACGCAAACAAACTTAGACCCGAGCAGCTCGGCAATCTCAACAGCGGCCAAAGACACAGCGCCCGAATGAGTGTGTGGGCGGGTGCCTAGAGGTGGAATGCGGTCCATTCCGTTTTCTTCGGTTGATTCCACGATGCGCGCCATGGTGGCCACGGTTTCTACCGGGTACTTACCAACCGAAGTCTCACCCGAAAGCATGACTGCGTCGGCGCCATCGAGAATCGCGTTTGCAACGTCTGACGCTTCTGCGCGGGTAGGGCGAGCGTTGTCAATCATCGATTCAAGCATCTGGGTGGCAACGATTACAGGCTTTGCCCAACGGCGCGAAAGCTCTACTGCACGCTTCTGTACTAGCGGAACCTGCTCCAGCGGCAGTTCGACTCCTAGGTCTCCACGGGCAACCATCACGCCGTCAAAAGCGTCGATGATCTCTTCGAGAGCCTCTACCGCCTGTGGCTTTTCGATCTTGGCGATGACCGGAAGAAAAACGCCCTCTTCGCGCATGATTTCGTGAACCCGAATGATGTCGCTGGCGTTACGAACGAAAGAAAGGGCGATGATGTCGGCGCCAAGCTTTAGCGCCCATCGAAGGTCTTCTTCGTCTTTCTTGGAAAGCGCTGGAACATTTACTGCTACACCTGGAAGGTTGATGCCCTTGTTGTTGCTGACGGGGCCAGGAACCTCGACGACAGTGGTTACCGTGGTGGCAGATACTTCGGTGGCACGAAGGGCAACCTTGCCATCGTCGATCAGAAGCGAGTCACCAGGCTTGACATCTCCCGGCAAACCTTTGAAGGTTGTGCCACAGATGTTGACATCGCCCTGGATATCTTCGATTGTGATCTTGAAGGTAGCGCCTTTTTCGAGCATGACTGGACCATCGGCGAAACGGCCGAGACGAATCTTTGGGCCCTGAAGGTCCACCAGGATTCCGATTGCCTTGCCGGTGTCAGCCGCAACCTTGCGCACGTTACGAAAGACCTCCTCGTGCACATCGTACGAGCCGTGGCTCAGGTTCATTCGGGCGACGTCTACGCCGGCCTCGACAATGGCGCGAATATTCTCGTAGCTCGAGGTCGCCGGCCCTAGGGTCGCAACAATCTTTGCGCGTCTCATCTTTTCCTCATTCTGTTGTTTCGGCGATTTGCCGATCCAGTCTGGTTAGTTGTAAACCGAGATTGGTTTGTCAGTTGTTTTCACCGGAGCAGGTAGCTCAGTGGTTCCTTCTAAAAACTCATCGATCGCGGCTGCAGCGGCGCGACCTTCTGCGATGGCCCAAACGATAAGGCTTTGTCCGCGGCCAGCATCGCCAGCCACAAAAACACCAGGTTCGTTGGTGGTCCATTTGGTATCGCGGTTAATGTTGCCACGAGAGTCGAGTGTGATCTTTGCCTGCGGGGTCAGCGTGTCGGTTTCGGGGCCGGTAAAACCAAGGGCCAAAAGCACGAGGTCAGCCTCGATAATCTGCTCGGTACCCGGCTTAGGCAGGCGTTTGCCATCAACGAATTCGGTTTCGGCAACTTTGACGCCGGTAACCTTGCCGTCTTTGCCAACGAATTCGACCGTCGAGGCGAGATAGGTTCTGGTGCCGTTCTCTTCGTGAGCGCTGGCAATTTCGAACAGCGTTGGGAACGTTGGCCAAGGCTGGTCGGCGCGACGCTCGCTAGGCGGCTGGGCACCAATTGCCAAAGTGATAACCGAGGATGCGTCCTGCCGGGTTGCGGTACCGAGGCAGTCGGCTCCGGTGTCGCCACCGCCGAGAATGATGACGCGCTTACCGGTTGCAGTGATTTGGTCTGAGACCTCATCGCCAGCAACGAGCTTGTTAGCCGGAACCAAGTAATCCATGGCAAAGTGAACGCCGTCTAGGTCTCGACCTGGAATTTCTATGTCTCTAGGCTTTGTCGCTCCGGTTGCAATTAGCACCGCGTCGTAGCGGGCTTTGAGTTCGGTCCAAGTAATGTCCGAGCCAATGCAGACACCTGGGCGAAAGCGAGTCCCTTCGGCTTCCATCTGGGCTAGTCGTCTGTCGAGGTGCGACTTTTCCATCTTGAAATCTGGAATACCGTAGCGAAGCAATCCACCGATTCGATCGTCTCGCTCGTATACGGCAACGGTGTGACCGGCCCGGGTGAGCTGCTGAGCGGCCGCCAATCCGGCTGGCCCAGAGCCAACAACGGCCACGGTTTTGCCGGTGAGACGCTCGGGTTGGTGTGGCTGAACGAAGTTGTTGTCGAAGGCATCATCGATAATCGAAACTTCGATTTCTTTGATGGTCACAGCTGGTTGGTTGATACCAAGCACGCAAGAGCTTTCGCAAGGCGCCGGGCACAGGCGTCCGGTGAACTCAGGGAAATTGTTGGTTTTGTGTAGGCGCTCAATTGCACCCTTGTTGTCTGCGCGCCAGGTTAGATCGTTCCATTCGGGAATCAGGTTTCCAAGTGGGCATCCTTGGTGACAGAACGGCACACCACAGTCCATGCATCGCGAGGCCTGTTGCTGAATAACGCCCTTGTCGCGGCGTTCGTAAACTTCTTTCCAGTCGAGAATGCGAACGTCAACCGGACGGCGGGCCGCGGTTTCACGTTCGGTTACTTTGAGGAATCCGCGCGGATCAGCCATTGGTAACCTCCAAAATCTTGGCCCAGGTTTCGTCGCCGTCTGGATCGACTCCGGTTGCCTTAGCTTCAGCGCGTATCTCTAGAACGCTCGCGTAGTCGCTCGGTAGCAATTGGGTGAAGTGTTGAACTGTGTTATCCCAGTCGGCAAGCAAGCGCTCTGCTAAGAGCGAACCGGTTTCTGCATGGTGACGCTCAAGCAGCGACTTGAGCTCGGCCGCTTCGGTTTCACCAAGCTCACGAAGGTGGATTTCAGCTGCGGCAAGTGCCTCAGCGTTGATCCGATCTGCACGCAGTTTGTAAACAAAAGCCTGACCGCCAGACATTCCTGCGCCTAGGTTACGCCCGGTGCGACCGAGAATAACGGCCGTGCCACCGGTCATGTATTCGAGTGCGTGGTCTCCGACACCTTCAACAACGGCGGTAGCTCCGGAGTTGCGAACTAGGAAACGCTCCCCCACCATTCCGCGAAGGAATATGGTTCCTGAGGTAGCGCCATAACCGATCACGTTACCCGCAATGATGTTCTGCTCGGCGGCATACATTGATTCACGATCCGGTCTGACTACGATCGAACCGCCCGATAGACCCTTGCCAACGTAGTCGTTGGCATCGCCCTCGAGAGTCAGTTTGATTCCCTTTGGAATAAACGCTCCGAACGATTGCCCGGCGGCTCCGCGAAGACGAATATCGATGGTCGACTCGGCAAGTCCTTCAGCGCCGTAAGCCTTAGTCACTTCGTTTCCGAGGATGGTGCCTACCGCCTGATCGACGTTGGTAATCGGGAGTTCAATTTTCACCGGAGTGGCATCGGCCAATGCAGATGATGCTGCCTCGAGCAACTTGAAGTCAAAGTGCTTCTCTAGTTCGTGGTCTTGGCTCGTTACACGACGTTTCGGTGAATCGCTAGGCAGGCTCGGTGCCGCCAGAATCGGCGAAAGGTCAAGCCCATCGGCTTTCCAGTGGTTGATAGCTCTGTTTACGTCGATCATTTCGCTGTGACCGATTGCTTCGTCAAGAGTTCTGAAACCTAAGGCGGCGAGGTATTCGCGTACTTCTTGGGCCAGGAATTCGAAGAAATTGACTACGAATTCTGGTTTGCCGTCGAAGCGCGCGCGCAGAACGGGGTTCTGAGTGGCAACGCCAACCGGGCAGGTGTCGAGGTGACAAACTCGCATCATGATGCAACCCGAAACCACGAGTGGAGCGGTCGCAAAGCCATACTCTTCGGCGCCTAGCAGTGCTGCAATGATCACATCGCGGCCGGTCTTCATCTGACCATCGACCTGAACCGAAACGCGACCGCGAAGCCCGTTGACCATCAAGGTCTGCTGTGCTTCGGCAAGACCCAGTTCCCAGGGAGTGCCGGCGTGTTTTAGCGAGTTCAGAGGTGAAGCGCCGGTGCCTCCGTCGAAGCCCGAAACAAGAATTACGTCGGCCTTTGCTTTGGCGACGCCGGCGGCAACGGTACCGATACCAACCTGGCTCACCAGCTTGACGTGCACGCGCGCCTCGCGGTTCGCTCGCTTCAGGTCGAAGATGAGTTGTTTTAGGTCTTCAATCGAGTAAATGTCGTGGTGTGGTGGTGGCGAAATGAGCCCAACTCCAGGGGTGGCATGTCGAGTTCTTGCGATCCACGGGTAAACCTTGTTTGGCGGAAGCTGACCACCTTCACCCGGCTTTGCACCTTGAGCCATTTTGATCTGAATGTCGTCGGCATGGGTGAGGTACATGCTAGTTACGCCGAAACGTCCTGATGCCACCTGCTTAATGCTCGAGCGTCGCGCAGGGTCGAGCAGACGCTCTACATCTTCGCCACCTTCACCGGTGTTCGACTTGCCACCGAGCATGTTCATCGCTATCGCAAGATTTTCATGCGCCTCAGGCGAGATAGAACCGTAAGACATCGCTCCGGTGGAAAAGCGCTTTACGATGGCCGAAATCGGCTCAACTTCATCTAGTGGAACAGCTGGTCGGGCACCCTCGCGAATCGTGAACAGGCCGCGAAGCGTCATTAGGCGCTCTGCCTGCTCGTCGACACTCTTGGTGTACTCACGAAAGATGTCGAACCGTTTGGTTTTGGTGGAGTGCTGAAGTTTGAAAACCGTTTCAGGGTTGAAAAGGTGAGGTGCGCCATCGCGACGCCACTGGTACTCTCCACCAGTTTCTAGTGCAGTGTGCGGGTTGGTCGCGCGCTCGAGTGGGTAGGCGCTCTTGTGTCGAGCGACAATCTCTTGGTGAATCACGTCGATGCCAATGCCACCGAGTTGGCTGGTTGTGCCAGTGAAGTAGGTGTCGACGAATTCTTGGCTCAGGCCTATTGCCTCAAAAACCTGAGCGCCCGAGTAAGACGACACTGTTGAGATGCCCATCTTCGACATAATCTTGAGAACGCCCTTGCCGAGGCCCTTGATTAAGTTCTTGTGCGCCTTTTCGATGGTGATTCCAACGATCTGACCGCTGCGCACCATCTGCTCAACAGATTCCATTGCTAGGTAAGGGTTAATGGCGGCTGCGCCGTAGCCAATTAGTGCTGCCACGTGGTGCACTTCGCGCACGTCGCCCGCTTCAATAACTAGACCAAGGCGGGTGCGGTTTCCGGTGCGAATCAGGTGGTGGTGCACTGCCGAAGTTAGCAGCAACGAGGGAATCGGAGCCGATTCGCGGTTGCTGTCGCGGTCGCTGAGAATCAGATAGGTCGCACCGTCGGCGATTGCTTCGTCGACCTCGTCGAAGATCTCACGGATGCGGGCAGCAAGTGAGTCTGAGCCTCCGTCGATTCGGTATAGACCTTTAACGGTGAACGACTTACCGATTCCGGGGCGCGACTCAATGTGCTTGATCTTTGCTAGCTCATCGTTGCTGAGAACAGGAAAGCTGAGGCTGATCTGCTGCGCGTGCTCGGGTGTCGCGGTCAGTAGGTTTCGCTCTGGTCCGAGGCCGGTGCCGAGTGAGGTAACTACTTCTTCACGGATGCTGTCTAGCGGTGGGTTTGTGACCTGTGCGAACTGCTGCACAAAGTAGTCAAAGAGAAGTCTTGGGCGGTCGGAAATCGCTGCGATTGGGGTATCAGAGCCCATTGCACCGATTGGCTCAACACCGGTCTTTGCGATAGGCGCTAGGAGTATGCGAAGGTCTTCTTCGGTGTACCCGAAGGTTCTCTGTCGCCGGTTGACCGATGCCGAAGTGTGAGCGATGTGCTCGCGTTCTGGCAGTTCACTCAAGTTGATTCGGTTGGCTTCGAGCCATACATCCCAAGGCTCAAGCGCGGCAACTTCGCTCTTGATTTCCTCGTCGTCGATTAGGCGACCATTTACGGTATCGGCAAGAAACATCTTGCCCGGCTGCAGTCTGCCTTTGCGCACGATCTTGGCTGGGTCGATTTGTGCGACGCCGATCTCTGAAGCGAGAATGACCAGGCCATCCTCGGTTACAACGTAGCGGCCAGGGCGAAGACCATTGCGGTCTAGCGTTGCACCGACCAGAGAGCCGTCGGTGAAGACCACGGCCGCAGGTCCGTCCCATGGTTCCATGAGCATCGAGTGGTAGTCATAGAAACTCTTGCGGGCAGGGTCGAGGTCGCTCTGCTTCTCCCAGGCTTCAGGAATCATCATCATCATCGCGTGCGGCAAGCTTCGACCACCCAGGTAAAGCAACTCGAGCACTTCGTCGAACGATGCCGAGTCTGAGCCGTCTGGCGTCACGATCGGAAGCAGTGGTTTTAGATCGCCGAGAGCTTCGCTTTGCAACTGCGAAGAACGAGCCGCCATCCAGTTTCGGTTTCCTTTAACGGTGTTGATCTCGCCGTTGTGGGCAATCATCCTAAAAGGGTGCGCGAGAGGCCATGAAGGGAATGTGTTGGTAGAGAACCGAGAGTGCACCAAGGCGAGAGTAGATGTGAAATCTTCGTCGCTCAGGTCTGGGTAAAACGGTTCGAGTTGCAGGGTGGTAACCATGCCCTTGTAAACGATTGTGCGTGAGCTTAGCGAAGGGTGATACGCGCCTAGGCTGCGCTCGGAACGCTTACGCAGGCGGAACAAAGCCCGCTCAAGTGCGATCCCTCTTTGTTCACCAGTGACAAATACCTGGATTATCTTTGGCATTGCCGCACGTGCAAGCTCGCCAAGCACGTCGGGGTTGGTTGGCACTTCGCGCCAGCCGAGAACCGAGAGGTCTTCTTCGACAGCCAGGTTTTCGAATGAGACTTTGAAAACTTCTGTTTGTTCTTCCTCAACGAAAACCAGCCCGGCACCGTACGCGCCTGACTCTGGCAGCGAGAAGCCCGCAACTTTACTTAGGAATTTGTGAGGTACCTGGCTGAGAATTCCTGCGCCGTCACCGGTGCCAGCATCGGAGCCAACCGCGCCGCGGTGTTCGAGATTTCGCAACGAATCTAGCGCGGTTTTTATGATGTCATGCCCAGCGGTTCCACGAAGCGTGGCAACCATGGCCAGACCACAGGCGTCGCGATCGCGGCTCGGGTCGTATAGGCCGAACGCCTCAGGCGCGGTACTAAACCGTGCGAATGGCGAAACGGGCATGCTGATCTCCAATCAGTAATTCAAGGAGGGACAACACTGGCCCAATGATGGTTCGAGAAGGCTGTGAGCCGAATACTTTCTTCGGCTAGATGCCTATGAAGTCTAACCCAAAACTAGGGTTTTTAGACCTTTAGGCTTCTTCAACAACCTCAGTTTCTTCTTCGGTTTTGGTTTCTAGATACGGGCTTGTTTCGACCCCCGGATGCTTGCGTCGCGACCAAAAGATTAGCGCAACACCGGCAGCTACGCCGGCTAGGGCCGACCACTGGTTGGTGCGCAGGCCAACAAGGATGTCGCTCGGATCGATGCGAATGCCTTCAATCCAGAAACGGCCGATTGAGTAGTAGATGAGGTAAAGGCCGAAGAGTCTGCCCCAACGAAGGTGCATCCGCTTGTCGAGTACCAGGAGCAGCAGCACACCCGCGATGCTCCACAGGAACTCGTAGAAGAAGGTCGGGTGGAAGACGGCGTCTACCGGCAACCCATCGGGAATTGCTGGGTTTGGTCGGTCAATTGCGATTGCCCAAGGCAGGTCGGTTGGCTTTCCGAATAGTTCTTGGTTGAAGTAGTTACCCCAGCGGCCTATTGCTTGGGCAAGCAAGATACCTGGTGCGAGCGCATCGGCAACTGAAAGAAAGCGCAAGTTGGCTCTTTTAGCGCCGAGATAAGCACCGACGGCACCGAGAATGAGGGCACCGTAGATGGCCAGACCGCCCTTCCACACGTAAAGGCATTCAAGTGGGTCGATGTTTGGTCCGAAGTAGTCACGAATGTGTGTAAGCACGTGAAAGGCGCGGCCTCCAACGATGCCGAACGGCACCGCCCAGATGGCGATATCGATAATCAGACCGCTCTCAGCCCCACGCTTAACCAGACGGTGGTTACCCATCCAAATGGCAACTCCGATACCAATCAGAATGAAGATCGCGTAGTAGTGAACTCGCAGCGGACCTAGGTCAAAGAAGCTGTCGCTCGGGCTAGGAATAGCATCGCCCCATTGCCAGTCGGCGTTCAAAATGCGCATTTTCTACTCTTTCCTATTTCCTTAATCCTGACACGATGTCGCGCACTTTACTGCGCAGGGCTGTCAGGCCTCCATCTTGGTAAGCGCGCACGAAGGCACTACCTACGATGGCTCCATCGGCATAAGAGTTGACCGCTTTGGCCTGTTCCGAGGTAGAAATTCCGATACCGACAGCGGTGAACTGCTGGGGCGCCTGCTGTCTAACGCCTGAAACTACTCCACGAGCGAGAGTGTCTACCTCTTGGCGTTCGCCGGTGATGCCCATGGTCGAGACCGCGTAGACGAAACCTCGCGAGAGATCACTTGCGGTCTTCACGCGCTCGTCGGAGGATGTCGGCGCCACCAGAAACACGCGATCGAGGTCGTGAGCGTCAGATGCTGCCAGCCATTCGGCAGCTTCGTCAGGAATCAAATCAGGGGTGATTAGGCCCGCTCCCCCAGCCGCTTGCAGGTCTGAAGCAAACTTCTCAACACCGTACTGGGCAACCGGATTCCAGTAGGTCATTACCAAAACCGGAGCATCTACGCGCGATGAAACCTCGCGAACTGCATCAAAAGTTTGTCGAAGCTTGAATCCGGCGGCCAACGCTTGGCCTGTTGCCTCTTGAATTACCAAGCCATCCATCACCGGGTCGCTGTATGGAACACCGAGCTCAAGCACATCTACGCCCTCTTCAACCATTGCCACGGCGGCCTCGATCGATTCGGCCAGGCTCGGGTATCCAAGTGGAAAATAGCCGATCAAGGTGTCGTTGCCGGCTGCGCGATTAGCCGCGATGGCGTCTTGAGTCTTCATGTTCTAGTCGGTTCCGAGCAATCCAAAGTACCGTGCCGCAGTTTCCATGTCTTTGTCGCCTCGGCCACTGAGGTTGACCAAGACACTGCTGCCGGCTGGCAACTCTTTGCCAAGTTTCAAAACTCCGGCAAGAGCGTGAGCCGTTTCGATTGCAGGGATGATCCCTTCGGTGCGACTGAGCAGACGCAAGGCTTCCATGGCCTCCGCATCTGAGATGCCGCGATACTCAGAACGACCGAGATCTTTCAACCAGGAGTGCTCTGGGCCTACGCCAGGGTAGTCGAGACCGGCACTGATCGAGTGGCTCTCAAGGGTTTGCCCATCTTCGTCTTGCAGCATGTAAGAACGCGCGCCGTGAAGAACGCCCGGTTTGCCGTAGTTGAGAGTGGCTGCGTGTCGGTCGGTGCCCATGCCGTCGCCAGCGGCCTCGAAGCCAAACAGTCGCACCGATTCATCGTCTAGGAACGCGTGGAAAATACCGATCGCGTTAGAGCCGCCGCCCACGCACGCGGCGACTGCGTCGGGCAAGAAACCGAACTCAGACAGCATCTGTGCTCGCGCTTCGTTGCCGATTACCGAGTGGAAGTCACGAACCATGGTTGGAAAAGGGTGTGGGCCAGCAACCGTACCGAGCAGGTAGTGGGTGGTCTCGACGTTGGTTACCCAGTCGCGCAGAGCCTCGTTGATTGCATCTTTCAAGGTGCGTGAACCGGTCTTAACCGGCACAACCTCCGCGCCGAGCAACTGCATTCTCGCTACGTTTAGCGCTTGACGCTGGGTATCAACTTCGCCCATGTAGACAACACAGTCGAGGCCGAAAAGGGCAGCTGCGGTTGCACTGGCAACGCCGTGTTGGCCCGCTCCCGTCTCGGCGATGATGCGGGTCTTGCCCATGCGCTTAGCCAACAGGGCCTGACCTAAGACGTTGTTGATTTTGTGTGAACCGGTGTGGTTTAGATCTTCGCGCTTGAGAAACACACGGATGTCGCCAGCTAGCGCTGCGAAGCGCTTTACTTCGGTGATGATCGACGGGCGACCGGTATAGGTGCGGTGAAGTTCGGCAAGCTCTGCAACAAAGCTTGGGTCGGTCTTGGCGGCTTGGTAGGTTGCGTCTAGTTGGTCAAGTGCGGCAATCAAAGATTCAGGAACGAAGCGGCCGCCGAACTCGCCAAAGTACGGTCCGACTTGATCTCGAAGATTTGCCATGTGTAAATCCTAAGTTGTCTAGACGGTCAAGAATTCGCTCAGCAGTAACGCCGAATCTCCGGTGACCAGCGCTTCACCAACGAGCACCACATCGGCACCTGCATCTCGGTAATGTTTGACATCTTCGAAGCTGCGAACGGCGCTTTCGGCAACCTTGATGACGCCTTCTGGAATGTGGTGTGACAGACCGGCGAAAAGGTTGCGGTCGGTCTCGAAAGTTGATAGATCGCGAGCGTTTACGCCGACAAACTTAGAATCGGCTTCGAGGGCGCGAAGAAGCTCGGTTTCGTCGTGAGTCTCGACGAATGCGGTCATGCCAAGTGCCTCACCAAAGGTCTTTAGACGAACCAAATCTGCTTGGGCTAAGCCAGCCACTATGAGCAAGAAAATGTCGGCACCGTAGGCTCGTGCTTCAAGCAACTGGTATTCGTTGGCGATGAAGTCTTTTCGAAGCAGAGGAACGCCAACCTGGGATCTCACAGCGCTCAAGTCGCTTAGTCTGCCTTTGAACTTTCGTTCCTCGGTTAGTACCGAAATGCCTGTGGCTCCGGCAGCTTCATAGGTTTTGGCAAGGGCAATCGGGTCTGCGATTGTTGCCAGGTCTCCCCTAGATGGGCTGGCACGTTTGACCTCGGCAAGAACGTGCACGTTGGCACGCGGGGCAAACGCAACAAGAGCGTCGATAGCCGGCGACTGCTCGGCAATAGATTTTTCTAGGTCGCTTACAGAAACGGTTTCGGCACGCTTTGCCGCGTCTTCTAAAGCGCCGGCGTAGAGCCCTTCGAGCACAGCTACTTGCGCTTGCCGTGTACGCCGTACCCGAGGCGTGAAAGCACGATACCTACGGCTACACCCACGACAGCCAAAACTCCGCTGAGCCAAACCAGGCTGTACTGCTCAAACCAGAAGGCAAGGGTTCCCGCGGCGGTAGCAAGAGTGATGATGATTACTGCGGTCCAAGCTGCGATTGAATCGCCGTGGCCTGGGTCGTTTGCGTGTTCGCTGGTCATAACTGCCTCTCTGGTTCGTTATAAGTTTACAAGTCCGACGGGTTGGTTTCTTTCCAAAGATCCGCCCGAGTCTCGGCTGCGCTTTCAGGCCGAACCGTTAGCAAGCCGGCTGCACGTGCATCTCGGTTGGCTTTGGTGTTTGCCACGGTTGCCTTCACCTTCGGCGACCATTTTTTGAATGCGTCAATCACTGCCAGAATCTGCACCAATGTGAGCAGCGCGAGGAGCACGAAGGTACCTTTGCCGTAAAAAGTGGATTGGTGCGAAACCACAACCTGCTCGAGCTGCGCCACCCATGAGGCAATACCCGTTGCCTTTTCGACAATCGGAGCTAACACGCCTAGATCAGAGCCAGTTACCGCAGGAAGTTGGCTGAGTGTTCCTAAACCGGTTGCTGCAATGCCGGCGAAAAGAAAGACCACACCCCAGCGGCGGTGCAGATACAGAACTAGTGCGATGGCGAGGGCATCCATGATTAGGGTTGGCCCAAAGTTTGGGTAGGCATCGAAACCGGCTACCTGAAGGCTGTTGCCTGCGGTTAGCTGCACTTCAAACCAAGGCTGGCTCGCCAGTGCCGCAATCACAACGATGATCACCAAAGCGATGAGCAATAGGCGTTTCACTCGACGTGTATTTCTTTCATGGCCGATGCCACCGCTACCGCACGCAGGGGCGCTGCCGCCTTGCTGCGAGTCTCTTCGAATTCGGCAACTGGGTGTGAATCGAGAACGATTCCCGCGCCAGCCTGAACGTGTGCGACTCCGTCTCGCACAATGGCGGTTCGAATCGAGATGGCGAGGTCTGCGTTGCCGGCAAAGTCGAAGTAGCCAACTACTCCCCCGTAAAGTCCGCGATTGTCGTTTTCTAGGTTGTCGATGATCTCGAGCGCGCGGGGCTTGGGAGCACCTGAGAGTGTACCGGCCGGAAAAGTTGCCCTAAAAACATCTACCGCTGAACGGTCCGCGAGAACGTCACCTTCTACCGTCGAAACGAGGTGTTGAATGTGGCTGAACTTGTGCACCTGCATGAATTCGGTGACCGTCACGCTGGTGGGCTCACAAACCTTGAGCAAGTCGTTTCGGGCCAGGTCAACCAACATCAAGTGCTCGGCTTGCTCTTTGGCATCGCCCTTGAGCTCGGTTTCAAGCTGCGTGTCGGCGTCCCAATCGGCGCCTCTAGGTCTGCTGCCGGCGATGGGGTGCATGATTGCTCGACCATCGTTTACGGTAACCAACGCTTCTGGCGATGAACCGACGATGGCGTAATCACCCAAGTCGTCGCTCAGGTTCACGAGGTACATATAAGGGCTTGGGTTTAGAGCGCGCAGCACTCGATAGATGTCAAGCGGTGAGGCGGCGGTTTCGAGATCGAAACGCTGAGACAACACGACCTGAAACACATCGCCAACTCGAACGTGCTCTTTGGCGCGGTTCACCATTTCAACAAAAGAATCTTGGGTGAAGTTCGCCTTAACGGCATCGAGGCTCGCCTCGACTCGGCGGGCTAAAAACGGCCTGCTCGGTTGAAGTAGCTTGGAACGTAATTCTCCTAGGCGAGCATCGGCGTCAGCGTATTGCTCGACAATCAGACTTTCGTCATCGCTCTCGATGAACAAGTTAGAAACCAGCAGCAGGTTGCTCTCCTGGTGATCGACAATCACGAGGTCTCTAAACATTTGGAACACCATGTTTGGCGCCCGGTAGGCATCTTGCGGCTTGTTCGGCAGATTTTCGATCTCGCGAATCGTGTCCCATGCCAGCGCACCCACCAACCCGGATGTCAGCGGTGGTAGCCCAGCGATCGGCGATGAGTTCCAAGCAGCGTGCAGCGCCGCAACGGCCTCGAGAGATTTGTTCGGAAGCGTTTGGCTGCTGTCGGCCGGAAAAGCGCTGTGGCCATCGGCGGAAACCCAGGTGACTGTTCCGTCGGAACTCTGGGTAAGTGTGCCTCGGTTTGAAACTCCGATAAACGAATAACGCGACCAAACCCCGTGCTCAGCCGATTCAAGTAGAAACGAACCAGAACGTCCCGCCGTCAATTTCTCGTAAATTGAGATCGGCGTTTCTGATCCAGAAAAAATTGTTTCGATTAGCGGCACAACGCGATGATTTGTAGCGAGATCAACGACCTGCGCAAGCGTAAATTTGTCAGCCATTAGTCGTCCTCTGAAATGAAGAGCGTTTCAACGTCAAAGCACGATTCGGTGCCCGTGTGGCAAGCAACACCCGACTCACGAACCTGAATCAAAAGCGCGTCGCCATCGCAATCTAGCTCGATCTTCATAACCTGCTGGGTGTTTCCCGAAGTCGCGCCTTTGTGCCATATCTCGTTTCGCGAGCGTGAGAAGAAAACGGTTTGCTCGATCTCGAGAGTTTGCCTAATCGATTCAGCGTTCATCCAGGCAAGCATCAAAACTCTTCCAGATTCGCTCTGCACGATTGCCGGAATGAGACCCTGGTCGTTGTAAGACAGGTCGTTGATAACGCTCGGATCTATCGGACTCATCGTGTTTCGAAACCTGCCTTCTGCAACTCGATTTTAACCGCTTCGATGGTGACCGAGCGGTTGTGAAAGATCGAGGCGGCCAAGATGGCATCTGCACCCGCTCGCGCGGCATCAACGAAATCTGCCCCACTTCCCGCCCCGCCAGACGCAATCAGTGGAACGGTCGAGGCGACTCGAGCGGCTTCCAGCATTTCAACGTCAAATCCCTGCTTTGTTCCATCGGCATCGATTGAGTTCAACAGGAGCTCTCCAACGCCAAGATCTATGGCTCGCCGAATCCACTCGATAGCGTCTAGTTCGGTAGCTTTACGACCACCGTGGGTTGTCGCAATGAATCCAGATTTTGAGGGTCCACGTTTCGCGTCTAGTGAAAGAACTAGAACTTGTGAGCCGAATCGATCGGCGATCTCGGTTATCAAACCGGGGTTTGCGATTGCGGCCGAGGCAATCGAAACCTTGTCAGCGCCAGATTGGAGTAACCGGGCGACGTCATCAACCGTACGAATACCCCCACCAACCGTTAGCGGTATAAAAAGCTGCTCGGCAGTGTGTTGAACCAGGTCGTACATGGTTGAGCGATTTTCGTGAGTGGCGTTGACATCGAGAAATGTAAGCTCGTCGGCCCCGGTCGAGTAGTAATAGGCCGACAGCTCGATTGGATCGCCTGCATCGCGCAGATTCTCGAAGTTAACACCCTTGACCACTCGCCCGTTGGCTACGTCAAGGCAAGGAATAACGCGAACAGATAGGGACATCGTTTAGATTCGCGCAGCGTGTATGGCGCTAACCAAAATTGCGCGAGCGCCCAACTCGTAAAGTTCATCCATTTTCGAATTGATGTCTTCAGACTTAACCAATGCACGCACTGCGACCCACTCTGGGTCGCGTAGCGGTGAAACGGTTGGAGACTCGATTCCAGGCGTTATCGCACTGGCCTTCTCAACGAGCTCTGCGGGGCAGTCGTAATCGAAAATTACGTACTCGCGCGCAACGATTACACCGCGAAGGCGTCGCAGCAGCCCCTCGGCAGCTCCCAACTTTCCGGGTGCGCTGATCAGTTGAGCGGTGCTCTTGAGAATAACTGGACCAAAAATCTCTAGTCCTGCCTGTCGAAGTGTGTTTCCGGTAGATACAACGTCGGCAACAGCATCGGCAACGCCAAGACGAACGGCAGACTCTACCGCTCCATCGAGTTCAACGATGGTTACGTTTACGCCCTCTTTGGCTAAGAAATCAGAAACCAAGTTGGCATAGGCCGTAGCAACGCGAAGCCCCGAGAGTTGCTGAAGGCTAGTGAATCTACCTAGCGGTCCGGCGAATCGAAAGGTTGATTCACCAAACTTTAGATCTTCGACAGCCAGCGCTTTGCT
>JAHEAT010000004.1 GCA_024642605.1 Microbacteriaceae bacterium
CTGCACTATTGCTTTGGGCTTGGCAACTGGCCATTCGTAAAACGTGATGGCAACGCCCTGGGCATCCTTGAAAATTCTGGTGATTGGCAACTCGGTCATGGGCTTTAGATTACTCTCGCATGCCCGCATTCACGTGTTTCGCTAGCATTCGGCCCGCACAGTTTTCTCCCCTTAGGCCCAGCCTGTTCTCAGGAAACTCCCAAGAAGCGTGGGCAGGGTAGAGGCATGACGCCAGAACTTCACCTAATTCAGGGCCAGGCCGGCAACCAAAGCGCTGGTCGCCCCAACCTAGTTTTGGTTCCACCAACCGGCCGCGTTCGCCTCGGCGAGCGCAAAATGCTCAAGCTTAAGCGCTCGCAAGACTTCGTTGAAATCTTGGCTTGGACTACCGTGATTGCAGTGGTGGCAATGTTCCTTGTTGACGGTGCCATCTCTAAAATCACCGATGTTCCAACTGCAATGAGTGCCATCTCTCGCCTCACCGCTCTGGTTGCCACCGATCTTCTTCTAATTCACATGCTTCTCGTGGCGCGCGTGCCCTGGATTGACCGCCTTTACGGCCACGACCGAGCCACGGTTGCACACAAAAAACTTGGCAAGCCAATTCTTTACCTCGTAATCGCCCACTTCATGGCATCGACTATCGGTTACGCAATCATCGACGGTAAAAACATCGTTGACGAATTTATGTTCTTGCTCACCAGCGTGCAAGACATGCTCACCGCAATCATCTCGTTGATTCTGATGGTGGTGGTTGTAGTTTCGAGCATCAAAATCGCCCGCAAAAAGCTCTCTTACGAAGCCTGGTACATCATTCACTTGGTTTCATACGCGGCCGTGCTGCTAGCCATTCCTCATCAGTTCAGCACCGGAAGCGACATCGCAGGAAAACCGCTGCAGTCGGCGTTCTGGATTATTCTCTACATCTTTGTCGCGGGCAACATCGTTTGGTACCGCGTCTTAGCCCCAATCGTAAAGTCGATGCGTCACAACCTTCGCGTTGGTCAGATCGTTCGCGAATCGAGTGACACCGTTTCGGTTTACATCACTGGCAAGAACATCCAAGAGCTAGGTGGTAAGGCCGGGCAGTTCTACCTGCTTCGCATCATGACCAAGAGCCAGTGGTTTAGGCCGCACCCTTTCTCGATCTCGGCTGCACCTAACTCTCGCTTCGTGCGATTCAGCATTGGTAACCGCGGCGACGACACCGCCCAAATGCAAAACCTAAAGCCGGGCACTCGCGTGATTCTCGAAGGCCCTTACGGCGTATTTACCGAAGACCGACGCAGCCGCGAAAAGGTGGTTCTGATTGCCGCCGGTATCGGTGTGCCACCAATTCGCTCGCTAGCCGAATCGCTCGCGGCTCGCCCGGGCGACGTAACCATCATCTATCGTGCACGCAACGATGAAGACGCCGCTCTGCTGGCCGAACTACAAGAAATCTCGCGTCGACGCGGTTTTCAACTGCACGTGCTCACCGGTAGCCGTGCGCACCCGCAATCTTGGATGCCGGCGGCACTTGCCGACCTTCCAGATCACGCTCGTCTCACTCAGATGGCTCCATGGATTTCTGAATCGGACGTTTTCGTTTGCGGCCCTGGCGCTTGGACCAACACCGTGAAGAAGAGTTTGCTACGCGCCGGAACTCCCGACGCACAGATTCACTCAGAGGAGTATGCCTGGTGAGAAGCACAACTAAAACCATCGTTGGCCTGGCCTCGCTTGGTATTTTGGCCGCCTCCTACAAATTCGGTCTCGAAGCACCAGCCGCCTTTGCAAGCTCAAACTCGCTAACCGGAGGCACTACAAACTCACTAACCGGTGGCGGTTCGAGCGCATCGAACGAAACCACCGCCCCGCTAGATGGCGGCACCACAACCGACTCCGGTTCGACAACCAGCGGCTCCGATTCTTCAGGCTCATCGGGCAGCTCTTCTGGCTCCGGCTCTTCTGGTTCATCGAGTGGCATTTCTGGCTCCGGCTCATCTTCAGGCAACAGTTCATCGTCAAACACGAGTAACTCGTCGAATTCTTCAAATTCTTCAAGCAATTCGAGTTCATCCTCTAGTTCTGGCAGCTCGGGTTCATCGAGCGGTTCGGGTTCATCGGGCAGCTCATCTAAGACCGTTACCAAAACCGGTGATGCCATCGATTACCGCTACGGCACAGTTCAGGTGCAAGTAACCGAGGTAGACGGCAAGATCACCGACATCACATTGCTACAGGCTGGCGCAACCGGTGGCCGATCGGCAGCCTTTTCTTACCTAGTCGATTACGCGATTCAGGCCCAAGGATCAAACTTTGGTAACCTGAGCGGCGCCACCTATACAACCGACGCCTTCGTTCAATCATTGGATTCAGCTCTTGCACAGTTCTAAGACCAAACACCCCGGCGCGGACTCACCATACACAACCGAGCGTCTCCAGGCTCGCAAGAATCGTTGGATTGCCTCGACCCTGGTGATTGCCGCGATTTCGATTGGCGGCGGCATTGGCGTTGACCTCTGGCTAAACCCAAACACTAGCAACACCCCAATTCCTTCTGGTAGCGGCACACCCGCACCGAGCGGTTCGGTTGACATGACGGTAACCGGCGATGCCATCCAATATCGTTTTGGCACGGTGCAGGTAGAAGTCGTTCGCAAGGGCGGCAAGATCACCGCCGTAAACATGATTCAGTCGGGTGCCACTGCTGGGCGCCAACAGGCCTACCCCTATCTCACCGACTACGCAATCAAGGCGCAGGGGTCTAACTTTGGCAACTTGAGCGGTGCCACCTACACAACCGCGGCGTTCAAACAGGCCCTCGACTCGGCTGTCTCTAAGCTCTCTTAGAGATGAAAGAGTTCAACCACATCGAAGAGTGCATGGGCACGGTGTTTCGTTTTGCCGGCCACACCACGCTCGACCAAACCGACTTCGACGATGCAATGTTTAGAGCCTGCGCCATATTGCACGCGGCCGATGAAATCTTCAGTCTGTACAAGCCCGATTCACCGCTCAGCCGATTGGCTCGCGGCGAGACATCGGTGGCCGAAAGCCCCGCGATTGTCGACGACATATGGGAGGCCTGCGAAGCCTGGGAGGCGGTTACCGACGGCTGGTTCAAAGCCTTCACGCCTCAACACACTTTCGACCCGAGCGGTTTAGTTAAAACCTGGGCAGCCCGCGAAGCCGCCCGCGCACTCGAGCATTCGGGCATCACCGACTTTGCATTGAATGCCGGCGGCGATGTTTGGCTGGGCGACGGCCTCAGCCAAGGCGTCGACTGGAGCATCGGAGTTTCGAAACCAATCACCATCGCAAGCCCCGACGCCGGAGTTCTAACGGTGTTCGACCTGAGTGGCACTGCAATGCGTGCGGTTGCTACTTCGGGGTCGGCCGAACGCGGCAACCACATTTGGAACCCAAAGGCACCAGACGCGATTCAAGAAGATCTCGTGCAGGTAACCGTGATTAGCAACGACCTAGTGCGCGCGGATGTTTGGGCGACCGCAGCATTTGCCGAAGGCCCGTTGGCTATCGAGCGGCTCAACCGCGAGCCAAACCTAGAAGCGCTGTTTGTGTTTCACGACGGCAGACTAGCCGGCACCGATGGCTTGGTGCCGTTGTTTGCGCAACCTAGCTAAGAAACCTCGCGGTCTGGCCACAAGCTGGTGGCGTCTTCGCGGCCCTTCGGTAGCGCTACGTTTTTCTCCCACTCGTGAATCCACTCGGGAAGCTCGGGTCGCGGGGCATCCCAGCCACCCATGATTTCTAAAACCTCTGCCGGAGTTGGAATACCCTTCGGGCTTTTTAGAAAGCGAAGACGAACCACTGCCTCGGCGTGAATCTGGCCGTCAACCACAAACCGTTGGCGAATGAAAAACGCGATGTCGTTCCAGCCGAGCACTCCGGTCTCGATCTCGAAGGTTTTGAAGGGCTTGAGCTCTTTGCGAAAAGTCATGGTTTCGCCAACCACCACCGGGTGCACCTTGGCCTTCACACACATACCCCACGCTTTGGTGCGTTTTAGCAGATCAAAACGCGAGACATCCATGAGGCTGAAATAGATGCCGTTGTTCATGTGCCCAAAGATGTCGATGTCGGTGGGCCAAACACGAAACTTACGTTTGCCGATGTCGGTGATTTTTAGCGCCGGGCGAAAGCGATAAGACCACAGCACCCAGAGCAGGCGAAACCAGAGCTTCATTTACCAGATGCTGACGCGCTGCTCCGGTGCGAGCCACATGTTGTCACCAGGTGCGGTGCCGTAAGTTTCGTGGAACACGTCGAAGTTTTTGGCAATCTGGTTGCAACGGAACTCGCTCGGAGAGTGAGGGTCGGTGGCTAGGCGCTGAATGGCGATTGCCTCGCGGCTCTTGCCTCGCCAGATCTGACCCCACGAAAGCAAGAAGCGCTCGGCGGCGGTGCGGCCATCGATAACCTCTGGCTCGGCACCTTCGAGGCTCAACAGGTAAGCCTTCCAAGCGATCATGATGCCACCGAGGTCGCCGATGTTCTCACCGATGGTGAGTTCACCGTTGACCTTGTATTCGTCGCTCAAGCCAGTTGGGGTGAGTTCGTTGTACTGGTCGATCAGTGCCTTGGTGCGCTCTTCAAAAGCCGAACGGTCGGCGTCTGTCCACCAAGAGATGAGTGCGCCGTCGCCGTCGTACTTAGAACCCTGGTCGTCGAATCCGTGGCCGATCTCGTGACCGATTACACCACCGATGGCGCCGAAGTTGACTGCGTCGTCAGACTCGAGGCTGAAGAACGGTGGCTGCAGAATGGCTGCCGGAAAAACGATCTCGTTGAAGCCGGGGTTGTAGTAGGCGTTTACGGTTTGAGGGGTCATGAACCACTCGTCGCGGTCTAGCGGCGCACCGATCTTGGCGGCTTCCTTGTCGGTGCCCCAAGCGTTTGAGCGGCGAACGTTGCCGACCAGGTCGTCGCGCTTAATGGTTAGCGCCGAATAGTCTTTCCACTTGTTCGGGTAACCGATCTTCGGAACAAACTTCGACAGCTTAACCAAAGCCTTGGCCTTGGTTTCGGCGGTCATCCACTCGAGGTTTTCGATGCTCACGCGGTAAGCCTCGATGAGCCACTTCACCAGTTCATCCATGCGGGCTTTGGCTGCAGGAGGGAAGTGCTTGGCCACGTAGATTTCGCCAACGGCCTCGCCGAGCGAACCCTCGACGAGCTGAACGCCGCGCTTCCAGCGGGCACGCATCTCTGGCTGGCCGGTGAGCTTGGTGCCGTAGAAGTCGAAACGAGTTTGCACGAAGTCTTGGCTTAGGTAAGGGGCCATCGAGTTGATAACCTGCCAGGCAGCCCAAAGCCTTACGTTTTCGAGGTTGTCTTCGTTGAACACCGATGCAATGCCTTCGAAGAATGAAGGGGTCATCACAACCGACTCAAACAGGGTGTCTGCCGAAATCTGCGAACCCTTCTGCCAGAGGTCCCAGTTGAAGGTTGGGGTAAGAGCCTTGAGGCCGGCGTAGTCGTAAAGGTTGTAGGTCTTTTCGGCGTCGCGGGTGGCAACTACGTCCCAGTGGTGAGTGGCTAGGTGAGTTTCGAAGTTCATGATTGCCGCGGCGTCGGCGTCGGCCTGCTCGCTGGCCCAACCGGCGTGCTGAAGCATCTTCGAAACGAACGGCACATAGGCGTCGCGGAATTCGGCGTACTTCTCTTCGCGGTAGTAAGACTCGTCAGGCAAACCGAGGCCACCCTGAAACATGTTGACCAGGTAACGCTCTGGGTTGCCTGGGTCGTTGTTGACATACATGCCAAACAAGCCACCGATGCCTTCGCGTGAGAACTGGCCAAGCAGTTCGCAGAGGTCGGTGAGGTTGGAGTTTTTGATGCGCTCGAGATCGGCTGCAATTGGCGTTGCACCGAGAGCGTTGACTACGTCTTCGTCGAGGAACGAGCCATACATGTCGCCGATCTGCTGGCTAACGCCGGGCTGAGGGTTGGCCTGGGCGTCTTCGAGAATTTGCTTTACGGCTTCTTCAGATGCATCGCGCAGCATGTAAAACGAACCGTGCACGGCTTGGTCGGCCGGAATCTCGTAGGTGTCTAGCCAGACGCCGTTGGTGTGGCGAAACAGGTCGTCTTGCGGGCGGGTGTTTTGGTCGAAGCTCTCGAGGTCGAGTCCTGGTTTGAAGGTCATGGCTTTATCCTAAGCAGAAAGCGGATGAGGTCTAACCCCATCCGCTTTAAGCGTTTGCCATTCGTTACGACTAGAGGTTTGGCTCGTCTTTTGAGCGGAAAGGTTCGCCCTTGAAGCCCCATGCAAAGTAAGGCATCAATGAGAAGAGCCCCATCAAGAAGACGACAACAACGGCTACCTGGTAGGCGCCGATGTGCCAATAGATGAAAGCATCTGGAATCAGTGGGAGGTAGCCGTCGGTGAAGTAAACGTTGACGTAGGCGTAGAAGAGAATAACCATCACCATGCCAGTGACGATTGAGGTGACCCAGCTGTAAGCCCTGCGATAGGCGCGGTTGCGTCGAGCCTCTTGGTATTCGTCGAGAATTTCGAGATTGCCAGTCTTGAACACAAATCGCACCGAGAGCTTTTGAGCAAGAACGCTCACTGCGACACCAACCGCATAGGCGATGAAGCCCGAACCGTTGTTGTAGCAAAACAGCAGACCGCCAACCAGCCAAAGGCTAGCCAGTACATTCAGGATGATGCGGCCGTAGGTGTTTCTGAAACCGTCGAAGAAGCGGTCGTTCTTGATCCAGTTGGTGTAGCGTTGCTCGAATTTTGCTGCCGCCTGTTCGGCCGACTCTTCGAACTTCGCGGCACCAACATCGATTTTCTTTTCGATTTCGCTTTTAGCCATTTCTAGTTCTCCTCTTCGAGTTTGAAGATTTTCTCTACCGGGGTGCCGAGCACCTTTGCTATTTGGAGGGCCAGCACCAGGCTGGGCGAATACTCGCCACGTTCGATGTAGCCGACGGTTTGGTAGTGCACGCCAACAGCGTCGGCGAGCTGCTGGCGGCTAATGCCTTTTGCCAGCCTCAACTTTTCGATTCGGTTGACTACCGAGGCTTCTTGATCTTTAGGTTTACGTCCCATGATTCATAGCATAAATGCTATGTAGCAATATTGCAACATCCTTAGAAATCTTTTTAGAAGGCGTGTTTGGCTCGCGGGTAGAATTGCGGCGTGGAACTTCAAAAAATCATCCTTTATTACGGCTTCGCGCCGATAGCCGACCCAGAGGCACTCAAGCTCTGGCAGAAGACCCTGTGTGAGTCGCTTGGGCTAAAAGGCCGAATACTGATTTCGAAGCACGGCATCAACGGCACTCTCGGTGGCGACATGAGCGCACTAAAGAAGTATGTTCGCCAAACCAAGGAGTACCCGGGTTTCAAAAAGATCGACTTCAAGTGGTCGGATGGCACCGGAAACGACTTTCCGCGCCTTCGCGTGCGCGTGCGTTCTGAGTTGGTTGCGTTCAACGCTCCCGACGAAGTAATAGTGGATGCCAACGGAGTGGTTGGTGGAGGCAAGCACCTCAAGCCCGCTCAGGTTGACGCCCTGGTTGCCGAACGCGGCGACGAAGTTGTGTTCTTCGACGGCCGAAACGCCTTCGAGGCGAAGATCGGCAAATTCAAGAATGCAATCATCCCCGATGTGCAAACCTCGCACGACTTCATCCGTGACATCGAAAGCGGTAAGTACGACGACATCAAAGACAAGCCAATCGTTACCTATTGCACTGGTGGAATTCGCTGCGAGATTCTCAGCTCGATCATGATCAAGCGCGGATTTAAAGAGGTTTACCAAATCGACGGCGGCATCGTGCGCTACGGCGAATCGCAGGGTGACAAGTCGCTCTGGGAAGGTTCGCTCTATGTCTTCGACGACCGGCTAAACATCAACTTCACGCCAGATGCAGTGACCATAGGTGAATGCGAAGCCTGCAGTGGACCCACCAGTAGCTTCAGAAACTGCACCAACTTGGGCTGCAAAGATCTTGTGCTGCTCTGCGACCAATGCTTCGAAGACCCAGCGAACGTGCAGTGCAATGAAACCCACACTCGCGGTCGACGCAAAGAGGCCGTGGGCTAGGCTGTAGTTATCGAGAGTGTGCGCTCTCGGCTGTAGATATCTATGCCGAAAGAAGCGCACAATGAAAATTTTCACCTCTCCACCACGTCGCCTGTTTGCGGCGGTTACGGCCACACTTCTTGCCCTGACGGCTGGCTTGGCATCGATGACACTCAGCTCACCAGCCGAGGCTGCTGGAGCGACCCCGCTTGCGTGCGGTGGTGACATCACCCACATCTGCGCCCCTGTGACTTACCTCAAGTTCAACGACCGAGGTTCGGAGGTTCCGATCACTCTGGTCGGCGCTAACGCAACGGCCACGCTGAGCTCGGATGCCAAAGACCTTGGCGGTATCTTCAAGACTTCGGCCGAGTACGCAGGCAAGTTCGTGCACATTCAGTTCTTCGACATCAGCAAGGGAATGGGTTTCACCGTTCAGGCCGGTGCCGCTGGCAGTTCAACGGCCTGCGACCCGGGGCCAGCAAGCGGAAACGGATGCTACATCAAGCTTGACGGTAGCGGTTCGGCCAGCTTTAACTTCTCGGTTTCTAACGTGACTTCGGCCAGTAAGTTTTCGGTTCAAATCAGCGGTAGCGCAGGTTGGGTTTCGAAGGCTGCGATCGTCTCGTTCGACACTCCATTGAAAATTTCTCCAAGCGAGGCCCGCACGGCTACCGGAATCTCGGCAACCTCGGTAACCCTTGGTTACAAGCTCACCGATAAAGCGGGAGCTGCATTGGCTGGATCAAAAGTGACCATCGCAAGCGCGGGAGTTGGAACCATTGCCAGCACCTCAGCAACCACCGACGCCAAAGGCTTGTTTAGTGTCACGGCAACTACCGCAGCGAAGGTTGTGGGTCAGCAGAACTTGACGCTAACCGTTACGAGTGCAAAGGGATTGGTTTCGCAGATAACCGAGACCATCACCTGGAAGCCGGCTCCGTCTTACGCCATCGCGGCTAAAGCGGGAATGTTCACCGTGACGATCTCAAACGGGGCAGGGCTACCCGCGCTCGTAAAATACGGCTCTGACGCTTGGGTGCTTCTGTTGGTCACATCAGATAGCCAGGTAGTGACCGTTAAAACCGCCAAGGGCAACTACTCGGTAACCGTACAAATTGGAACAGCTAAGTCGACCAAGAGCGTGACCGTTCTCTAGTTCACTTCAAACGCAGAAAAGCCCCCGAGAAATCGGGGGCTTTTCCACTTAGGAGAGGTGAATGAAGCATCGGAGCATTTTGGTTCGCCCCAGACGAATCGATTAAGGAACTAGCGGGGTAACGCTTGGTGCCGGGGTGGAACCAGTTGGCTGGTCTACGGTGAGGCTCTGAGTAGACGAAACCGCAACCAGTTCAACCGAATAGGTTCCTGGTCGAAGGTTTTTGATGGTCACGGTCTGAGTACCGGTGCCGGTGACTGCAACCACTTCAACGTGCTTTGGCGGCTTCGGTGCTCCGGCTGGAACATCGGCAGGGGCTGGGCGAACGGTGGTGTCGGTTACAACAAGCTTGTAGGTCTTGCCATCGGCCGGCACATCTACGGTTACCGTCTTGGTAACTCCTGCGTCAGCGCCGAACTGCCCTTTACCGTTGCCACCTTTACCGTGGCCACCCTTGCCGTGATCGCCGACGTTGTCGCCGCCGCCGAAGGTTGGTGGAGTGGTGCTCGATGAGCTTGAGCTGGTCGAAGCCTTAGAGGTCTTCGAGTTTGCTGCAAACGAAGGAGTCGCGAATACGAGCCCGAGAATGGTTGCGGCTGATGCGGCAACTACTGCACCGCGCTTGATCTGGTTCTTGTCCATCTGTGATCCTTTCGTAGGGGGACAAGAACCACGCTAAAGGGGAGCCACTAGACGAGACCGTAAAATTCAGGATGCTCTTACCAAGCACACAGCCGATTGCCAGATTAGGCTTCGGAGTCGCCTACGCGCTCCCACATCTTGGCCATAATGAACCACTGGCCGTCGATAAACACGATGTTGAGGTAATCCTGCATGACACCGCCAAACATCTCGAGCTGCACCTTGACCCAGGCGAGCGTGCCCGAAATCTGGTCGAAGTCGAGCACAGCGTCGCGACGTGAGTTGCCCAGGGATGCCGGCGACTCGCGATTCGCGACCACCTCACGGTATACGTCATAGGGGCGAACAGAAACCGTTCCACCTTGAGTGGAGTAGAGGCAGCTGTTCTTGTGAAAGACCCTGTCGAACAACTCTATGTTTTGTTCGTGCATTACATCGAAGTAGTCGCTGAGCAGTTTCTTGATAGCCGGATCGGCTTGTTCAAAGTTCATAGTGCAAATGTATTGCCTGTGCGTCGAACGCGCTGCAAACTGCGTGCGCGAGGCGGGACTTGAACCCGCACGCCCGTGAAGGCACTGACACCTGAAGCCAGCGCGTCTGCCATTTCGCCACTCGCGCGTTAACCGGCAGATAAGCCAGCAACTCGTTGAGATTATCAGACCAACCGACAAGCCGCCAATGGCTCTTGGCGCCCGAGTTCAAGAGGTGCCTGCGATTGCGCCATCCCGCATGTAGTCGAAGGCAAAGGTTAAACTGAAGGTTGTAGAAACTCGAAGGAACTTGTGGGCATTTTAGACAGCTTTGAAAAAGGCCTCGAGCGCGTCGTAACCGGTGCGTTTAGCAAGGCTTTTAAAAGCGAGCTCCAGCCAATCGAGATTGGCGCTGCAATCAAGGGCGAAATGGACTCGAAGGCGAGCATAGTTTCGCGCGATCGAATTCTGGCCCCCAATGCCTACACCGTTTACCTTTCAAGCGCCGACTTCAAGCGCATGCAGTCGCTCGGCGAGAGCCTGCTTTTTGAGCTAAACGACCAAGCCACACGCCACGCGCAGCGCCAGAAGTTTCAGTTCGGAGCGGGGCTGCTGATCAACGTGGCCGAAGACGGCTCGCTCAACGTCGGTCAGGTGCGGGTAACCTCTAACACCGCGGCCGTTCAGGTCGAGTGGGCTCCTTCGATAGAGGTTGGCGACCAGCGTTACGTGCTCACCAAGTCGCGCACCGTGGTTGGTCGCGACGCGAGCGCCGACATTCAGGTAAACGATACTGGGCTATCTCGAGCGCACTTCGAAGTTCTCTGGGATGGCTCGAAGGCGGGTGTTCGAGACCTCGGCTCAACAAACGGCACCAAAGTTAACGGCCGACCGATCACCGAAGTGGGCATCGCTGCCGACACAGTGATTAGTGCTGGTCACAGCGAATTTGTATTTCGCGTGATTGCAAAGACGGTGAGAGATTGAGCGAATTAGCCCTCTTTTTAGTGCGCATCGGATTTGTGGCGGTGCTCTGGATTTTTATCTTCAGCATCATCTCGGTTATTCGCGCCGACCTTTTTGGTCAACGTGTAGTTTCGAAAGCCACCGAGCGCAACGCGCCCCAGGTTCTTTCAACTCCGATCATTCCGCCAGCGCCGGTCGGTGCGGTTAGCGTAACCACTCAAAGTTTTGGTGCCGCGAGCGCTACCGCCTCACGTCTGGTAGTTACCGAGGGCGAGAACGCCGGCATGCAACTCCCACTTGCGGGTCGCGAGATACACATAGGTCGCGCACCAAACAGCGATCTGGTGGTTAGCGATGAATACGCATCGACGCAGCACGCAAAGCTGGTTTTGATGAACGAAGACTGGCTAATTCAAGACCTCAACTCAACCAACGGCACATTCCTTGCCGGCTCTCGTGTTGGCACTCCAGCCGTGGTCAAGCTCAACACTCCTGTAAAAGTCGGCAAGACCGTGTTTGAGTTGCGAGCCTAAACGATGTCGATCAAGCTGGTCACCTGCGCGGTTTCCGACATCGGGCGCGTGCGAAGTAGCAACCAGGATGCCGGCTACAGCGGGTATCAACTGCACTTCGTTGCCGACGGAATGGGCGGCCACGCGGGCGGCGACATTGCCTCGGCCATGGTCTCTCAGCAGATTGCGCAAATCGACAATCTTTATGCGACACCTGAAGACGCGGGTGCGGTCATGTTGGCTTCGATTCTTGAGGCCAACGAGAAACTCGGCGCAACCGTGCGCGAGCATCCTGAGTTTGCCGGAATGGGTACAACTTTTTCTGGGCTCATGTTTACTGGCACCAAGGCCGTGGTTGCTCACATCGGCGACTCGCGCATTTACCGACTTCGCGGCGAACAGGTTGAGCAGGTCACCAAAGACCACACCTTCGTGCAGAAGCTAGTTGACACTGGTCGCATCACTCCGGCTGAAGCGCTAATTCACCCGCGCCGCAACGTGCTAATGCGCGTGCTTGGCGATACTCCCGAGCCACCCCAGGTTGATTCATGGGTAGAAGAGGCGTTGCCTGGTGATCGCTGGATGCTCTGTTCCGACGGTCTCTGCGGTTACGTCGACGACGTTGTGATTGCTCGCAACCTGCGCACCAAAGCCCCCGCCGAAGATGTCGCCGACGACTTGGTTGGTGAAGCTCTCGAGGCGGGAGCTCCCGACAACGTGACCGTTGTGATCGTGGATGTTCTGAGCACCAATACCCAAAGCGAGTTTCAGCCATTTCCTCGTTACGTGGGTTCGGCTTCGAACGATGTGGTTATTGCCGAGCGCAAAGGAAAGAGCGTGCTTCAGCTGCTCAATCCGATGGCACTCACCGGCATCTTTCGTGGCAGTGAAGAAACCACCGACTTCGTACCGGAGTCGGCCGAGTACCTCGAGAAAGTTTTGGCAGACACCTACCGGCGCATCCGCTTTCGTCGCCTTAGGCAAATCGCCACTATCTTTGCCATTTCGGGTTTGGCGGTGGCGGGCATTTGGGCGGGGTACTCGTACACCCAAACCAAGTTCTACGTTGGCGAATCAAACGGGCACGTCACCATTTTTAAGGGCATCCGTGAACGACTCGGCCCACTCACCTTCTCTACGGTTTATTCAGAGACCGATGTTTTGGTGAGCGACCTGAGCGACTACCAGCGTGGGCTGCTCGAACGCACCATCTACGCAACCGACATCGCCGATGCCGACCGAATCGTCGAAACTCTAACCAAGGCCGATAGCAATGGTTAGCGCTATCTTAAACGGCACCATGCCTCGCGTCATGCGAGTGGTGCCCCGCAACCGCAACATCGAAGCACTGCTGCTGTTCTTCGTATTCGGTATCAACGCTTTCGAGCTCGCACAAATTCAGCTGAGCACCATCGCCGTGTTGCGCCCCGATTTTTGGCTCTACTGGGTGCCGCTGACGGCAGCCGCGCTCGTGGTGCACGCAATTTTGCGTCGCCGGGCATCAGAGGCCGATTCGTTAATTTTGCCTATCGCGGTCTTTATAAATGGGCTTGGGGTGTCTGAAATTTATCGACTGGACCTCGCCAAGATTGCCGCCGGGGCAACAGACCTTTTTGCAACCAAGCAGGTTGTTTGGTCGGTGGTTGCGCTGGCCGCCTGCGCCGCTGTTATTTGGTTTGTACCAAGCCATCTGTTTCTGCGTCGCTACGTTTTTATCTCGATGGTTTTGGGTATCGGGCTTCTGCTGTTACCGATGCTTCCGTTTATCGGCCTAAACATCAACGGCGCTCAGCTGTGGATTGGGATCGGCGGTTTCACTTTTCAACCGGGTGAGCTAGCCAAGATCGCCCTGATTGTTTTCTTCGCCGGCTATTTGGTTTCGCGCAAAGATTCACTCGCCGTGGTAGGTCGCACCATTCTTGGCATTCACATTCCGCGAGCGCGAGAGCTCGGCCCAATTCTTGTAATTTGGGTTGCTTCGCTGGGCGTTCTGGTGTTGCAGCGCGACCTCGGCACCTCGCTTCTTTACTTCGGTTTGTTCTTGGTGATGATCTACACCGCTACGGGCCGACCAATCTACGTGGTGGTTGGTCTCGGCATGTTTGTTACCGGCGCTCTCGTGGCATCTCAGGTAATGGACTATGTTGCTGGTCGCTTTGGTTCGTGGCTCGACCCGCTAAACGTCGATCGCTACAACGCCATCGGTGGTTCATACCAGCTCGTGCAGGGGCTCTTTGGCTTGGCACACGGTGGTTTGTTTGGCACCGGCTTAGGTGGCGGCGTGCCACAGTTGGTTCCGCTTGCCGAGAGCGACTTCATTGTCACCTCGCTCGGTGAAGAGCTCGGACTCGTTGGGCTTTTTGCGGTGCTGGCCTGCTACATGCTTTTGGTGCAGCGCGGCATGCGCATCGCATTCAAGCACTCCGATGACTTCTCTCGGCTGCTTGCCGTGGGATTGTCTTTTGTGATTGCACTGCAGTGTTTCATCGTTATCGGTGGTGTAACCCGAGTGGTTCCACTAACTGGCCTAACCACGCCACTGCTTGCCGCAGGTGGCTCATCGTTGCTAGCCAACTGGATGATTCTTGGTCTGCTGTTGCGCATCAGCGACACCGTTGGAGCGAAACGAGGCGAAAACTAATGCAAAAACAGCTTCGCCGAGTTTCGCTCGTGATTGCCGTTATGTTTCTTGCCCTGTTCGTTTCGGCAACCAGCATTCAGGTGATCGGGGCCGATTCGCTCACCGCTGATCAGCGCAACGTTCGTTCGGTTTACGACTCATACGAAACTCAACGCGGCGACATCCTCGTCGACGGCCAGCCGATTGCCTCTTCAAACAAGACCGACGACCAGTACCACTACGTTCGTCAATACCTGAGCCCGCGCTACTCGGCGGTAACCGGCTTTTTCTCGTTCTTCAACGGCACCGCAGGTTTAGAGGGCGCGGCAAACGACTACCTAACCGGAAAGAACTCATCGCAGTTCTTCGAGCAAATCAATGCTCTCTTCTCTGGCAACCCGGTAACCGGCGGTTCGATTGAGCTCACCATCGACCCTGCCGTGCAAAAAGTGGCCTGGGATGCCCTCGGCAGCATGAAGGGGGCTGTGGTCGCGATCGACCCGAGCACCGGAAACATTCTCGCGATGGTTTCAAAGCCGGGCTTCGACGCCAACCAGCTTTCGTCACACGATTCGGGCGACGCCAACAAGGCTTACCAAAAGTTGCTTGCCAACAGCGGTGACCCGCTGATCAACCGCGCCATCTCTGGCGACCTTTACGCGCCTGGTTCGGTGTTCAAGTTGGTGGTTTCGGCCGCGGCACTAGAGAGTGGCAACTTCACGCCAGACACTCTGGTCAACAATCCGGTGCGTTACAAGTTGCCGGGCACCGAAACCTACGTTTACAACTCGGGCGAAGGCCGGTGCGGTGGGCAGTCGAAGGTTTCGCTGGCCGACGCGCTGCGATTCTCGTGTAACGTGCCATTCGCGCAGGTTGGCATTCAGCTTGGTCAAGATCGCATCAGCCGCCAAGCCGAGCTGTTCGGTTTTGGCAAGAGCATTCGTGTGCCGCTTTATGTAACCCCGAGCGTTTACCCAAAGAACATGGATGACGCGCAAACCGGACTTTCGGCGTTCGGGCAGTTTGACGTTCGCATAACCCCGATGCAGATGGCAATGGTGGCCTCGGCGATTGCCAACGGTGGCAAGTTGATGAAGCCCAACCTGATCGAAAACGTGCTGTCTTCTAACCTCGCGTCGCTTTATCAGCCCCAGCCGGTTGAGTATTCAAACCCGATTTCGGCCAACACGGCGAAGCTACTTACCCAGATGATGGTCAACGCCGTTTCTCGCGGAGTGAGTGGCAACGGCCAGGTGCCTGGTGTGAGCACGGCTGGCAAGACGGGCACCGCCCAAAACGGCAAGAACGACCCTTACACGCTCTGGTTCACCGGGTTTGCGCCAGCAGAACACGCGAAGGTTGCAGTGGCCGTAGTTATTGAAGACGGCGGTGGAATGGGGCAAAACGGTAGGGGCAACTCTCTGGCGGCACCCGTTGCTCGCAAAGTGATGGCGGCGGTGTTGGGTAAATGAAGCCAGAGATAGACATGCTCTACGGTGGGCGTTATCTGCTCAAATCGCGCATTGCCATCGGCGGTATGGGTGAGGTTTGGCAGGCGTTCGACCAAATTATTCTTCGCGACGTTGCCATCAAAATCTTGAAGCCCGAGTACATGGGTGAACCAGGGTTTCTCGAGCGCTTTAGAACCGAGGCTAGGCACGCTGCCATGGTCGACCACGAGGGCATTGCCAACGTTTACGACTACGGCGAAGACGGCGGCTCGGCCTATTTGGTAATGGAACTCGTGCCGGGCGATTCGCTGGCCAAGATTCTCGAACGCGATAAGACCATGCCAACCGAGAAGGTTCTCGACATGGTTTCGCAAACCGCGCGGGCGCTTCACGAAGCGCACGTTGCCGGGCTGGTTCACCGCGATGTGAAACCGGGCAACCTACTTATCACTCCGACCGGTCAGGTGAAGATCACCGACTTCGGCATTGCACGAGTTGCCGATCAGGCTTCGTTGACGGCTACCGGTCAGGTGATGGGCACGGTTCAATACCTTGCGCCCGAGCAGGCAACGGGCAAGCCGGCCACACCTTCAACCGACATCTACTCGCTCGGCATAGTTGCCTACGAAGCTCTCAAGGGCTCGCGCCCATTCACCGGCGAAACCCAAATGGCAATCGCGATGTCGCAAATCAACGATGCGCCGCCGGCGCTGCCCGATTGGCTAGATGTTTCGGTGCGCGAACTGGTGCTCTCTTGCCTAGCCAAAAAGCCGATGGGTCGCCCGGCAACCGCACTCGAGCTCGCCGAACGAGCCGAAGCGCTAATGCAAAACCAGCCGAAGCGTAGCACGAGCACCCGTCTCATCACCACTCCAACCCCGGTAGTGCCGCTGGCAACGACGGTGTTGAACACGCAGCCTGAGCAACCCGAAAGTTCTTCGAGAATTTGGCCATGGATTGCGGTGGTTGGCGCGATGGTTCTCACCGCGGTTGTCATCATCGCAGCTATGGTTTTTAGCGGTGGCCCTGCCCCAACGCCCTCACCGACCCCAACGCACACGAACACACACTCACCGAGCCCGACACCATCGAGCACGCCGAGCGTTACACCAACCAACCCAGACCAGGTGGTTGTGCTTTCGAGCGACATCTTCGGTTTGAACATCGATGATGCGGCGAGCTACCTAGAATCGCTCGGCCTTGTTGTGCAACGTTTCGAAGGCCTCGAAGTGGCTAACGACGATGTGCGTCTGCTCACCGTTTACGACGCCAGCCCGCTTGGACAGATTGCTAAGGGCTCAACGATTTCACTCGTGTACTACATACCTTTCGCCAACCCCACCCCAGACCCTCAGGGCTAAACTAACTACCAGAACAGCGGAGTAAGAAACTTGACCGAAAACCAACGAATCCTCGCAGACCGATATGCCGTAGGCAGCCTGATCGGCCGCGGCGGCATGGCAGACGTCTATGAAGGAATCGACAACCGACTTGGTCGCAAGGTTGCCATCAAGTTGCTTAAATCAGACCTCGCCAACGACCCGAGCTTCGAGGCTCGCTTCAAGCAAGAAGCTCAGGCATCGGCACGCATGGCGCACCCAACCATCGTTCGCGTCTACGATGCCGGCGAAGAGATTTCCACCGACTCCAACGGCAACGAACGCCGCACTCCATACATCGTTATGGAGTACGTCCGCGGAACATTGCTTCGCGATCTGATTCACGAGCGACCACTGTCTATTCCTGAAGCTCTCGGCTATGCCGAGGGTGTGCTTACCGCTCTCGAGTTTTCGCACAAGGCTGGCGTGATTCACCGCGACATTAAGTCGGCAAACATCATGGTTACCGACACCGGCCTGGTTAAGGTCATGGACTTCGGCATTGCCCGTGCCATCAGCGACTCTTCAACCACGCAGGCTCACACCGTTGGCATCGTGGGCACCGCGCAATATTTCAGCCCAGAACAGGCGCGCGGTGAAACCGTCGATGCCCGCACCGACCTGTATTCAACCGGTGTTTTGCTGTACGAAATGCTGGCAGGTCGCCCACCGTTTAAAGGTGACACCGCGGTTTCGGTGGCCTACCAGCACGTTAGCGAAGCGGTAACTCCGCCTTCGGTGCACAACCCGCAAATCAGCGCCGAACTCGACCTCGTTGTTTTGCGCGCGCTTTCTAAAGATCGCAACGACCGCTACCAGAGCGCCGAAGAATTTCGCGAACACCTGCTTGCCGCCGACATCTCAACGCCGGCCCCGGTTTCCGAAAACCCGGTTGAGGCAATCTTTGAAGACGTGCCAACCGTCACCGCCGAAACTCCGATTGAGGCAACTGAGGCACTTGAGGTTGCCGACGAAGCGCCGATGCAGCCGCTAGACGAATTCGACGCACTGCTTGCCGCCGCAACCGATTCGACCGCCACTTCGGCAATGCCGATTTCCACCGAGGCCACGGTAGCTGAGCCGATCGAACCTGAATCGCAGCAGCTAGAGAAATCCAAGCCGGTTTATCGCCCTAGCTTCGCCGACCCAATTCCTCCAACCGAGCTGATCGGAACCGACACCAACCCGTTCGGCGCTCTCGGCGTGAACTTCAAAGACGATTCAAACCTAGACACCACGGCTATCAGCGAGGCAGCGGCGTCGGTTACCACCAAGAAGCCATTGCTTCAGAACCCAGGTTTTCTATGGGGTGCTGGATCGGCATCGGTGGTTTTCGTAGTTGGCATGTTGGTTTGGGTGCTTTCGCTGGCGTTGCCTTCGATCAGCCCCAACCCATCGGGCATTCAGGTTGCCAATGTTGTTGGCAGCAGCTACCAGTCTGCTTACGACGCACTCACGGCGCAAAAACTGTTGGTCGATAAGCAGTACGAGGCCAGCGACACAGTGCCGGTAGACACCGTGATTCGCACCGACCCTACCGCCGGAACATCGGTGAGCGAAAACACCACAATCACGGTCTTTATCTCTACCGGTAAGTCGCAAATTGAAATGCCAGAACTCAAAGGCATGACCGAGATTATGGCAACCGACCTGCTCGGGCAGAGCAAGCTCGTGCTTGGAGAAATCTTGCAGGGGCATTCGGCGACTGTGCCGCAGGGCCAAGTTATCGAAAGTGATCCTTCAGCCGGCACCATGGTTGCCGAGGGCACCGTGGTTAACCTGACCATCTCTGATGGCCTCGTGGTTGTGCCAGATGTTCGCAACTACTCAATCAGCGAAGCCAAGAGCCTGCTAACGGCGGCCGACGTGGCTTTGACGGTTGAGATTGGCACCTTAGATGCCTGCGAGACCGACCCTCAGGGAACAACCGTGGTAGATCAGTCGATTCTGCCAGGCACAACGCCGGCCGGCTCGGTTATTACGCTCTACGTTTCGTGCACGCCGTAGCGGCCGACAAGTAACTTCTAAAGATTGACCATTGGGCTGAGCGACTTTGCGCGCTCGGCCGCGCCGACCAAGCCAATCGACTCTAGCCAGTTGCCCAGCATTTGGTAGCCACCCTCGGTGAGCACGCTCTCTGGGTGATACTGCACACCAAAGATGGGGCGAGTTGCGTGACGCAAGCCCATGATCACGCCGCCTGCGCTGTTTTCACCTGGCACGGTTCGTGCGGTAACAATGAGGTCAGGCGGCACGGTTGAATCTACAACCGCGAGCGAGTGGTAGCGGGTTGCCGTAAAAGGTTGTGACACGCCTTCGAATACCAGCGAACCGTCGTGCTCAACCTTCGAGGTCTTGCCGTGCATGAGTTCTTCGGCTTGGCGTACGGTGGCGCCCATGGCTTCGGCGATTGCCTGATGTCCGAGACACACACCAAAAACCGGCAGGTCATTTTCGAGCGCAAATTTCACAACTGGGATGCTCAATCCGGCGTCTGCCGGAGTGCCCGGCCCTGGAGAAATGAGCACTGCGTCGTAGTTGCTCAACAGGGCGGGGAGCTCATCCTTGGTCACAACATCGTTGCGTAAAACCTCGGTTTGCGCGCCTAGTTGCTGAAGGTAGCCGTTGAGCGTGTAAACGAAGGAGTCGTAATTGTCGAGCACGAGGATTTTAGTCATGACACGTTAAGCCTATCCTGCGCTTACAATTGCCCTATGTCTGAATCTGTAGAGAAGAACAACAAGCCAGCTAAAGCTTCGAAGCCAGCCAAGCCTGCAAAACCTGCCAAGGCCGCCAAGCTCAGCGGAGACAACCTGCCAAACCCGGTCTGGTTTAAGCCAGTGATGTTTGGTTTCATGTTGCTCGGCCTAGCTTGGATCGTCACCTTCTACATCTCGGGTGCGCAGTTGCCTCTCGGCGGCATGTTTCCTGAGGTTAACATCGGCAGCTGGAACATCGCCATCGGCTTTGGTTTGCTTATGGTCGGCTTCGGCATGGCTACTCGCTGGAAGTAATCCAGCCCCAAACCTTAACTCAGCAGCTTTACCGCAAAGGTGACGCTTGCCGAAATCATCAACGCCGCTAGCCCGACGAGCAACCCGAGTTGCATGTTCGACTGCTCGGCGCGACGCGTCTTTGAGTATATAAAAGCAACCAGCCCGCCAATTACAAGGCCACCGATGTGCGCTTGCCACGAGATGCCTGGGTTTAGAAAAGTGAAAACCAGGTTGATGGCAATGACGCCAACGATTGAGTTTGAGTTTGCCCCGAGGCTGCGAAGCACAATGAAGTAAGCACCCATCAGGCCGAAGATTCCGCCCGATGCTCCTAGAACGCCACCCACCGGATTACCGAACAGCAGCACGGCAACCGAACCGCCCAAGATCGACAGCAAGTAAAGAGCAAAGAACCGCAGTCGGCCGAGCATTGGTTCGAGCACTCCACCCAAGATGTAGAGCGTGTACATGTTGAGCACGATGTGCAGTGCAGAGCTCGGGTCGGTTAGTAGGTTATCCGAGTGAATAAAGCCACACGTGATCATGCGCCAAGGTTCGGCGAGTGTGGCAATCGGTACGTAATAGAGGTAGTCGGTGAGCAGGCCGCCGGTGAGAATCTGCAGCGCGTAGAGCACCACATTGGCCAGGATGAGCGCCTTGGTGATTACCGCACCACTCGGCGTGCGGCGTCGAAGAAGCGTTGGCGTCTTAGAAGAGCTCGTGTTGCTACCGGCATCTTCGGGGCACAAAAATCCCACCGAAGCCTCGGTTTGGCACTGCGGGCAGATAAGTCGTTCGCAGCGTTGGCAACGAACGTAAGCCTCGCGGTCAGGATGCCGGTAGCAAAACATCGAAGAGTTAGACGCGCTCGATTGAAACGCTCTGGATGATTACCTCGGCGAGTGGTCGGTCTTGTGCGCCGGTTTCGACGGCTGCAATCTTGTCGACAACGGTCTTGCTGGCTTCGTCGGCAACTTCACCAAAGATGGTGTGCTTGCCCCAGAGCCAAGAGGTGTCGGCGACTGTAATAAAGAACTGCGAGCCGTTAGTGCCAGGCCCAGCGTTGGCCATCGCTAGCTTGTATGGCTGGTCGAAGCGAAGTTCGGCGTGTGGCTCGTCTTTGAAGTTGTAACCCGGGCCGCCGTATCCCATGCCCAGTGGGTCGCCGCCCTGAATCATGAAGCCTGGGATGATGCGGTGAAAGATCACGCCATCGTAGAGCGGTGCGGTGGTCTTAGCGCCGGTCTTAGGGTCTGTCCACTCCTTGGTGCCTTCGGCCAAACCTTCGAAGTTGGCTACGGTGATTGGAGCGTGGTCGCCAAAAAGGTTGATCTTGATGTCGCCGTGGTTGGTGTGCAAAGTTGCTACAGAAGTGTGGATAGTCATGGCTCTATTGTCGCACTTTGAGACTCGGTAGACTTGAACTTCAGACAGACAGTGAGCCCCTTAGCGTGCACATAGCGATTTTTCTAGACCAGCATCCGAGGTCACTGGGTGGTATCCAAACCTCGGTGATGCTGCAGAAAAAGTACCTCGAGCGTGCCGGCCACCGCGTAACCATCATCTGTCCAAACTCCAGCAAGGTTCGAGCCACCGACGGTTTTTGGCTGCTGCCATCTTGGCCAATTTCGCTCAACGGTGAGTTCACTTTCGTTAGCAACGTAAGACGTTCGCGCAAGCGACTCGACCGTGGTTTTAACGAGCTGCACGACAAGTTCGACCTGGTTCACATTCAGGGCGACATGTGGTCGGGCATTATTGGCCTCGGGTTCGCTCAACGCCAGCGCCTGCCGATTGTGCAGACCATGCACTTCAACCTGAGCTCGGCCATTCAAAACCTTTTGGGCAAGTGGCCAACCAGATTCTTGTTCTGGTTGTTCTCGCGCGAACTTCTGAAGCACGTCAACCGCCCTCGCAACGGCACCACGGGTGACCCTTGGCACTACCTACGGTTACTGGCAGCCGAGGCTTCGATCGTGTTTGCCCCATCGCACCACTTTGCGCACGACCTCGTAGAAAACGGCGTTGCCGAGCAGGTTAAGGTCATGCACAACGGCATCGACGACGACACCATCGCCTCGATTCTGGCCCACGCCAAAGAACACCCAACGGTTCGCGTTGCGGGCGAACCGGTGCGCTTGGTTTGGTCGGGACGTTTGCAAATCGAGAAGCGTCCGCTCGAATTCATCCGTGCGTTCGCTTTAGCAGACGTCAACGCCACCGTCGACATCTACGGCAAGGGATACCAGTTCAAGAAGGCAGCAAGGCTCATCAAAGAGCTCGGGCTCGAGAGCAAGGTGAAACTTCGCGGCAGCGTGCCTTACGCCAAGATGTTGCGCATTTTTGCCGACGCAGATGCCCTGGTGCAAACATCGGTGGGCTTTGAAACTCAAGGCATGACGGTTTACGAGGCGGCAGCCACCGGTACCCCGAGCATCTTGTGCGACACCAACATCGCTGGCGAGTTTGCTGCAGGTTCGCACTGGGTGGTCAAGGATGCCTCGGTGGAGGCACTGGCAGATTCGATTCGGCAGGCGGTTAACGACATCGAGGCGGGCGACCGTCGCGGCGACAACCTGGTGAACGAAGAGCACCTGCTGCAGTCTGGAGCAACCGCAATCATGCTCAACTATTATCGAAGCGTCATAGAGCACCACGAATCGCCTAAGTATTAAACCCGGTTTTGCAAAAGCAAACGGCCCACGAGTAGAGAGGTAACGGCAGTGCACATTTTGTTTTTCTCTGACCACCACCCCGATTCACTCGGCGGCGTTCAAACCAGCCTTTTGCTTCAAAAAAAGTATCTCGAGAACCTCGGCCACAAAGTCACCGTGGTCGCATCGCGCCGTTACCGTCGCGGTCGCACCGAAGGGTTTATCGAGGTGCCCTCGTTGCCGCTGCCGCCAACCGGCGCGTATTCGATTCAGCCATCGTTGCACCTTGCCTTTCGCAAGGCAGAGCGTGCGCTAGCCGAATTGGCCGAACCGGTTGATGTGGTTCACATTCAGGCCGACATGTGGCAGGCAATCGTTGGCGCCAAATGGGCCATCGATCACAAGATTCCTCTGGTCTGGACGGTGCACACCAATCTGCAGGTTGCCTTTGACCACAATGTTGGCAAGATCGGCCGCAAGACCGTTGGTCAGGTGATGAACCTTTGGGCTTCTAGCTTCTTGCACCAAGACATGCCAAAAAAGAGCGGTTCGCTTTGGGCCTTTCAGGAACAAATCGCTCGAAACGCCAACTTCGTGGCAGCACCATCTGGGCACTTCGCGCAGGAGCTGGTGAACCACGGAGTTATCGACAAGACTCTGGTAATTCCAAACGGCGTTGACGACGAGGTGGTCGAAGGCATCGAGATTCGCGCCGCCCACGCCGCCGAAGATTTGGCCACCCGCAAAATCAAGATCATCTGGGCCGGCAGATTGAGTTCTGAAAAGCGCATCAGTGAATTCTTGGGTGCCTTTGCCCAGGCCGACCTTAAGAACGTCGAACTCGATGTTTACGGCTCGGGCCAACTCGAGGCAAAGGTGCGTTTGCTGGTGCACCACCTGGGCATTGCCAAAGTTGCCCACATCAAGGGCCGCCTGCCACACAAAAAACTGGTTGCCACGTTTGCCACCGCCGACGCCGTTTGCCAAACATCGCTGGGCTTTGAAACCCAGGGCATGACCGTGTATGAATCGATTTCGGTTGGTACGCCGGTATTTGTGGTCGACCCGCAGATTGCTGGCGAACTGCCGGCCGAAAACGTGTGGGTTTCAAAGAAGCCCGATGTCGACTCCATGGCCAAGAGCTTGCGCGCGATGGTTGCCGACATTCGTTCGGGCAACACCAAGCGTGCCGTAAACACCGGCGAATGGACCGTGCTTCAAAGCAAACTCACCGATAAATGGCTAAAGATTTACGGCGACGCCATAGACCAAGGCCCAAAGCGATTTCACATTTAGACTCAAACGGTGAGTGAAACTACAAAACTTCGCAGGTCGCCAAACTTCGTTTGGCTCTGGACCGGACAAACCATTTCGGTACTCGGTTCGCAACTTTCTGGGCTAGCTCTCCCGGTTTTTGCCGTTACCTTGCTGGGCGTCACCGAGGCGCAACTTGGGCTTCTGGGAACCTTCGACAACGCAGCTTTCTTGGTATTCGCCCTGCTTGCCGGAGCTTGGGTTGACCGCTGGGTGAAGCGTCGAGTAATGATCGTGGCCGACCTGGTTCGCATGGTTTCGGTAGCGGCGATCCCCGTTCTCTACTTCACCGGCTTGTTTCAGTTTTGGCACCTGCTGGTTCTGGGTGCCATCATCGGCACGGCAACGGTGTTCTTCGATGTGGCCTCGCAGTCGATTATCCCGATTCTTTTTAAAGACGAACAGATTGGCTCGGCCAACTCTGCAATCGAAACCTCTAGTCAGATTGCCGGCATCGGCGGGCCGTCGCTGGTGGGTTGGCTCCTGCTGTTCTTGAAAGCGCCATTCTTGCTCTTGGCCGATGCGGTTTCGTTTTTGGTGTCGGCCCTAACGCTCTCGGTGATTCGCGATAACGAAGTACCTAAACCAACCGAAGACCGCCGTAAGCTGCGCGAAGAAATTGCCGAGGGCCTAAAGTTTGTTTGGAACCAGCCACTGATTCGACGCATCTCTTTTACGACTGCAACCTCGAATCTCTTTAACTCGTTGGCCATGGTGCTGTTTCCGATTTTCATCTTGCGCTACCTCGATATATCGGTTGGTGTTTGGGGTCTGATGATGTCGGTGGCTTCGGTGGGTGGCTTGCTCGGGGCCATGTCGGCCAGCAAACTGATGAAGATTATCGGCGAGGGTCAACTAATCGTTTATTCGGCAGTCGCCAGCGGGTTGGTTTTTCTTGTGATTCCAATCGTCGCATTCTTGCCTCACGACCTAGCCCCGTGGATTCTCACGGTGGTTGAATTTTGCATCTCGTTCTTGGTGCTCACCTACAACATCACTCAGGTTTCGGCTCGCCAGCGCCTGTGCCCAAAGCCGCTGCTCGGCCGCATGAACGCATCGATTCGCTTTATGGTTTGGGGCGTAATGCCAATCGGTTCGCTAATCGGTGGGCTAATCGGCCAAGGGTTCGGTGTGGTTACGGCGCTGATTGTTGGAGCGGTTGGCAACTTCTTCTCGGCACTGTGGATCTTCTTTAGCCCACTCCGCACCATGCGCACCATGCCATCGGTGCCAGAAGGCAGCGAAGAAGATTCGGCCAACTAGCCGCTAGATAAGTCCGAGTTCGGCGCCGGCACTGCGCAAGCCCGCGCGGGCGTCAGGGTGGGCAGCTTGCTCAATTAGGTTTGTTGCCTGTTCGTGCTCGGTGTGGCCAAAGCAGTCGGCCACTCCCTGCTCGGTAATCACGTGCGAGTGCTGAAAGCTTGTGACGTACTCGGTTAGTCGAGGCACAATGGTTGAGGTCTTGGCCTTCGGGTGCCAAGACTGAAGCGCCATGATCGACTTGCCGCCGTGAGAGTGCAAAGCGCCAACGATGAAGTCGGTAGACCCGCCAAAGCCCGAATAGATTCGACCATTTACGTGGCTGGCGTTTGCTTGGTCGTGAAGATCAACCTGCAGGGCCGTGTTGATGCTAGTCATTCGCTGTTGTCGCGAGATGTTTGCCGGGTCGTTGGTGGTTTCGGTTCTTCGCATCTCGATCGCATCATTGAGGTTGACCCATTCGTAGAGTTCGCGACTACCAAAAATAAACGAGGCAGTTATCGGTCGACCACTGTCGAGGGCGTTGGCGCGACTCAAGGCCAAGATCCCGTCGCTAAACATCTCGCTCCACACGCGCAGATCACGCTTTTCAACCAGGCGAGTAACCACTGCGTCTGGAATCGCGCCGATACCGAGCTGCAGGGTTGCGCCATCAGAAAGCAGAGATGCCACGCGACCGCCGATAACCTCGGCTGCTTCATTGCGCGCGCCAGCCGGTTTTTCTGCGAGTTGCTCATCGACTTCAACCACGTAGTCGATCATGCTCTCGTCTAGCTCGCCATCACCAAAGGTGTAGGGCATGCGGCTGTTTGCCTGAGCAATCACGATTCCGCCGGTTGCGCGGGCAGCCTCGATGGCGGCCGGAAGAATGTTTACCTCGGTGCCGAGGCTGAACTTGCCATCGCGCATCTGTGAAGTGTTGATCATCACCACATTGGGCACGAAGTGGTCTCGAAAAAGCACCGGCACCAAACTTAGGCGCGAGGGAATGTAATTTAGGCGCTCGTGACGACGCATTCCGGCACCGACAAACGCCGATTCGTAGGTGATGCCAACACGATCAGGAATGCCACGCTGAGCATTCACCATGTGCAGACGGAATTCGGGCAGGCTGGCCTCGGCTAGGGCCAAGAGTGTGCGCGGTGTGGCGAAGTTACCCGAGGCAACGATTCTAGGGTTCGGTGCCAGGCGAGCGAGAATATCGCTCAGCTCGCTAAAGGTAACTTTCTGCACAGTTACAAACTACCCTTAATAAATGACCGTCACTTGGGCCTTCATCGATGAGCTAGCCAGCCAATTCACTTCTTGCAAGGTTGTGCCTGGCGAGCGCCGTGAGTGGTGCGTGAAAGGCAAAGCTGTTGCTTGGGAGAGGCCGCTGAGCAAACGCGACCTGGCCGCCTTGGGGGCAGGGGCTCCGGCTGGTCGAGTGCTTGCGGTGCACGTTGAAGACTTGGATGTTAGAGAGGCTTGGTTGCAGGCGCATCCGAGTGTTTGTTTTGTAAGCCAGCACTTTGCCAACTACCCGGCGGTGTTGGTAGACCTCGAACTCGCCGATGAGAGCCTGGTTCGCGAGCTGTTTGCCGAGACTGCTGCTTGGCTCGAAGCCACACGCTAGCGAAGCGCAATTACCGCGGCGATAATCACAAAAACCAATGACATTGCACGGTTTAGCACGATGCGGTTGGCAGCTTTACTGAGCCAGCTGCCAAGCACACTGGCTAGCGACATGTAAAACAGCGTGATCAGCGCAAAACCTACGATCACGATTATCCACAGAATGACAAGATCACCAAAGGTGTTTAAGCCCTGAGCCACCACCATTGGCACAATCGACGAATAGAAGAGCAGCGGCTGTGGGTTGCTAATGCCAACCAGGTAACCGCCGAGCACAGACGTGGCGCGACCGGAGGTTTTGGCAGGTTGGGCTAGCTGTGCATCGGTGGGTTTTGCCAGCCAAAGACGCGCGGCTGTGAATAACAAGAAACCTGCGCCGAAAATCTTGAGAATCACAAAAAGCTGAGGGTTAGTGGCGAGCAGTGCCCCGATGCCAAAGAAGGCCAGCGAGATCATCGTGGTTTTCGCGAGGGCGATGCCAAGCGCATATTGCAGCGCCGAGGCTCGACCGCCAACGATGGTGCGGCTCACGATGAGCATGGTGTCGGCGCCCGGTGCACCTGCGGCCAGCAGGTAGGCGACGGTGAAAAAAGCGTATGCGTGCACGAGAGTAGTCTGGCATGGTGAACAAAGGTGATTCGTGGCGCGCGCTGAAGCACTACAACTATCGTCTTCTCTACCCAGCCTCGCTGCTTTCGAACATCGGCACCTGGGCTCAGCGAATTGCTCAAGACTGGCTCGTCATGGAGCTCACCGACAACAACCCGGTAATTCTCGGGTTGGTCACGGCGCTTCAATTCTTGCCATCGTTATTACTGTCGCTCTGGGGTGGCCTGCTAGCCGATCGGTTCGACAAGCGAAAATTGTTATTTCTCACCAACCTCGGTGGCGGGCTTGGCTCGGCCCTAATGGGAATTCTTGTAATTACAGGCTGGGTGCAAATCTGGCACGTTTACGTGCTGGCCTTTGTGGTGGGAGTGTTTAGTGCTGTCGATGCTCCGATTCGTATCTCGTTTAACAGCGAACTTGTTGGCAAGGATGACCTGCCGAACGCGGTTTCTCTCAACTCGGCTAACTTCAACCTGGGCCGGCTGATTGGTCCGGCTGCTTCGGGTTTACTCATCGCAGCGTTCGGCACCGGCCCGTCGTTTTTGATCAACTCGCTCACCTACCTGGCGATAATCGTTGCGCTGTGGCGCATCCGTGTGGGCGAACTGCACCGAAACGTAAAGCCCAACCGTGCGGCAAGTTTGCGCGAGGCTTTCAAGTATGTGCTGGCCAAGCGCAACATCGCCATCGTGATGTTGACGGTATTCTTTGCCACCACCTTTGGCCTCAACTATCAAATTTTCATGGCTGTGATGGCGACCACCGTGTTTCACAAGGGCCCGAGTGAGTTTGGTGTGCTTGGGTCGGTGTTGGCCATCGGATCGTTCACCGGCGCGGTGCTCGCGGCTCGGCTCGAACACCTGCGTCGACCATCTGTGATTGCTTTGGGTGCGGTTGGTTTTGGGCTATCGCTAACCTCGATTGCTTTTGCCCCGAGCTTCGAAATGTTTGCCCTCGGCCTGCCACTCGGCGGTTGCATCGCACTGCTCACCCTGGTGTCGGCTAACTCTTATGTGCAAACCTCAACCGACCCTGCGCTGCGCGGGCGCGTGATGGGCATCTACCTGTTGATCTTCATGGGTGGCACGCCAATCGGCTCGCCGCTGATTGGTTGGGTCGCCGACCAAATCGGAATTCGCTACACGATATTCGGGTGTGGGCTAATTGTGGCTGTCGGTGCGCTGGTTTGCATCTGGTTGCTGCGCGGAGGCAGGGGCGATGCCCAGGGCACCACCGAACCGCCAACCGATACCAGCGCGATCAACGTGGTTGGTCGCTAACTACTTCTTGCGGCCAAAGAGTTTCTTCTCGGGCTTAATGTTTACAACAACAAGTGCGCTGCCATTGGCATGCTCGGTGCCGAAGATGCTGAAACCTTCGCCGCTTTCAGAAACGGTTACCTGCTCAACTCCCCGCGCGGTGTGCCAGAACACCTCGAACTCGGTGCGAGCGAAAGCATCGAAACCTTTGCCTGTCGTTCGCGACTCAAGCAGGGTGCGTTCGCCGTTTCTAACGAACGTGAACTCGGTGCGCAGCTTCTTGCCGTCGAGAGCCTCAAACGTCAGTCCGTCATCCTCTTGCAAAAAGGCTCGAGTCTCGCAGTTGGCTTCAGGAACAAAAACATGTAGTTCGAGTTTCTTGGGTGCCAAGTTGTGGGTATTTTGCGGGGCAGTCTCGAGCATCGGGATGACTGCACCCGCGGTTGCAAAGACCGGAATGCGGTCTAGAGGCGCCTGCGCCTTAATCCATTTGCCGTCACTTACGTGGTGTTCGCCGGTGTGCCAATCAAACCATTCGCCTTCTGGCAGATAAACCATGCGAGAGGTTTCGCCGGGTCCGTAGATTGGGGCAACCATCAGGCTGGTTCCAAAGATGTATTGGTCGTCGATGGTTCTAGCTGCTTTGTCTCCCTGATAGGCGAGCACCAACGGAGCCTGTATCGGCATTCCGGTTTCAGAGGCCAGAACAAAGCTCGAATAGATGTATGGCAGAAGGCGGTAGCGCTGCTTCCAGGCTTCGCGAACTCGAGCAAGAACATCCGGGCCAAAAGACCACGCGTACTGGTCGATGGTGTTGATAACCGAGTGCACGCGGGCAAACGGGGTGAGCGCACCGTACTGCACCCAGCGCGTGTATAGCTCGGCATTGGTGTCTTCGGCGAAACCCCCGATGTCGGCGCCAACAAAACTTTGACCCGAAACCGAGAGCCCGTTGCCCATCGGGATGCTCAGCCAGAGGTGATCCCAGCGCGACATGTTGTCGCCCATCCAGTTGGCGGCGTAACGCTGAATTCCTGCGCTACCCGCTCGACTCAATACAAAGGTTCGAAGGTTTGGCATCGCTTTGCGAAGCCCTTCTACCGTGCCCATCGCCATCAGCATTGCGTACTGGTTGTGAAAACGCTCGTGTTCGAACTTGCCTTGGTCGAAGCGCATCGGCAGCGGATCTTTGTCTCCGGTGGCCGGTTCGTTCATGTCGTTCCAGATGCCGGCCAACCCACTCTTGACGTGTTCGGCATTTAGCTCGCCCCACCAGGCACGAGCCTTCTCGTTGGCGAAGTCGGGAAATGCGGTATCGCCCGGCCAGACCTGCCCGATGTAAACCTCGCCGTTCTCTTTGAGCGCGAACACGCCCTTCTCGAGCCCGTCGTCGTAAACCTTGTAACCCGGGTCCTCTTTTACGCCAGGGTCGATGATGGTGATTACCTTGATGCCTTTCTCACGAAGACGCGCGAGCATCGCCGGGGCATCTGGGTAAAGCTCCTTGTTCCACGTGAAAACGCGGTAGCCATCCATGTAGTCGATGTCGAGCCACAGGCTGTCTAGCGGAATGTCGAACTCTGCGTGCTTCGCGGCAAGGGCCTCTACGTCGGCTTGCTTGTAGCCATACCAGCGGCACTGGTGAAAACCCAGAGACCACAGCGGCGGCAACGCGGTACGGCCGGTTAGTGCCGTGTATTCATACAAGATGTCTGACATCGCGCCACCGGCAAAAACGTATTCGGTGTACTGGCCGCCGTTGAACTGAATCCTGATTTCGTCGGTGGGGGTTAGGTCGTATGCGCCACGATAACCGTTGTCGATAAACGATCCGCTCATCCCTGCAGTCTCGGCATCTTGGTGGTAATAAAACGGGATGCTCACATAGTATGGGTCGAACTCGGTAGAGGTGTTGTCGGCTCGAGGGTCAGACTTTTCGTATTGCCCTGTGAACTCGCCAGAAGCGGTTGGGTTTAATACGTCGGTGTTCCACAGGGTGAAATCGCGGCCGCGACGGTTGAAACCGCCGGTCTTTTCTCCGAGGCCATAGATTGGGTCGTCGACCCCAACCTTGCGTCGAATCACAAACTCATCGCCCCTTCGGGCATAGCCCCACGACCCAGCTTCATCTCGAACAGATTCAAAAACAACGCTGCCATCAGTGCGGTAGGTGTCTAGCGAGAACGGTTCGTGTTGCACGCGAACTACAAGTGCTGCGGTCACGAGAGTGGTCACGCCATTATTGGTCTTCAGTTTGAACTTTGACGAAAGCGTTGGTTCTTCGGCGATCGCATAGGTTGGGTTCTCATCGAAAACGCCACCCACCGAAATTTTTATTCGAACGACATCTGCGTTAATCACGTCGATACGCAACTGCTCATTGTCAACTTTGGCAAGAAAGCCTGTTTTGGTTTTCGATACAGAGTTGACTCGCTTGAGTGGCACGAAGTGTTCGGTTTTCATGAGTCCAGCGTAATCGCTGTGTCTTCTACCAATTGTTGAGTGCAACAGACGTTATGAACTCGTGGTGTTAGAACTTCATAGTGGCGAGAGTTATGGCAAGCGCCACCATGATCGCCGAAATCAACGAGTCGAGAATCTTCCAAAACGCAGGCTTAGCCATAAAGCGTGAGGCGGCCACCGCGCCGAATCCCAGTGAAAAGAACCATAGGATGCTGCCGGTTGATGCTCCTGCGGCGAACCACCAACGGTCTTGGGTGAACTGGTTTGCTACCGCGCCGAGAAATACCACGGTGTCGAGGTATACGTGCGGATTAAGCCAGGTCATGGCCAGAACGGTGAGCAGTGTAGTTTTGAGGTTTGCCGATTGCGTGGCGCCACTGGCATCGAGCTTATTGCTGCCTAATGCCGAACGAATCGACTTGAAGGCAAACCAAGCCAGATAGGCCACACCTGCCCAGCGAATGATTTCTAAAGCAACCGGTTGAGAGTTGATGATCGCGCCAAGCCCGGCGACGCCAGCCACAATAAGCACTACGTCTGAAATCGCGCAAACCAGCACGATGAGTAAAACAAACTGCTTAGTTAGACCTTGCCGAATGACAAAAGCGTTTTGAGCGCCGATCGCGATGATGAGCGAAAGCCCGGCAAGCAGGCCAGAAACGTATGCAAGCACCAGCCAAGTCTGCCACGTCTAGGTTGACGTTCAGCCCTCTGGTGCTTTGTTTGATTGCCGATGTGTTTGGCGCGCAACAAAAACTTTGCGAATGGTATGAGGATGCTCTTTAGCTGCTAACGAGTATGGTTAGCCGCATGACAATCACTTTTGATTTGACTGCCGAGCTTCTGAAGCCCGTGGTTGCTCGATTACTCTCTGACGAATCAGTCTCAATCAGCTCCTTCGAGGTCGTTGCTCTCAAACCCGGCGCTGGCAACCCCACATCGCTCGGTGTCTACCGTGTGCTGGGTTTAGTGGCGACCGAAGCCCAAGACGATATTTCGTTCTCTGTTGTTGTAAAGCATCTTGGTGATGGTTCACCACAAATCGATTCGAGTGCCCCAGAATCTTGGAACTATTGGCGCCGTGAAATAGAGCTATTCGAGTCGGACATCGTCGAGCGAATTCCCTCTCACATCAGATACCCTCGCTACCTTGGTCAATCAGTTCTAAATGACGGAACGGCACTGTTTTGGAATGCCGATCTGGGTGATCTTGCAAAATCTACGTGGACTTGGGAGCAATGTCTCGAAGCGGCTGCACTCGCCGCCGACCTAAACGCCATGCCTACAGACGGTTTTGAAAGGTTCGAATGGCTCAACCGAAACCAGGTTGCTGGTTGGGGTGAGTTTGAGAAAGATTGGCTAGACCCGTATCTGGATCAACTTCGTGCTGAGGCCGATTCGCAAGCATCGCTTAAGAATCAATTCGATGCCATCTGGCCTTTTTACATCGACCGTTCGATCATCGAACTTGCCATGAGCGCGGGTCGCCACGGATTCACGCACACCGACTTCAACCTCAACAATCTGATGCCCGAAGCTGGTGGCATTATTGTGCTCGACTGGCAATTAGCCGGCATGGGTCGCATTGGTTCAGACGTGGCATCAATTTTCAACACCGCCTTCGAGTTAGATGTTATCGAAGCAACCCGCGCGCAGTTCGAGCAACTTTGTGCCGTTTACACTCAACGATTTAACGAAATCAGCAGTCAACCGATTGATTTGAATGAGGTTCGCCTTGCAGTTGCCATTACCGGGGTTTTCATTCTCAGGTGGATGAGCTTCTTCGTCTTTCACATGAAGTCAATGGCGACAGAAACCACGATCGACTTTGAGGGCTTGGTCGAGCACATCGCGAAAAGCCCGATGGGCGTTTATGCACAAGTGCTGCACGAACTTGGACTCTAACTCGCTTCTGATTTCAGCCTTACTTCGATCTGGATTCTACTTTTCGCAGGCGATGCCGTCTTTATCGCGGTCTTTACTGGCGTTGTCGTTGTAAACCTTCGCATTAACGGTCGGCTTGTGCTTTGTAGCGCCCCCGTGATTTACAACCTTGGAAGACTTAGATACTCCACCCGGGTAAACCTTATTGAGCTCGGCGCAGTTGGAGAATTTTTTGTCGATGACCAATGATTGCGCGCCGGCGCTATGTTCGGTTCCCACCAATAAAAGTACTGTGGCGGCAACTGCGAGAAGTTTCTTCATTTTCGTTGTCCGATCGCATTTAGAACTATAGGTTTCACAGTACTCACGCTAAGAGTTTGGTGAAAGTCAGTTAAGCACAAAAACAGCGTTAAAGGAAAAACGGCCAGTCATTTCTGACTGGCCGTTTCCACTTGCGTGGAGACTAGGGGGGTCGAACCCCTGACCCCCTGCTTGCAAAGCAGGTGCTCTACCAACTGAGCTAAGTCCCCGTTGAACGTTTGCTTTCGCAACCATCCGTGGGCCTAGGAGGACTTGAACCTCCGACCTCTTCATTATCAGTGAAGCGCTCTAACCACCTGAGCTATAGGCCCTTAGAGCCCTTTTGAGTTTAGACGATTAAGCGCGATTGCTCAAACCGAGATTTGAACATCAGCCGCAAAAGTGCCCACTGACCAGTATTTAGTTGTGTTTTTGGGTGTTAGTTGTTGGTGAAACCAACCGATAGACCGCCGGTGAACTTTGCGATCACGTTGAAGATCAGAGCCCACACACCAGCCAGGATGGTTCCGATGATCATGTTGAACACCGAAATACCGAGGCTGAAGCTGAATACTCGAGCAAAGGTGAGCGTTTCTTGAACGCTCTGACCAGCATTGGTTAGGCCAACGGTTGAGAGCAGGCTGTTGAGGCTGCTACCCAAACCGGTGAAGGTTACGACGACCCACAAGAAGATGAATCCGACTATGGTGGCGATGCCTAGTGCAAGGGTAATGAGCAAGCCCATGCGCACAGCCGACCAAAAGTCGATGTGTACGAGCTTGAGTTTTACCTGCTTAGCCGCTGGTGCACCAGCCGAGCTTGAACCGCGACGTGCAAAAAGTTTGCCTGCCATTATTCGTCTCCTTCTGCCACTTCGGCCACCGTTTCGACGGTTGCCTCAACTGATGGTGCAGCTTCGGTTTCTGAGGTTTCGACCAACTCTTCGTTGCTTTCGAGGTCTCTTTCCGAGTTCTTTGCTAGCCCGATGACGAAGTCGTCTTCTTCGAAGCGGGCAAAGACCACACCCATGGTGTCACGGCCTCGAGCTGGAACCTCGGATACCGCTGACCTCACCACTTTACCGCTCTCGAGCACCACTAGTACCTCGTCGTCTTCGCTAACGATCTGCGCACCAACCAGGTCGCCGCGCTTCTCTTCGAGCTTGGCTACCTTGATGCCGATGCCACCGCGGTTTTGCGGGCGATACTGGTCTACCGATGTGCGCTTAGCGAAGCCACCTTCGGTGACCACGAACACATAAGAACCTTCGATGTCGTTAATGACGCTTGCCGAAAGTAGGCTGTCGTCGGCTCTGAAGTGCATACCGATGTTTCCGCTGGTGTCGCGGCCCATTGGGCGAAGACTTTCATCGCTAGCCGAGAAGCGAATCGACATTCCCTTTCGTGACACTAGAAGCAGGTCGTCGGCTTCTGAAACTAGAAGTGCCGAAACCAGTTCGTCGTCTTCGCGAAGCTTGATGGCAATGATGCCTCCGGTGCGTGCGGTGTCGTACGCGCTGAGTGAGGTTTTCTTAACCAGACCGGTCTTAGTTGCCAACACCAGGTACGGAGCAACTTCGTAGTCTTTCATGTCGAGAACCTGAGCCACTTGCTCATCTGGTTGCAGAGCCAACAGGTTGGCTACGTGCTGCCCCTTGGTGTCTCGACCGGCCTCTAGAACCTCGTGAGCTCTAGCGCGGTAGACGCGACCCTTGTTGGTGAAGAAGAGCAACCAGTGGTGAGTGGTGGTTACGAAGAAATGTTCAACCACGTCGTCGGCGCGAAGGTTGGCACCCTTTACGCCCTTGCCACCGCGGTGTTGCTGGCGGTAGTTGTCGCTCTTGGTGCGCTTGATGTAGCCACCGCGAGTGAGCGAAATAACCATCTCCTCTTCGGGAATGAGGTCTTCGGCGTTTACGTCACCGTCGAAGCCCGCAACAATCTGGGTGCGGCGGTCGTCTCCGTGCTTGCGAACGATTTCTTCGAGCTCTTCGCTGATGATCGAACGCTGGCGTGCTGGGTCGGCGATGATCGCCTTGAAGTCGACGATCTGCGCTTCGAGTTCGGCTGCTTCGTCGATGATTTTTTGACGCTCTAGGGCCGCAAGCTGACGCAACTGCATGTTGAGAATGGCGCGTGCCTGAAGCTCGTCGATCTTAAGAAGATCGATTAGGCCATCGCGGGCATCTTCTACGGTTGCGCTCTTGCGAATCAACGCGATTACGGCGTCGAGTGCATCGAGTGCTTTGAGGTATCCGCGCAGAATGTGTGCGCGCTCTTCGGCTTTGCGCAGTCTGAACTGGGTGCGACGAACAATCACTTCGATCTGGTGGTTAACCCAGTGGGTGATGAAACCGTCGATGCTCAAGGTGCGAGGCACGCCGTCGACTAGCGCAAGCATGTTGGCGCTGAAGTTTTCTTGCAGCGGGGTGAGCTTGTAGAGGTTGTTTAGAACTACGCGAGCAACCGCGTCTTTCTTGAGCACGATTACCAGACGCTGGCCGGTGCGACCAGAGGTTTCGTCGCGAATGTCGGCAACGCCCTGCAGGCGACCTTCTTTAACTAGCTCGGCGATCTTAAGCGCAAGGTTGTCTGGGTTCACCTGGTAAGGCAACTCGGTAACAACTAGGCACGTGCGGTTGTGCAGTTCTTCAACGTTTACGATCGCTCGCATCGTAATTGAGCCGCGGCCGGTTCGGTAAGCATCTTCGATGCCGCGACGACCAAGGATGGTGGCGCCGGTTGGGAAGTCTGGGCCCTTGATGCGAGCGATGAGTGCTTCTTGCAACTCTTCGCGCGAGGCATCTGGGTTGGCCAGCGCCCACTGCGCGCCTTCGGCAACTTCGCGAAGGTTCTGCGGCGGAATGTTGGTGGCCATTCCCACGGCAATACCGATCGAACCGTTAACCAGCAGGTTTGGAAAACGGCTAGGTAGAACGGTTGGCTCTTGGGTGCGGCCGTCGTAGTTGTCTTGGAAGTCGACGGTTTCTTCGTCGATGTCGCGCACCATTTCCATGGCTAGCTGCGCCATGCGGCATTCGGTATAACGAGGAGCAGCAGCTGGGTCGTTTCCTGGTGAGCCGAAGTTTCCTTGGCCCGAAACCAACGGGTAGCGAAGGTTCCAGTCTTGAACTAGGCGAACCAGGGTGTCGTAGATTGCGCCGTCGCCGTGCGGGTGGTACTGACCCATCACATCGCCGACGACGCGCGAACACTTGCTGAACTGCTTGTCGGGGCGGTAACCGCCGTCGAACATCGCATAGACCACGCGGCGGTGAACCGGCTTCATTCCGTCGCGAACGTCTGGAAGTGCGCGGCCCACGATAACGCTCATTGCGTAGTCGAGGTAGGAGCGTTGCATTTCGGTTTGAAGGTCAACCTGTTCGACGTTGTCGATGAAGCCTGAACCGTTGTCTAGAGTCTCGTCTGCCATTTTGTTCTCGTTCTCGTCTTCGTTCGGCCTAGATGTCTAGGAAGCGAACATCCTTGGCGTTGCGTTGAATGAATGTACGTCGGCCTTCGACGTCGTCACCCATGAGGGTGCTAAAGACTTCGTCGGCTAGAGCCGCGTCGTCGAGGGTTACCTGAAGCAGGGTGCGACGGTCTGGGTCCATGGTGGTGGCCCAAAGTTCGTCGTAATCCATTTCACCCAGACCCTTGTAACGCTGAATCGAGTTTTCTTTAGGAATTCTCTTGCCCGATGCTTGACCTGAAGCCAACTTCTCGTCGCGCTCGGCGTCGGAGTAAACGTATTCGTGTTCTGCGTTTGACCACTTGATGCGATACAGCGGCGGCTGCGCGAGGTACACGTAACCGTGCTCGATCAGCGGGCGCATGTAACGGAAGAGGAGCGTCAAGATCAGGGTGCGAATGTGTTGACCATCAACATCGGCGTCGGCCATAAGAACGCACTTGTGATAGCGAATCTTGGTGACGTCGAATTCTTCACCGATGCCGGTGCCGAATGCCGTGATGAGTGCCTGCACTTCGGTGTTGGCGAGTGCTCGGTCTAGGCGGGCACGCTCAACGTTGAGAATCTTTCCGCGCAGCGGCAAGATGGCCTGGGTTTCTGGGTTACGGCCGCGAACAGCCGAACCACCTGCCGAGTCACCCTCAACGATGTAGATTTCGCTGAGCTTTGGGTCGCGGCTTGAACAGTCGCGAAGCTTGCCCGGCATACCGCCCGACTCGAGCAGACCCTTACGGCGGGTTGCCTCGCGAGCTTTGCGGGCAGCCTGTCTGGCGGTGGCAGCTTGAATGGCTTTGCGCACGATGTCTTTGGCCTGGGTTGGGTTGCGCTCAAGCCAGTCGCCGAGTTGCTCGTTGACTACCTTTTGCACAAACGCCTTGGCTTCGGTGTTGCCGAGCTTGGTCTTGGTTTGACCTTCGAACTGTGGCTCGCTCAACTTGACCGAGATAACCGCGGTTAGGCCTTCACGGCAGTCATCGCCACTGAGGTTCTCGTCTTTTTCTTTGAGCAGGTTTGTTGCCCTGGCGTACTTGTTTAGTAGCGAGGTTAGCGCCGCACGAAAACCCTCTTCGTGGGTTCCGCCCTCGTGAGTGTTGATGGTGTTGGCGTAGGTGTGCACGCTCTCGTTGTAGGCGTTGGTCCATTGCATGGCCAACTCGACCGACATGTTCTTCTCTTTGGTCTCCGACTCGAAAGAGATGATCTCTTGGTGCACGAGTTCGGTTTTCTTCGAGGAGTTCAAGAACTCCACGTAGTCCATGAGGCCACGCTCGTAAAGATAGGTGTCTTCGCGACCGTTGCGCTCATCGGTGAGGCTGATCTCGAGGCCCTTGTTCAAGAAACACATCTGCTGAAAACGTGCGCGCAGGGTTTCGTAGTCGAACTCTACGGTTTCGAAAATTTCGGCGTTCGGCTCGAACTCGGTCATGGTGCCGGTCTTGTCGGTTGGGCCGGCTTTGGCTAGAGGTGCATCTGGCACACCGTTTTGGTAGCTCTGAGTCCAGAAGTGACCCTCGCGGGCAACGGCCACGCGCAGCTTGGTTGAAAGAGCATTTACCACCGATGCACCCACGCCGTGTAGACCGCCTGAAACCGCATAGCCGCCACCGCCGAACTTACCGCCGGCGTGCAGGATGGTGAGCACAACCTGAACGGTTGATACTCCTTCGGTTGGGTGAACTGCCACCGGGATGCCGCGGCCGTTGTCTTGAACGCGAATCCATCCCTCTTTGGTGATGGTGACTTGAATGGCGTTGCAGTAGCCGGCAAGAGCTTCGTCTACTGAGTTGTCTACGATTTCGTAGACCAGGTGGTGAAGGCCTCGCGGGCCCGTCGAACCGATGTACATGCCGGGGCGTTTACGAACGGCCTCCAGGCCTTCGAGCACTTGAATATTGCCGGCTTCGTAAGTGCTGTTCTCGGGTGTAGACATTTTAAGTTGGTACTCCTTTTTGCTGGATTAGGCCCTATGAACTGCGACCTCGGCGGCCGACTTAAATTCGGGGTTGCTAACCCTTAAATTCTACCTTTGACACCGACATTTATCGGGGATATGCAGAGATCGGTAATGGGCCGTTTTGCCCTTTATTTATGCGGAAGTTGCGGGTTACCAACATCTCGATTTGGCAACAAAATTGCGTCTACCCGTAGGTGTCTCTCGGGCCGCGACCGGGCACCGATCTCGGGCCTTTTTTCCACGACGGCGCGGTGGGTCCGAGCATCTTTAGAGAGGTGATATTCAGCTCGGCAAATTCGGCGTTTAAGCGTTCCAAGATAATGTCGCCCATTAGGCGCAACTGTGTAGCCCACACAGTCGATTTGCATCGAACAGTCAGAGTTCCATCAACTAAATCTTCGGGCATCGAGTTTGCCGCGGTGTCGGCTCCAACGATTTCAGCCCACTTCACATGCAGTTCGGCCTCGGCCATTTCGCCAGTCCAGCGAAACGCGCCTACGAGGTCATCCACCGATGAAATCGCCGAAACCGGGTCGCGACCGCGATCGAAAGGTTTTGATTTGGCTTTGGATGCTTTGGCTTCGATGCGTTTTTGGTCGCGGCTCATGCGCTTACCGGTGGCCGCCTCGCGCATTGTGTAGTAAAACTCTTGAGCAAAGTCGCGTTTCGGTGTCTTTGGGTCGCTCATACGCGGCTCACCACCGCTTGTTTCACGGCAAACCGAGTTGCGGTCAAGATGGCCGGCACGTCTTCTTCGGCTGCTGCGGTGATTAGCACCTGCTCATTGTTGGCGATTAGCTCGGCCAGGCGCAAGCGGCGACCAGCATCAAGTTCGGCAAACACGTCGTCGAGTATCAAAATTGGGTCGCCGGTGCGGCTCTCTTGCTTTAGCAGCTCGATCGAAGCCAAACGCAAGGCCAGCGCATAAGACCACATCTCGCCGTGGCTGGCGTAACCCTTGGCCGGCAGTTCGCCGAGCATCAAAATTATGTCGTCGCGCTGCGGCCCAGCCAGAGTGATGCCGCGTTCGAGCTCTTTGGGGCGAATCTCGGCGAGCTTTGCGGCGAACATTGCGGCAAGGGCATCGCGGTCGAGGTTTTCGAGGTTACCGCCGGCCAGATCTTCGGCCACGTCTGGCGAATCGCTCAGCAGCCCAGCGGTGTCTACCAGCAGCGATGACCGATAGACCAGTCGCGGCTCGTTGTTGGAGGTGGCGATCTTTTGGTAGGCGTCGAATAGGTGCGGTTGCAGAAGTTGAGCGATGTTGAGCCTGGCCGACACGATTTCGGTGCCGTACTGAACGAGCGAGGCATCCCAGGCGTCGAGTGTGCTCAGCGCCGAACCGGTGGTCTTGGTGATCTTGGCCGATTTGAGCAGCGCATTGCGTTGCTTGAGCACGCGCTCGTAGTCGGCATAGACGCCGGCCATGCGCGGGCGATGCTGCACCACAAGTTCGTCGATGAATGCGCGTCGGTTGGTTGGGTCGCGGCGAACGATGTCGATATCTTCGGGCGCGAAAGTTACCGATTGCACGATGCCGATGATGTCACGGATGCGCGGCAAATCGGCCTTGTTAACGCGGGCTTTGTTCTTGCCTTCGCGGTTGAGTTCGATCTCGAGTAGCACGTCGCGCTCTTCGCTGCTAACCATGGCCCGCACGATGGCCGAGTTTGCCTTGGAGTTGATTAGCGGCTGGTAGCCGGCCACTCGGTGAGAGCTGAGCACGCTCATGTAGCGCACCGCTTCGACCATGTTGGTTTTGCCTTGGCCGTTTGGCCCAATGATCAGGTTGATGCCTGGTTCGAAGGCAACTTCGAGGGTGCCGTAATTGCGAAAAGAGGCCAGGGTTAGATGCTTTACCAACATCGCCCTGGCCCCTTCTCGCTTAGTTCAGTTACCTCTCAACAGTGAGTTGATTGGGGAGCTTACTTCTCGTTCTTGACTACAGCGTGGCCACCAAACTGGTTGCGCAGTGCTGCAACTGCCTTCATGGCAGGCGAGTCTTCTTGACGGCTAGCGAAGCGAGCAAACAAAGATGCGGTGATCGCCGGCATTGGTACTGCCTCGGCAATTGCCTCTTCGATGGTCCAGCGGCCTTCGCCCGAGTCGTTTACGAAGCCCTTGATGTTGTCTAGGTTTGGGTCTTCCTCGAGTGCACGCACCAGGAGGTCGAGCAACCATGAACGAACCACGGTGCCACGCTGCCAGGCAGCGAAGGTTCCGTGAACATCCTTGATGATGCTCTTCTTCTCTAGAAGCTCGTAGCCTTCGGCGAACGACTGCATCATTCCGTATTCGATGCCGTTGTGCACCATCTTGGCGTAGTGACCGGCGCCGGTGTCGCCAACGTGAACGAAGCCCTCTTCGCGCTTGCCCTCTGGGCGAAGTGCGTCGAATACTGGCATCGCACGCTCAACGAGCTCAGCTGGGCCACCGACCATTAGGCCATAGCCGTTTTCGAGACCCCAAACACCACCAGAAACGCCGCAGTCTAGGTAGCCGATGCCGTGCGGTGCTAGCTCTTCGGCGTGACGAATGTCGTCGCTGAAACGGGAGTTTCCACCTTCAATGATTAGGTCGCCTGGCTCGAGGAACTTAACTAGCTCGTTGATTACGTCGTCGGTTGGTTGGCCGTGAGGAACCATGACCCAAACCGTGCGAGGTGCAGGAAGCGCCTTGACTAACTCCTCAACAGATTCGACGTCCGATACATCCTTACTGCGGGCGTAGCCGGTGACTTCGACACCGTTTTTGCGAAGACGTGAGCGCATGTTGCCGCCCATCTTGCCTAGACCAATCAGACCAATGTGCATGTGTTTACCTTTCAAAGGGGGCGGGAGTTTTAGCGGTTAAGCAGGTTTGGTTGAAGCAGGTAGCGGTAGGTGTCACTGTCGGTCTTTTCTTTAGAACCGTGGCTAGTGATTAGTACCGGGCCTGGCTTGTTTGGGTCGTTGTTTGATGTGAAGGCAACCTTCACGAACTCACTGTGAACACCAGAGATACCTTCGAGAAGGAACTGCGGCTTTAGTGAGACAACGATCTCTTTACCTGTGAGCTCAGCACTGATGCTCTCGGATGCCTGAGCGGTTTCGTTTCCGCTTGCGTCAAGCGTCACCGAATCCTCTTTGAAATCGAACTTGATTGGGGCTTCGCGCTCGAGAACCAGGCCGACACGTCGAGTTGAGTCAACTAGATCGGCGGTGTTGATGATTGCGAAGTTTGGAACATCAGCAGGGAAAAGCGACTTCACCGGTGGGAAGGTGCCCTTCATGAGGATGGTGGTTACCGAGCGGTTGTTGGCAGAGAAGCCGATGATCTCTTTGTCGCCCTCGGCGCTTAGGCCAATCTGAATTTCACCCTGGTGGCTAAAGTTTTTGGCAACTTCACTAAGGATGCGCGAAGGAACCAGCGATGTGTTTCCTACCGAAGCTGCGGTTGGCTTCCAAGAAACTTCGCGCATGGCCACGCGGTAGCGGTCGGTGGCTAGCAGGGTTAGAGCCTTTTCGCCAGCTTCGATGAGCACACCGTTTAGTTGAGGGGTGACGTCTTCTTTTGAAACGGCCGGCAGAACCTGAGCAACAGCCTGCTGAAAGTCTTCGCCAGCTACCGAACCGGCAACCATTGGCATTTCTGGAAGTGGCGGGTAAGTTTCGATTGGCATAGTGGCCAGGTTGAACTTGGCGGCGCCACACTTAACCTCAACCTTGTTGGCTTCTAGGTTTACTTCGACTGGTGCATTTGGCAGCTTGTTGGCGATGTCGTTGAGTAGACGGCCAGAAACCAAAACGCGACCAGGTGTGTCAACCTTGGCGACGATCTCAACCTGAGCCGAAACCTCGTAGTCGAAAACCGAGAGTCGAAGTGCATTGGCGTCGGCCTCAACCAGGATGCCGGTGAGAATCAACATTGGTGCTCGCTGCGGAAGCAGACGACTTACGAAAGATACTGCTTCGCTCAGAGCGTCGCGGTTTACTTGAAACTTCACGTGTCACCAGTCTTTGGTTGGGTAGTTGAAGATTTAACTTCCTAGGGGTCAATCCTGCCACAAATTCGAGCTGGGTATAGGGCTCGCATAAATCGTTATGGGTCAGGTTCAATTTCTCTTTAAATCTAATTTTCTTATTAACGCTTGTGGAAATTGTGAATAACCACGTTCGAGGCATTGGTTAACTGGAAACTACAACGGTGAAAGATGTATACACATGTGTGCATAAATCTGTGGATAACTAGAGGTCCTGTGAATTCAGAATTGAGTTTTCATTTAAAGTACCCAGTAATTCACTGATATTGGTGGGTTATCAACAGTTATCCACAGTTTTGTGAACAGCCAGATTTAGAACGAACGGTGGTCGTTTCTAACTTTGGTCATGATTTCGGTGACCTGGTTATAGATGTAGCGACGATCCTTCATCCACTCGGCAACCTTTCGGTTGGCATACATAACTGTGGTGTGGTCGCGGTTACCGAATAGCTGACCTATCTTTGGCAGCGATAGGTTCGTGAGCTCGCGGCAAATGTACATTGCAATCTGGCGGGCCATTGCAATGGCGGCTGTTCGTGAGTTGCCGTAAATCTCGTCGGGAGTGATCTTGTAATAGGTGCTCACTGCGTTGATGATTTCGATTGGCGCGATTACGGTGTCTTGGGCCGCCGGAGCGACATCCTTGAGAACTGTCTGTGTGAGCGCAAGGTCAACCTGCTTACGGCTCAGGTTTGCGTAGGCGATAACACGGATGAGTGTGCCTTCAAGCTCGCGCACGTTCGACTGAACGCGCTCAGCAATGAACTCAAGGCACTCGTCTGGAACCTTCTTTTTCTCGAGTTCGGCCTTCTTGCGAAGAATGGCGATGCGGGTTTCGAGCTCTGGAGCCTGGATGTCTACGCGCAAACCCCACTCAAAGCGAGAAAGCATGCGTTCTTCGAAGCCTTTGAGGTCTTTTGGCGCTACATCCGAGGTGATTACCACCTGTTTGTTGGCGTCATGAAGTGCGTTGAAGGTGTGAAAGAAAGCCTCTTGGGTTTGGTCTTTGCCAGATAGAAACTGGATGTCGTCGATCAGCAGCACGTCGATGTCGCGGTATTCACTGAGAAACGCAGCCGAGCGGTTGTTCTGAATGGCGTTGATGAAGTCGTTGGTGAACTCTTCGCTCGAAACGTAGCGAACCTTGAACCTGGGATACAGGCTCAGCGCGTAGTGCCCGATGGCGTGAAGCAAGTGAGTCTTACCTAGGCCGGAGTTGCCGTAGATGAAAAGTGGGTTGTAGGCCTTGGCCGGGCTCTCGGCAACGGCGAATGCGGCCGCACGGGCGAAGATGTTTGTCGAACCCATAACGAAGTTCTCGAATGTGTACTTATGGTTGAGCTTCGATTCGAAGTTTGCCGAGTTTCTCGATGGCGCGAAGCCCGAATCTGCTTGGATGGCCGGCAGCGAAGAACCGATCTCGTCTTCGGTGTTGGCTGCGGTTGAGGTTGCTACGACGGTGGGCGTATAGCTGTTGCCGATGCTCGAATTCACCACGATTGCGAAAGAGTTCACGAAACCAGCGTCTGCCTGGTTGGCAACCGATGTGATTGCGTCGTTGACCATGTCTTTCATTCGCTGTTCAAACATCGATCGAGTTAGGTCGTTTGGAACCTCAAGGTAGAGGGTGCTGCCGATCACACCTTTGACCACTGCCAGCTGGGCGAAGCCCATCATGGATGCGGCAACGCGCTGGTCTTTCTCCAGGTGCGACAGAGCGCTCTGCCAAAGATTGGCTTCAACGCTGGTGTCTGGCATCTGTTTCCCTTTTATTTACCCGAGTTCTCCACAATACTAGGCGAATGTGGAGAGTGTGTGGATAACTTTTTTGGCCTGTGAATAACTGATTCTTCGCACAAAAAATCTGTATCAAGACATTCAAGTGAATTGGTTCGGCAAATTGCAAATTGTGTCGGTGTGTCACGGCAACTTTTTTGGTAACGACTTGCCGGTGTTTGCCGACCGCGGCTCGCATTTTGAGTCGAAGGATAGTTTGCTCGGTTTACTGCCGGGTAATCGGTCGAGCGCAGAATTCATTGACTTTTAGTTTTCTCAAATAAAAACTTGACCAAACGGTGTTAATTGGCGTAGTTTTAACAGGTTGCTCGGCGTGAGACTTGCCGAAGCTCAACGGTAAACGTCGGACCACCGACACTATCTCTAGTCTCAACCCTAGATTTTGGAGTGATCACCAATGTCCAAGCGCACTTTCCAGCCAAACAACCGTCGTCGTGCAAAGACCCACGGTTTCCGTTTGCGCATGAAGACCCGTGCCGGCCGCGCCATCTTGGCTGCTCGTCGTCGCAAGGGCCGCGTCGAGCTTTCGGCCTAGCCAAAACTTGCTCGCTCGCGCGAACAGACTGACCAACTCAGACCAGTTCCGCTCGGCAATGAAGAGCGGCCGTCGATTCGGCAGTCAACACCTAGTCATCTACCTAAAGCGGGATGAGACCTTGTCTCATGCCCGCTTTGGTTTTATCGTAGGCAAAACCGTCGCAGGGGCCGTGGGTCGCAACCTAGTAAAGCGCCGCATGCGAGCCATCGCCCGCGAAGTGCTAGCGCAGCATCCCGGCGGATTCGACGCCGTGGTTCGCGCACAGGCCGGTGCTGCCGAACTCGAGTGGAATAGACTTCGAGAAGAATTCCTGAGCTCAATTTCGGTTGGGCTCAAGAAGGTAGTCGATCAATGAATTCGGTTATTAGAGCGGTTGAATCGGTCTGGCTTTTGCCAAGAAACGCTTTTATCGCTTTCATACTCGGATGGCGCAAGCTGATCTCTCCGCTCTACGGAGACGTTTGTCGTTACTACCCAACCTGCTCTGCCTATGGTCTCGGCCAGATTCAGCAGCGGGGCTTTGTTTTGGGCTCGGTGCTCACGGCTTGGCGAATTCTGAGGTGCAACCCTTGGAGCCATGGCGGAGTAGACGAGGTCAAGGCTGGATCTGGTCACTTTGCGGTGCACCACAACGGTTTCGTGGTTTCACGCGGTGGCGTCAACAAAGTTGTTGACTCAGCGCAGAAGGCTTCAACTAACTGAAGAAGAAGTAGTTGTTTTCTGGTTTTTGAGCCCATCTCTCAAGGATTGGGCTTGGATGGCAGGAAATAACTGCTTTACATAATGCTTTAGTCTTTTCCACCAGGATGAGACGCCAAAAGAAAGGCAACCAATGCCGGATATTCTCTATCCAGTCAAGTGGATTGTGGAGCTGCTTCTAGTGGCTTTCCACAACCTCTTTACGTTCCTCGGGCTTCGCAGCGGCGACGGTCTAACCTGGGTGCTGGCCATCACAGGGCTGGTTCTCGTGGTTCGCGCTGCTCTGATTCCACTGTTTGTGCGCCAGATCAAGAGCCAGCGCGGAATGGTGCTGCTTCAGCCTGAACTCCAAAAGCTTCAGAAAAAGTACAAGGGCAAGAGCGACCGCGAATCGCGCGAGGCGTTTGCCAAGGAGCAGATGGAGCTCTACAAGCGAACCGGTTCAAACCCGCTGTCGTCTTGTCTTCCGCTTTTGGCCCAAATGCCTATCTTCATGAGCCTCTTCTTCGTACTCAACGAAGCTCAGCACGCCAAGGCCGGTGTTGGCCTTCTGACCGCGCAGCTCTCAAAAGACTTCTCGCAGGCAACCTTCTTCGGTGCGCCACTGAGCGAAACCTTCCTTACCGCATCAACCAACACCGTTCGCTTCTTGGCCGCGGCCATGGTTATCTTGATGACTACCTCGCAGTTCATCACACAGCGCCAAATCATCTCGAAGAACCAGACCCCTGCAAACTTGCAGAACAGCCAGTACATGCAGACTCAAAAGGTCATGTTGTTCCTGTTTCCAATCATGTTCGCTATCTCGGGTGTCTCGTTTCCACTCGGCGTCATGTTCTACTGGTTGGTCTCTAACTTCTGGACCATGGGCCAGCAGTACGTTGTGATCAAGCGCATGCCAACCCCTGGTTCGGTGGCGCACGACCAACTGCAGGCACGCCTAGCCGCCAAGGGCAAGCTCGTTTTGCCCGAGGTAATCGAAGGCGAAGTGCCAGACGAACTAAAGCCAGAACCAAAGGGTCAGCGCAGCCAGCCAACCCGCAAGAAGCCTAAGAAGAAGTAGGAAATCATGCCAAAGAAGCAAAACCCAGAAGTTACTGCCGAAGAAACCGTGGCAGAGGCCGAAGTCGTAGCAATCGATGAGGTTGTTGAAGGTGCCGATGACGCAGCAGACAGCGAAGCAGGCGAAGCTAAGGCCGACCGCAAGCACGGCCGTGACGAGGAGCCTCGCAGCGCCAAGGCCCTAGAAGAAGAGGGCGACATTGCCGCCGACTACCTAGAAGAGCTGCTTGACATCTTCGATCTCGACGGAGACATCGACATCGATGTGCGCCAAGGCCGCGCTTACCTCGCGATTTCGAGCGAAGACCCAAAGAGCAATCTGTCACTGATTGCCGAGCCAGAGACCGTGGAGGCTCTTCAGGAGCTAACTCGTCTTGCCGTTCAGGTTAAAACCAACTCATTCAGCCGTTTGATATTGGATGTCGGTGGCTCACGCCAGAAGCGTGCTGACGACCTCGGCCGCATCGTCAACCGAATTATCGAGAAGGTAAAAGACCAGGGCGAGGCTGTTCACATGAAGCCGGCTTCGTCGTACGAGCGCAAGATCGTGCACGACTTGGTTTCTGCGGCCGGACTCATCTCAGAGTCTGAGGGCGAAGGCAAAGAGCGCCACATCGTTGTAAAGCCTGCCTAATCAAGGTTTGGAATAGGGTCGGAGCTAGCGCTCCGGCCCTTTTCCTTTGATCTGCAGCGCCGTTTAGGTTGGATTGTGCGTGGTTTCACGTGAAACATTGGAAGATTGAGACATGAGTAATCAGGAAGAACAGTTGGATTTCAGCCCAGAGGCGGAGCCTGCCGCTGCTACTTCTGTTTTTGGCGCTGGCATTGGCCTAGCGCGCCAGTACGCTCAACTTTTGGTGCGTGACGGTGATGTTCTAGGGCTACTCGGCCCACGGGAGTTGCCAAAGCTCTGGAGCCGCCACATTTTGAACTCAGCAGTAGTTGCCGAATTAGTGCCAGACGGCTCATCTGTCGCCGATGTCGGTTCCGGGGCGGGGCTACCGGGAATTCCAATGGCGATCGCTCAGCCAAACGCGCATTTCACACTGATTGAGCCGATGGAACGCAGAAGCGACTGGCTTTCCCTTGTTGTATCTGAATTGGGGCTTAAAAATGTGTCTGTCTTGCGAGCCCGAGCCGAAGAAGTGGGGGAGGTTTACGACCTCGTCACCGCCCGGGCCGTGTCAGCGTTACCTAAGCTGCTTCGCCTCACCGTTCCGCTCACCCGCCACGGCGGGGCGGTCATTGCGCTAAAAGGCGGTAAGGCGCAACAAGAGGTTGAGGAATCTCGTAAATTGACCAAGAAGCTGGCAATTAAGGGCTTCGAACTTATTCACACCGGTGCACAGTTTCTCGACGAACCCACTTTGGTTGTTCGCACTACGCTAGTCTGATTGCACCCATGGAAGACACTAAAAGCACCCCAAACCAGCTGGAAACGGCCGCTGAAAGCGACGTTTCGACCCCGGCGACGGTTGTACCGGGACACGGCTTTCCCGCCAATCGACTGGAGTCTAGCCCCGAGCCCACGGGATGGCACGCTTCCGGTGCCAATTCAAACTCCCCAGGCACACTCGGCAACCTAAATAAGGTTTCACGTGAAACATCCCGATGACTACCTGAGCGATTCACCGCTGCTTCGCGAGCTTTCTGAGAACAACACACGCCTAAGACGCTTGGACGAACTGACCTTTCCAAAGCCTAATTTCACCCGAATCTTTACCATTTCGAACCAAAAAGGTGGGGTCGGTAAGACCACCACCGCGGTAAACATCGCGGCAGCCCTCGCATCAAAGGGCCTCAAGGTTCTAGTGATCGACCTCGACCCACAGGGTAACGCCTCAACGGCACTTGGAATCGACCACCACAAGAACATCGAGAGCATCTATGACGTGCTCATCAAGGGCATTCCGCTGGCTCAGGTAGTCAAGCAGTCTCCAGAGTCGCCCAATCTCACCTGCGTTCCAGCCACTATTCACCTAACTGGCGCCGAATTAGAGCTAGTTATGACCGATCGCCGCGAATACAAGCTGCGTGAAGCAATCGGAAACTACCTCGCGCAGTGCGAAGTGCGCCCAGATTACGTATTCATCGACTGCCCACCGAGCCTCGGGCTTCTCACCATCAACGCTTGGGTCGCGGCGCTAGAGGTTTTGGTTCCGATTCAGTGCGAGTACTACGCGCTAGAAGGCGTGCAGCAGTTGCAGGACTACATCGGCATGATCAGGCAGAGCCTGAACCCGGATCTTCAGGTGAGCACCGTTTTGCTGACCATGTTTGACAATCGCACCCGTTTGGCCGGCGACGTCGCCGCCGAAGTGCGCAATTTCTTCCCAACTCAGACCCTAACCACCGTGATTCCGCGGTCTGTAAGGGTTTCTGAGGCACCGTCTTACGGCAAAACCGTTGTGAATTACGACAGAAAGTCGTCTGGAGCCATCGCTTATCTTGAGGCTGCAGCCGAAATCGCTATTCGAGGAGAACAAAATGGCAGATAGAAAAGGCGGCCTAGGTCGCGGTATTGGCGCATTGATTCCAACTTCAGAAGTTCCAGGCGAGCGCCCGATCGACGTGTTCTTTCCGGCAGCGGGAACCAGTTCGGTACCTAACCCAATCGATTCGTCTGCCTCAGATGCCACCGCTACTGGCAACCCATACGCCAACCAGGCGGCGGCCAACGGTCAGGCCCAAGCCGCCGATGGCGCTCAGCCACTTTTGGCAGTGCCTGGCGCACGTTTCGGATACCTAGACCTCGACGCAATCACCCCGAACCCCAAGCAGCCGCGAGCCGTGTTTGAGCCGGAGGCCTTCGCCGAATTGGTTCACTCAATTCGCGAGCTGGGCGTACTTCAGCCGATTGTAGTTCGCCCTCTTGGCGAGCAGGATGGCAGCCCAAGATATGAGCTCATCATGGGTGAACGTCGCCTACGAGCCAGCAAACAAGCGGGTCTCGTCAAGATTCCAGCGGTGATTCGCGACACCGCCGACGAAAACATGCTGCGTGATGCACTGCTCGAAAACCTTCACCGAGCCGACCTCAACCCACTAGAAGAGGCAAGCGCCTACCAGCAACTTCTCGAAGATTTCGGCATCACCCAAGACCAGCTGGCTGAGCGAATTGGGCGTTCGCGACCACGCATCACCAACACCATCCGCCTGCTTCGCCTACCCGCCTCGGTGCAACGCAAGGTGGCAGCCGGCGTCTTGAGCGCTGGCCACGCACGTGCACTCTTGGCACTGCCAGACGAGGCAACCATCGTGGCAATGGCCGACAAGGTAATCAACGAAGGTCTTTCGGTGCGCGGCGTAGAAGAGCTAGTAGCGATCACGAAGCCTGTCGAGAAGCGCGGCAAAATTCGTGCTGGTAGCGGCCAGGATCACCTAAAAGGACTAGCCACACAGGTGGGCGACCACCTGGGCACCAAGGTGACCATCTCGCTTGGCAAAGCCAAGGGCATCATGAGCGTTGAGTTTGCGAGCATCGCCGATCTAAACCGAATCCTCGACGAAATGGGCATTGACCGCGAACAGCACTAGCCGCTAAACAGGTGGCAGTAACCGTAAAACTCAGCGATATTGCCCTGTGATTAGGTTATGTAAACCTTAGGGTTTGGGCGGACTCTAGCCCAGCAAGCTCTCACGCTATAGTTGGCATAGGTGAGCTGGGAAGTCTGGTCGGCATGTATCTGCCAACCCCGAAAGGTCACGATGCTCTCATTCTTCAAGATCGAGCGAAACGCAGCCCTCCTACTTTTGATTGCGGCCGTTATCGGGCTCGCAATTGCGAACTCCCCGTGGGCATCCTCGTTCAATGTTTTACGTGAAACATCACTTGTCGTGCCATTTACCGACCTAAATTTAACCGTCACCCACTGGCTCGGCGAAGGGCTGATGACCGGGTTCTTTTTGCTTATCGGCCTAGAACTCAAGCGCGAAGCGACCATCGGAGCTCTGAAAAAGCCCAGCGCAATACTTGTTCCTGGATTCGCGGCTCTTTTCGGGGCGCTAGTGCCTGCTCTCGTATTCGTTTTACTAGTTGGCGGTGAGGCCGGCTCGGGCTGGCCGATACCAATGGCTACCGATGTCACCTTTGCCTTGGCTGTATTCGCAGTCTTCGGCAGAAACATGCCGCGCTCAGCAAGGGCTTTTCTGCTGTCGTTCGCAGTTATCGACGACCTGATCGCCATTCTGGTGATAGCGATATTTCTAACCGCAAACCTAAACTTTGGCTCACTGATGCTCGCGGCGGTCTGTTTGGCGGGCTTCACCCTTGTTTTGCGCAGCCAAATGGCATGGATACGCCTGATTTCAGTGATACCGGCGGTACTCGCCTGGTATTTCACCCTGCAATCGGGTGTCTCACCGCTAGTCACCGGCGTGATTCTCGGTCTGCTTGTGCCAACTGGGCTCATAGAGAAACTCGAGGAGGCACTGCATCCCTGGGTTTCACTGGTTGTTTTGCCGCTTTTTGCACTGGTGGCGGCCGGAGTAACTCTCGGAGGTACCTCGCAGCCATTTGTCATCGGCTCGGCCCTCAGCATCGCCATTTTGCTTCGCCCAATCGGCAAAATCTTTGGCATCACGGCCGGCGCGCTGCTGGGCAGGGCATTGGCTAGGGGCGAGTCTTTTACCGGGATGCGCTCAAGCGACTACCTGCGAATCTCGGTGTTGGGCGGAATCGGGTTCACGGTGGCACTTTTGGTTGCCAACTCGGTGTTTGGGGCCTCATCGAGCCTTGCCACCACCGCAATCGTGGCTACCTTGATCGCCATGGTTGTCTCGATGGCAATCGGCGCATGGGCGCTAGCGTCGAGAAAGAGCCCAGCGCTTTAGCAGTCGGGTTTAAAAGCCGAAAATGCTAAGCCCGGCTGAGTGGGTAACAACGCTGCTTTAGCCGCGGCCACGAAGAGCGGCTTCGGCCAAGCTCAAGTAAACCTGGCCGAGCGAGTGCCCTTCGGCCAAAATGGCCTGAGGTAGCAGCGAAGTTTCAGTTAGACCCGGCAAAACGTTGGCTTCCAAGAACCAGGCCACACCCTTGGCATCAACAATCATGTCGATGCGAGACAGGTGACGAAGGCCCAAAAGTTCGTGAACCAAGATTGCCATCTTGCCAGCACGTTCGGCGACGGTTTTTTTGAGTCTTGCCGGCACGAAATATTCGGTTTCGCCAGCGGTGTAACGCTCCTGGTAGCCAAAGTTTCCGCTCGAAGGAACAACTTCAACGGCCGGCAGCGCAAGTGGGCCTGCGCCGAGGTCGATAACACTGATTGCCAGTTCGGTACCTTCGACAAAACGCTCGATGATGGCTACATCGCAGTAAACATAGGCATCGATCATCGCCCGCGAGAGGTCTTCGGCTTTACGAACGATGGTTACACCGTGGGCAGATCCGCTTCGGGCGGGTTTAACGACCAGCGGCAGTGCTAGCGAAGCGGTTACCGCAGCCAAAACACCATCGGCGTCGAGCTCTTTGAAGGTGTCTTTCGGCAGGGTGATCGACGCTGGAGTCTGAACGCCGGCCTTGCTCACCAAAACCTTGGCGATCGACTTATCCCAGGCCAGGCGCGATGCAGGGCCAGAAGCTCCAACGAATGGCACGCCAGTAACTGCAAGGATGTCGCGAAGCGCACCATCCTCGCCAGAAGCACCGTGCAGAGTCGGCCAGATGACGTCGGGCTTATCTTTTTTGATGTTGGCAAGAAGTTCTTGGTCGGGTTCACGCAAAATCACGGTTGCGCCAGCCTCGGTGAGGGCATCGGCCACGCGGCGGCCCGACTTTAGCGAGATTTCACGTTCGTGAGAGATACCGCCAGCCAAAACCTGAATGGTTAGGCCCTTATGCGCCTTGTTCTTTGGAATCACTTGTTGCCCTCTCGATTGAAGGTTTCTAGAAGCTCAGTCTGCAGATTGATAACCGTAGCCAAACGCTTGATGCCTAGGTTGATGTTCTCAGGAGTCGGGAACGAATAGCAAATTCGCAACTTGTTTTGCCCCGTGCCATCGCCGTAGAAAGCGGTGCCAGGCGTATATGCCACGAGTTCTTTGACGGCGAGCGGCAGCATCGCTTTCGAGTCGATACCCTCGGGAAGAGTTATCCACAGGTAGAACCCGCCATCTGGCTGGGTTGTGGATAACTTCGGCAGGTATTCGGCCATGGCGTCGAGCGCTGCATCCCTGCGTTGCTTGTAGACACCGCGGAAAGTGTCGATCTGACCCTGCCAGTCTGCACTCGAAAGGTATTCGCTAATCATCGACTGGCTAAACATCGACGGGCACAAAATGGCCGACTCTTGAGCCAGCACCAATTTTTCACGGATGGCGGGCGGCGCCAAGACATAGCCGACTCTGAAGCCTGGCGCCAAAATCTTGGAGAACGAGCCCAGGTAAATGACGTTGTCGTCGAGGGTGCGAAGCGCGTCGGGCACCTTTTTATCGAAATAGAGCAAACCGTAGGGATTATCTTCGAGAATCAAGATGCCGTTTCGGCGGCACAGCTCAACAATCTTGGCACGACGGCGCTCGGCGAGGGTTACGCCAGATGGGTTGGCGAAGTTAGGCACCAAATACAAGAACTTAATGCGACGACCCTCAGCCTTTAGGCGCGCGATTGTTGCCTTAAGAGCCTCTGGTTGCAAGCCATCGTTGTCGGTTTCGACGTGCTCGATGTGCGCCTCGTAGTGACGGAAGATACCGATGGCACCAACGTAAGAAGGCCCCTCGGCCAAAACCACGTCACCCTTGTCGAGAAACAGCCCCGAAACCAGGTCGAGTCCGTGCTGCGAACCGGTGGTCATTACGATGTCTTCAACCGAAGATTTGACGCCCTCGAGAGCCATGAGCTCACGAACCTGGTCGCGAAGCTTTAGATCGCCCTGTCCGCCAGAGTATTGAATGGCGAGATCGCCGCGAGTGGTCATTACCTGCTCGTAGGCCTGGTGCAGCAGCTCTTTTGGCAGGGCGTGCACGTAAGGCATTCCGCCGGCGAGAGAAACAACCTCTGGGCGGCTGACCACCGCAAAGAGCGCGCGAACTTCAGAAACCGAGAGCGAGTGCGCTCGTGAAGCATAGGAATCCAACCAGATGTCGAAGTTGGTGCCCTTGTTGCTCGTATTCGTCATGTTTCTCCGTGATGCTTTGGTGCAGTTAGGCGAAAACCCAGCATATTGCTTACCGCAACGCTGGGTTTCGTTAAAGCCTACCGACTAAGTCGGTTGCTGACTACTTGATGAAGTCGGCGAGGTCTGCAAGCAGTGCAGGCTTTGGCTTTGCGCCAACCATCTGCTTTACGAGCTGGCCACCCTGAAAAACCTGAAGAGCAGGGATGCTGATGATGCCGTACTGCTGAGCCAAAGCTGGCTCGTTGTCGACGTTCACCTTTACGATTTCGATCTTGTCGCCGTATTCGGCCGAGATTTCGTCGAGAATTGGAGCCACTTGGCGGCATGGGCCACACCATTCTGCCCAGAAGTCAACTAGAACAGGCTTGGTGTTCTGCAGAACATCGGCCTGGAAGGTTGCGGTGGTTACGTTTTTTGCCATGTGTTTTTCCAACTCTTTCTATGTAGGCGAATAAGGGTTTGCTCTAGTGAGCGGTTAGGTAGTGCTCCGCGTCTAGTGCGGCAACACAACCGGATGCTGCGGCCGTAATCGCCTGACGATAAGTCGGGTCGATCACGTCACCGGCAGCGAATACGCCCGGAAGCGAAGTCTTCGAAGAACGCCCCTCAACCTGAATGAACTTCTCGGCGGTTAGTTCGACCTGGTTTTCAACCAGCCAAACGCGCGGGTCATTCCCGACCGCGATAAACAGGCCATCGAGTTCGAGCTCGCGAGTAGAGGCATCGACGGTGTTTCGAAGGGTTACACCCGAAAGTTTTGCCTCGCCGTGAAGCTCGGCAACCTCGTGGTTCCAGACGACTTCGATCTTTGGGTTGGCCAACGCGCGGTCGGCCATGATCTTCGATGCCTTAAACGAGTCGCGGCGGTGAATGAGGTAAACCTTGTCGGCGAATCGGGTTAGAAAGTTAGCTTCTTCCATTGCCGAGTCGCCACCGCCAACCACACCGACGGTCTTTTGTCTGAAGAAGAAGCCGTCGCAGGTGGCGCACCAAGAAACTCCGTGGCCGCTGAGTTCTTTTTCGCGGTCGATGCCCAGCTCGCGGTAAGCAGCGCCGGTTGCCAGGATTACGGTCTTGGCTTCGAAGGTTTGACCGCCACCGGTCTTGACGATCTTTACTTCGCCTTGAAGGTCAACTTCGATTACGTCGTCGAGTAGAGTTTCGGTGCCGAAGCGCTCGGCCTGAGCCTGGAAGTTGGCCATGAGGTCTGGGCCCATTAGTCCTTCAGGAAAGCCAGGGTAGTTTTCGACTTCGGTGGTCTTCATGAGTTCGCCGCCGGCTTCAACCGAAGACGCGATAAGCAGCGGGTTCATGCCGGCACGTGCCGTGTAAATAGCCGAAGTCCAGCCGGCAGGGCCAGAACCGATGATGATTACGTCGCGCAAATCTCTCTCCATTCAAGGGGGATGAGTTCAGTTTAGCGGCGAGTTATTCCCCTAAACGCTTTACTCACAGCGAGCCACGCAGCCCATGTTTCTTCGAGGCCGAGCAAGGCCAGCACCACGAAATAGACCAGCACCATAACCACCCCAACGCCGGCACTGGCAACCACCGCTCCAAGCACGGTTGCCAAGGCAAAGGCACCCTGCGAGTAACTGTGCGTAAACCACAGGATGCTGAAACCGGCAGCCGCGCTAACGACGGCGGCAACAAGCATCCGTGTGGTGGCGCTGGCAAGGCCCATGCCAACGAAAGCGCCAATCTTGCGGCGAAGCAGACAATAGGCCACCAAGCTTTGAACCACGATGCTGAGGCTGCTGCAAAGTGCTAGCGCCGCTACGAGCCAGCGAGGTTCTACGGTAAACGCGATGGTGATCGCGCCGGCCACGAACACCAGGGTTTGAATCACGGTGAACACGAACGGTGTGCGGGTGTCTTCGAGCGCGTAGAAAGCGCGCTGCAACATGAAGACGAAGCTGAACGGCAAAAGACCCACCATGAAGGCGATGATTACGTTGCCAAGTGCGATGGTGGCCGGATACTCGCCGGCAAACACTCGCGCGATTGGGTAGGCGAGCACCATCAGAGTGGCGGTGGCCAACGCGCTGATTGCCAAAATGGCCCGCAGGCTTTTACCGACTCCGGCTTTGAAGGCAACTTGATCGCCCTCGTGTGCGTGGGCAGAAATTTTGGTGAAGGTGGCAGTTGCGATCGAAACCGTGGCTATCGAATGCGGGAGCATGAACACTAGCCAAGCGATCGAAGATGCGGCGATCGATGCGATGGCCAGCCCTTCGGTTGCACGAGCACCGATGGTGCTTGAAGCCACGATAGTTTGCACGAGGCCGCCTACCTGAGTAATCAGTACCATGCCCAGCGTCCAGCTGGCTGCCTTCGCTGCAGGTCGAAGCCCGACTCCGCGCCACTTGAAGTTGAGGCTCAGTTTTAGTCCGACGCGCTTCCAGAAGAACAGCAGAATCAGCGCCTGGGCGGCAACACCGGCGGTTGCAGTGGCGGCGATTAGCGCCACGTTTGCTGCATCCCAGTCGGCCACCAGACGGCTGCCGGTTGGGTCGGCACCAAAAATTACAACGTAACCAATCAGCCCGGCGATGGCCACCACATTGTTTAAAACCGGTGCCCACATAAACGGGCCAAATGCGCTGCGAGCGTTGAGAACCTCGCCGAGCAGAGAGTAGAGACCGTAGAAGAACAGCTGCGGCAGACACCAGTATGCAAAGGCGGTGGCCAGTGCAAGTTGCTGCTGATTCCAGCCGTTGGTGTAAAGGCTCACCAGAAACGGCGCCGAGACCGTGGCAATCACGGTAACCGACGCGAACACCACGATGATGAGCGTCACCAGTCGATCGATGTAGGTTTGCCCGCCATCGCTGTGTGAACGCGCTTTGACGATTTGCGGCACCAGCACCGCATTCAAAACTCCGCCAGCGATGATGGCGTAAACGTTGTTAGGCAGTTGGTTGGCAACACCGAACGCGTCGGCAGCGTCGGTGGTTACCCCGATGGTCAGGGCGAGCAGCACGGCTCGAGCGAAACCTAGAATGCGCGAGGTCACGGTACCCGCGGCCATGATTAGCGACGAACGAGCGGTGTTCACTGGTTGACCTCGGCGCGTCGGCGCATCATTCGGCGCGCACCCATAAACCCGAGAGTGCCAACCACGGCGAAGAAGCCAATCAATATCGAGCCTTCAATGTCGCGCTGCACCGACATGTTCAAAACCTCCGGGTGCCCGAGGCGCACACCCGAAAAACTTGTAAGCCACACATTCAGTCGAACCTCGCCGTTGGCAATGGCCTGCACCGGAATGGTCGCGTTGCTGGTGGTGTTGGCCGGCGCGGTAAACGCGATTGCCTTCGGCATGGTCACGCGCAGGTTGCTCGGCTGGCTCCAAATAAGCACACGGATGTCGGTGTCGTAGTCGTTGCGAATCTGAATGGGCACGCGGCTGGCAGTCGCCACGAGGTTTATGTCGCTGCCGCGAACGATGTGGATTCGCCAGTCGGTTGCGCTCGCGGTGCTGTGCACGGCGACTGCCGAGGGAGGCTGGGTGGCGTTAGCCGAGGTAGCTGCGATTGGGGCGGTGGTTAGCATCAGTGCCAGTGAGGTGGCGACAAAACGCTTGCGTGGGCTCGCGATTTTGGTGCCCATCCCGCTAAAAAATCTCATCCGCACAAGCCAAGACTACGCTCTCGACCGCTCAACCCACTCGAGCACGGCACGGGCCATGCGTCGTTCGTTTTCGTGGCTCAGAAAAGTGTTTAGGTTGTCCAAGGCAATCCAGCGCGCTTCTACCGCTTCGTGGTTCGGGTCGTTTTCTACGGTCAGCTCGCCGCCGGTTTGCTTCATTAGGTAGTGGTGCACGGTTTTGGCAATCAGCTTTCGCCCTGCGGTGAACTCGTAGTCGATTGATCCGAGTTTGAGAATGATCTCGGCGTGAATGCCGGTTTCTTCAAAAACTTCACGGATAGCCGCGGCCTCGAGCGTCTCGTCACCTTCGGGGTGACCCTTCGGAACACACCAGTCGATGCGGTGGCTGCGGGTTTGGCGGCCAATCAGCGCAACGGTGTTGGAGCCGTTGGCGGCAAGCACAAAACCACCGGCGCTGGTTTCTTCAACCCGCTGCCGACGAGGCTGTCTCGACCGCTCTTCCATAAGCAAAGACTACCTGTGGCAAACTTGAGAACATGCAGACGGTAGCCGAGGCGCTCGCAAACCTGGAGCGGACTACCGATAGTCCGCTGTTTGTCGAACTCGGAAAACGCTTCACCGAGGCCGGTTTCGAGTTGGCTCTGGTCGGCGGGCCAGTGCGCGACGCCTTCTTGGGCCGCAAAGCACCCGACCTCGACTTCACCACTTCGGCAACTCCCGATGAGATCATCCGTGTGCTCAAGGGGTATGTCGACACCCACTGGGACATCGGCCGCGAGTTTGGCACCATCGGCGCTCGCATCGGCGACGACACCGTTGAGATCACCACCTACCGCGCCGACACCTACGACCCGTCGAGTCGCAAACCCGAGGTGGCTTTTGGCAACAACCTAAACGACGATCTGTTTAGGCGAGATTTCACCATCAACTCGATGGCCCTTCGCCTGCCCGAGAAAACCTTTGTCGACCCCTTCAACGGTTTGCGCGATCTGATTGCCGGCGTCATTCGCACCCCGGGTTCGCCCGAGGTTTCGTTCGGCGACGACCCACTTCGCATGATGCGCGGAGCACGCTTTGCTTCGCAGCTCGGCTTTGAGATCGAACCAGCAACCTTCGAGGCGATGACCTCGATGGCGCAACGCATCGAGATCATTTCGGCCGAGCGCGTGCACGATGAGTTTGTGAAGCTGATGCTGGGCAAGCATCCGAGGTTGGGTCTCGAAGCGTTGGTCGACTCTGGTTTGGCCGAGCGCGTGCTGCCCGAGCTGCCGGCGCTGCGCCTCGAGGTTGACGAACACCACCACCACAAGGATGTCTACGAGCACACGCTGCGCGTTGTGGAACAAGCCATCTCTTATGAGTCCGACTACGGCCTCGAAGGCGATTTCGTTTTGCGTTTTGCGGCCCTGCTGCACGACATTGGAAAGCCGGCAACCCGTCGACTCGAGCCCGGCGGTGGAGTTACCTTTCATCAGCACGATCTGGTTGGCGCTCGTTTGGCCAAGCGCCGCATGCGCGAGCTGCGCTTCGACAACGACACCATCCGTGATGTTTCACGTTTGATTGAGTTGCACCTGAGGTTCTTCGGTTACGGCGAGCAGGCGTGGAGCGATTCGGCTGTGCGCAGGTATGTGCGCGATGCCGGCGACCAACTCACTCGCTTGCACGTGCTTACTCGCAGCGATGTCACCACGCGCAACCAGCGCAAGGCCGACCGCCTCTCACACGCCTACGACGACTTGGAGCAGCGCATCGCGGCTCTTCGAGAGCAAGAAGAGGTTGATTCGATTCGCCCAGATTTGAGCGGCGAAGACATCATGCGCATTCTCAACCTCAAACCGGGGCGCGAAGTTGGTGAGGCTCGCTCGTTCTTACTGGAGCTGCGTCTAGACGAAGGCGCTCTCGGGGCCGAAGAAGCCGAAAAGCGCTTGCTTGCCTGGTGGTCTGCTCGCTAGACTAGTGAGGTTGCCCAAAGCACCTCACGGTGTTCTTTGCAACAGATGCCAATACCCTCCTGTTATGGAAGTCCCATAACCGCTTAGTCCGAAGGAGGTGGGTTAGTCATGCATCTATACGAGCTCATGGTGATCCTCGACCCTACAGTCGATGAAAGAACCGTTGCTCCAAGCCTAGATAAGTTCCTCAACGTGATTCGCAACGGTGGAGGCACCGTTGACAACGTTGACATTTGGGGACGTCGCCGCTTGGCTTACGAAATCAACAAGAAGACCGAAGGCATCTATGCCGTCGTCAACCTGAAGGCCAACTCGGCCGACGTGGTTGAGCTAGACCGTCAGCTTCGCATCAGCGAAGCCGTCATGCGCACCAAGGTGTTGCGTGCCGACGAGGCAGTCGTAGCGATCAAGCCTGTTGTTGTTCCAGAAGTTTCTGCAGCCGAGAAGGCCGCGGATGCCGCAGAAGAGAAGCCTGCAAAGGCAGCTCCGAAGGCAGCCGCCGCTAAGGCCCCAGCTGCAAAGGCCGCCGACAAGGCGCCTGCCAAGAAGCCTGCCGCCAAGAAGGCTGAGTAGTCGCAATGGCTGGCGAACTAAACGTCACGATTGTCGGCAACCTTGCCGATGATCCTGAACTTCGTTACACCCAGGGTGGCGTGGCTGTTGTTTCGGTTCGCGTGGGTTCAACCCCTCGCACCTTCAACCGTCAAACCAACGCATGGGAAGACGGCGAGACCGTTTGGGTACGTTGCACCGGATGGCGCGAACTTGCCGAGAACATCTCGCAGTCGCTAACCAAGGGAGCCCGCGTCGTCGTGACCGGTCGCCTGAAGGCACCATCTGCTTACCAGGCCGCTAACGGCGAAGCTCGCGCTTCGCTCGAACTCGAAATTGACGAGATCGGTGCATCCCTGCGTTACGCAACCGCCGCCATCACCCGTCGCGCTCGCGAAGCCGGTGACCGTGCCGTTTCAGATTCACCTTGGAACGACGCTCCTGCTTCGGCAGCACCGACCTCAGCCAAAGGTGGCGATGCTTGGGCAAACCCAGGCTCAGCCGCTGCCAGCGACGACACCCCGTTCTAATACAGAAATCTTCCTAGGAGAAAAATCATGGCTGGAAAAGTCAACAGCGACCGCGCAGGCAAGAAGCCTATGCGCAAGGGCAAGCTAGACAAGCTTGGCCCGGTCAAGGCAATAAAGGTTGGTGTTATCGATTACAAAGACATCGCCACCCTCAAGAAATTCATCTCGGACCGCGGCAAGATCCGCGCCCGTCGCATCACCGGTGTTTCGGTTCAGGAACAGCGTCTAATCGCCCGCGCAGTCAAGAATGCCCGTGAAATGGCCCTGTTGCCATACGCCGGTGCAGGCAGAAACTAAGGAGCAGCCAAGAATGTCGAAGCTAATTCTTACTAACGAGGTCACTGGCCTCGGTTCTGCTGGTGACGTCGTTGAGGTTAAAGACGGCTACGCACGCAACTTCCTGATTCCTAACGGTTTCGCAGTTATCTGGAGCCAGGGTGGCGAGAAGCAGATCGCACAGATCCGCGCAGCTCGCGACGCTCGTGCTCTTGCATCCGTTGAAGAGGCAGTAACCCTCAAGGCACGTCTCGAAGAGAAGCCAATCGTTCTTGCCGTCAAGGCTGGCGTTGCTGGCCGTCTATTCGGCGCCGTCAAGACCGCAGATGTAGTTGCAGCAGTTGTTGCAGCAGGCATCAGCGAGCTAGACAAGCGTAAGGTCGAGATCACCTCGCCTATTCGCTCAACCGGTAACCACGAGGCAACCGTTCGTCTTCACGGCGATGTAGTTGCCAACATCACCCTTCAGGTGGTCGCAAAGAAGTAAGCGGTTTTCCGCTTTAGGTGGCAAGTCTTCGGGCTTGCCGCCTTTTCTTTTACCCGGATGCGGATGCGCATGTTTTCGGCCCCGAAGTGCCTAGCGACCAGTTCGACCGGGCTGGTATTCACTCGAATCAGGCAGAAAGCGCTCTAGAAGCCTGTGGATAACTTGTGGAGAACCAGTCTTCGGCGTGTCGTTTTTTGGAATTGTCCACAACCCTAAGGTTCTTGTTTAGGGTTTGTTAAGATTACTTATCCACAAGCAAAATTCGTTGTATTTACAGGGATGTAGGCATAAAAACCATCGAAATCCCACAGGGTTCTCCACAAGTTACCCACAGAGACAACGGCGTGTTGCGGGGGTTATCCACAAGTCCACTCACAGCGGTGTTTTTCTTTACGGTGTCAGTGGTAAATGCTAGACATCTCTAAGAAGTCTCAAACGACCTCGAAGACCCTATATTTACGGAGCAAACATGGCCCAGGCGCAAACCACCGGCAACGTTTCAAACGAACGCGTGCTCCCGAACGACCTAATGGCCGAGCAATCAGTGCTGGGTGGCATGTTGCTATCTCAAGAAGCTTGCGCCGAAGTGTTCGAGCTCATCGCCGGCTCCGACTTCTATGCTCCAAAGCACGAGATCATCTTTAACGCGCTCTACGACGTTTACGGTCGCGGCGAACCAACCGACGTAATCACTATCACTGCAGAGCTCACCCGTCAAGGTGCTTTGGTGCGTATGGGCGGCGCCGATTACCTGCACACCCTCACATCCATCGTTCCAACCGCTGCGAACGCGGGCTTCTACGCCAAGATTGTGCAAGAAAAGTCGGTGCTTCGTAAGCTGATTGAGGCCGGCACCCGTATTGCCAGCGCCGGATACGCTGCCGAAGGTGAAATCGAAGACCTCGTAAACACCGCGCAGGCCGATATATATGCGGTGGGAACATCCGCGCAAAGAGACGAATACGCGTCTCTCAGCAAGTCGCTTGAAAGCGCAGTCGAAGAAATGGAGATCGCCGAGCAAAAGGGCGACGAAATCACCGGCATTCAAACGGGCATCTACGATCTAGACAACATGACTCACGGTTTGCACGGGGGCCAGCTAGTTATCGTTGCCGCCCGACCGGGTGTTGGTAAGTCGACCTTTGCACTCGACATCGCCCGCAATGCGGCCATCAATCACAAGAAGCCGGCGCTGTTCTTCACTCTTGAGATGAGCCGCAGTGAAATCGCCATGCGTTTACTTTCGGCTGAGAGCGACATCTATTTGCAGTCGATGCGTAAGGGCAACATGTCGCGCGAAGACTGGAAGAAACTGGCCAATGTTCGCGGCACCATCAGCGATGCCCCGTTGTTCATCGACGACAGCCCAAACCTCACGCTGGTTGAGATTCGCGCCAAGGCTCGTCGCCTCACTAAGCAGCTCGGCCTCGAACTCATCATCATCGACTACCTGCAGCTGCTTTCGTCTGGCAAAAAGACCGAGAGCCGTCAGCAGGAGGTTTCGGAGTTCTCGCGTTCGCTAAAGCTTTTGGCCAAGGAGCTCAATGTTCCGGTGGTTGCGCTCTCTCAGCTGAACCGTGGTTTGGAGCAGAAGGCCGGCGGCGACAAGACCCCCGAGCTTCACCACCTTCGTGAGTCGGGCTCGCTCGAGCAAGACGCCGACGTAGTTCTGCTGTTGCACCAGGAGGCGATGGGCCAGAAGGATCACCCACGTGCTGGCGAAGCGGATATCATTGTTGCCAAGCAGCGAAACGGACCAACCGGCAAGGTTCCGGTTCTGTTTCACGGCCAATACTCCAAATTCGTCAACCTACAGAAGACCACTTGAGAAAAACACTAATTGTTCGCGCGGCCGTTGCTGCGGCCGTTGCCATCGCCATCACTTTCACTCAGGCGCACAATGCTTTCGTTGGTTTGATTGCGGTTCTCGCTTTTGCCACCGGTATCTTGGCGGCCGAAGTTTGGCAGGCAGTCGCTACCGACGATCGCCAGCTCAAGGGCACGGTAATTAGGTTTGCTGCCGGAACGGTCTTGCTCTCGGGCGTAATCGGTTACTCGATGCCTGGCGCACCGCTTCTTGAAGTGATGAACCTAAACGTTCTGCTGGTTGGCTACGCGCTGTTCACTATCGAGATCTTTCGTGCGATTCGCAGCGGATGGCGCGAGCCGGAGGGTCGCGACCACCTGATTGTGGCCACATTGCACATTTTGATTACCGGCTTGTTCTTTATGAATGCCCTAAAGGTCATTCAGCTTGGCGAAGTACCGGCCGTTGGTTTCTTCGGGGCTTATGCCGCCCTGCTGGCCGTTATCTGGGGGCTTCGAGCATTCGACCCCAAGCAACAGGGTTAGGCTTAACCCATGTCAAACCCAACCCCATCTAGCAAGCTCGGTGTTCGCGTTTATCTAACTCTGTCGGCAGTAGCCGGTTTGCTCGTCGGTTTGATTTGGTGGGGTGGCGTTCGTCGCATCGAAGATTCGCTCATCGCTGGGGGCCTGACCTTCATCATCGTTTTGGTGGTAATCGCCACCTTTGCTCTAATGGTCAAAGATGAGCCGGCTCCAACCAACGAGCCACGACTGAAGTAGTTTTGCCGGCGAGGTTTATTCGCCGAAGCGCTCGGCCAGGTTCTTGGCCAATCCAACGTAGGTGTTTGGTCGCAGTGCGATCAGACGGTTTTTGGCGTCGTCTGAGATGTCGAGCCCCTGAATAAATTCGATTAGCTCTTCGTGGCCGATTCGTTTGCCACGAGTGAGTTCTTTGAGCAAGGCGTAAGGGTCGCTGATTAGTGAACGACCAGCGGCAACCTCCGCGCGAATAACCGTTTGAATGGCTTCGCCCAAGACTTCCCAGTTGTCTAGCAGGTCGGCTTCAAGAACACCAACCGACAACTCAACTTCGCCGAGACCACGGGTGGCGTTGTCGAGAGCAAGCATTGAGTGGCCGAGGCCAAGGCCAATGTTGCGCTGCGACGAAGAGTCGGTGAGGTCGCGCTGCATGCGAGAGGTAACCAGCGTCGATGCGAGCGAGTCGAGAATGGCGCTCGAAAGTTCGAGGTTCGATTCTGCGTTTTCGAACCGAATCGGGTTGACCTTGTGCGGCATGGTTGACGACCCGGTGGCACCCGCCTGCGGAATCTGCTTGAAGTAGCCGAGCGAAATGTATGTCCAGATGTCGGTGCAAAGGTTGTGCAAAATTCGGTTGAAGTGTGCCACAGCGGTGTAGAGCTCGGCCTGCCAGTCGTGTGATTCGATCTGAGTGGTGAGCGGGTTCCAGGTGAGGCCGAGCGAGGTTACGAAGTCGCGCGACTGGGTGATCCAGTCGACCTCTGGGGCGGCAACCACGTGAGCCGAGAACGTGCCGGTGGCTCCAGAGAATTTGCCTAGGTATTCGGTCTTTTCGATGCGCTCAACCTGACGGCGCAGACGGTGAACAAAAACCTGTAGTTCTTTACCCATGGTGGTTGGCGTGGCTGGCTGACCGTGAGTTCGCGACAGCATCGGCACCGAAACATACCTGTGCGCCAATTCGGTGAGCTTGGCGATTAGCCCCTCGGCCTTCGGCAACCAAACATCGGTGATGGCGTCTCGCACGGTGAGCGCATAAGAGAGGTTGTTGATGTCTTCGCTGGTGCAGGCGAAGTGGGTTAGTTCGAGCAGATCTTCTCGGCCCAACTCAACGAGCTTGGCACGAATGAAATATTCCACGGCCTTCACGTCGTGCTTGGTGGTTGCCTCGGTGCGAGCCAGCGTTTCAACATCGGCATCTGAGAAATTGGTGACAATCGCGCGCAGCTTTTCGGCTTCTGGCTCTAGAACCGGCTTACCGGTTTGCAGTAGGTCGCGGTTGGCCAGTTGAATGAGCCACTCGATTTCAACCTTCACTCGAGCACGGTTTAGACCAGCCTCGCTCAGGTGGTCGCCAAGATCGGCAACCGCAGCGCGGTAGCGCCCGTCGAGAGGGGAAAGGGGCTGCACCGAAAGTTTGCTCACCACTCCATTTTGCCAGACATCCGTGCAGCTGGTGTCTGCCTGTTAGCAAGTGTGAGTTATCCACCGAATATTCCGGTTGGCATTTTTCACGGATGCTTGACCCAAAACTTTTTGCATGCAATCTCTCATTCTTCGATTCGACGAAATCAACGCCTTCATTCACTCGGCTAAACCCGACGCCGCTCTTTGGTCTGGAGACGCCTCGCGCGCCTTTGAACGCGAGGTAGAAACACTCCTTAACGACCTCACGCACCTGCGCGCTCAGCTTTCGAGCCTGCCGGCGTTCAGTCTCGACATCTTTGGGGTGGCGTCGTGAGTTTGGTTAGTTACGGCGGCGACCCTCGCATTGTTGCTACGCGCTCAGAAATAGAGCGAGGCCGCGGCACTCTTCAGTTGGCTCAAGATCGGTTGCGCGCTGAGTTTGAACTCACCGACTTTCTCATCGACCCGGTGCAACGCGCATTACTCGCCTTGCATGCACCGGGCATTCTCTTTCGCATCGAGAAACTTCAGTGGGCTTGCGCGGCTGCCGCCGAGGCCTACCTTTCGGTAGAAGCTCGAGTCACCAATCGCATTCACTGGGTCACCCAGTTTGTCGCTCAAAATCCGTTGCTCATGGCGCTTATTCCAATCGGCGTGCGGGCCAGAATTCCTTTGGCACTTATGGGAGCAATCGCCGCCACCCAATTAGTCGACGGCAAAACTTCTAGGGTGTTGGCGCGAGAAACCATCGACGCTTATTCGAGCCTCACCGGGGGTAGAGCGAGTTCGGGCGACGACGCCAGAGCGGGTGCCCAGCAGATGATCAATCAGGCCGGGCTTCTGGGAGTGCTTGGCGCGAATGCTCCCGCGCTCGCCGGGGTTGGTGCCGCGCCCATGCACGCAGCACCTAACTCGGTTGCCCAAATAACTTCGAGGTTGGCGCAGACGCATCACGCCAAAAAACCAACCGTGGTAATCGAGCGGTACACCGACGGCAAGCGAAAGCTGTTCATGGTTTATCTACCAGGCATGCGCAGCAAAAACCCGTTCAACATCTCTGAGCCATTCAACATTGCAGCCAGCGTTCACGAACTGGCCGACTCAGATCACGCGGCCTGCCAACTTGCGGTGCGCGATGCGCTGCAGAGTGCGGGTGTAGGTAAAGGCGACGCCGTGGTGGTGGCCGGCTATTCTCAGGGCGGTCTGGTCGCCGCCGAACTGGCAGCGGCCGGGCAAAACAATGTGGTCGGGGTATTAACCGTGGGGGCACCGGTTGGGCACGTGACGATTCCAGAGGGCATCCCGGTTATGTCGATCGAACATGCCAACGACGTGGTGCCCGCGCTCGCCGGCAAGATCAACCCGCTCACCGAAAACTGGGTGACCGTGGGTCGCGAGGTTGAAGTGAAGGTTGGGCAAACCGCGCTCGTCGCGCACGAGCTCGAGTCATACCAAAAGACCGCCGGCATGATCGACGAATCGGCCGCTACGGGAGTGGCGCGCATCCGCGACGAACTGCTCAGCAAATTCGAGGGTCTGCGGTTGGTCGAAACCCAAACCTTCAACTACGAAGGCGGGCGATAAATGTTTGCGAAGCTGAAAGACCGAACGCGCTTCTAGAGAATGCGCAGAAGTTTGAAAAGTCCGCGAGTTAGAAACGAGGCGATGCTCAAGATGATGGCACCCAAGATGGCCCAGCCCAACGACTGAATGGTGAGGCCCTCCTGAGTGAAACCGTCGATGCGAAACACGTCGCCACCAACCAAGCGGCTCAACCAGGCAACAAACAACAGCAGAGCGCCATTGATGAGAAGCGAGATAAGGCCGAAAGTGAGAATGTAAAGCGGAATCGCCAAAACCTTGATCACCGGGGCAATGATTGAGTTGACCAACCCGAAAATCAGCGCAACCAGCAAATAAGAAAGAATTGAACGCCAAACGTCACTGCCGCCGTAAGGGGTGAGGTGAATGGCAGGAACCAGCAAAGTAACCAGCCACAGAGCAACTGCATTGACCACGGTGCCAACTAGAAATCGTTTCATGAAACGATTCTCGCACCCAGCGACTAAATTGAAGGGGTGACCTTAGAACAATCTCGCGATGTGCCAATGGTGCAGCTGCTCACCCCCGAAGGTGAATACGGCGTAGCCAAGCAGTGGGGCGAGTACGCCAAGTACATCGACAAGCTAACCGAGGCTGACTTTCTAAAGTTCTACCGCGACATGGCGCGCATGCGTCGCTTCGACAAAGAAGCCGAAGCCTTGCAGCGTCAAGGTCAGCTCGGCCTATGGATTCCAGCCATCGGTCAAGAGGCTGCCCAAATCGGTTCGGGTTACGGCGTTGGCCACAACGACCACATCTTTCCTTCATACCGAGAGCACGGCGTAGCAATCACTCACGGCATCGACCTGATGTCGATTCTCAAAATGCTCCGCGGAGTTAACCACGGCGGCTGGAACCCAGAAGAAACACGCTTTCACCTCTACGCAATAGTGCTCGGCAGCCAGGTGCTGCACGCCACCGGCTACGCCATGGGCGTGAAAATGGACGGCAAAGTTGGCAACGGAAACCTCGAAGATGACCTCGCCGTAATCTCGTACTTCGGCGACGGCGCAACCGCCGAAGGCGACGTGAGCGAATCGTTTCTCTTCGCCGCCATCAACGACTCACCAATAGTGTTCTTCTGCCAGAACAACCAGTGGGCAATCTCGTCTTCAGTAGCCAGCCAAACCAAGGTTCCGCTTTACCAGCGCGGTGCAGGCTTCGGTGTGCCGGGCATCCGCATCGATGGCAACGACATTCTTGCCTCATACGCCGTAACCGCAAAACACATGGATGAAGCGCGCGAAGGCGCCGGCCCGTTTCTCATCGAAGCGCTCACCTACCGCATTGGTGCCCACACCACCTCAGACGACCCAACCAAATACCGCGACAGCGCCGAAGTTGAATATTGGAAAGCGCGCGATCCGCTGGCCCGCTTCGAAACATTCCTAAGGCGCCAGGGCATTAAGCAAGACTTTTTTGACGAAGTTGCCGAAGCCGGCGAAAAGCTTTCAACCGAAATTCGCGAAGCAACCTTCGCCCTGCCAGCCCCGCCGGTTGAGCACATGTTCAAGTACGTCTACTCAGAACCACACCCGCTCATCGAAGAGCAGCTCGAATGGCTGCACAAGTATGAAGCCGGCTTCGGAGAGGCGGCACACGAATGAGTAACTTCGTAGAACTCTCGATTGCCAAGGCAATCAACGCCGGCCTTCGAAAGTGCATGGCCGAAAACCCTAAGGTTCTCATGTTCGGCGAAGACGTTGCCCAGCTCGGTGGCGTTTTTCGTGTAACCGAAGGCCTGCACGCCGAGTTCGGCGACAAGCAAATCTTCAACTCACCAATCGCCGAGTCGGGCATCGTCGGCACCGCAATCGGTTTAGCCATGCGCGGCTATCGCCCGGTTGCCGAAATTCAGTTTGACGGTTTCATCTTTCCTGCCTTCGACCAGATCACCACTCAGCTGGCCAAAATGCAGAACCGCTCCGAGGGCTTCACCCCAATGCCCATCGTTATTCGCGTGCCTTACGGCGGCGGCATCGGCGCGGTTGAACACCACAGCGAAAGCCCCGAAGCCTACTTTGCCCATACCGCCGGCCTTCGTGTAATCAGCCCGAGCAACCCGAACGATGCCTACTGGATGATTCAGCAGGCCATCGAATCGAACGACCCGGTTATGTTCTTTGAGCCGAAGCGTCGCTACTGGCAAAAAGGCCCGGTCAACTTGGATGAACCGCCGATGGGCCCATACCAGGCGCGAGTTCTTCGCGAAGGCCAGCACCTCACCATCGCAACCTACGGCCCGATGGTTGCCGTGGTACTTCAGGCTGCCGAGATAGCCGCCGCCGAAGGCACCAGCATCGAAGTGATCGATCTGCGTTCAATTTCTCCAATTGACTTTGCAACCATCGTCACCTCGGTGAAGAAAACCGGGCGCCTGATTGTGGCTCACGAAGACAGCACCTTCGTGTCGGTGAGCAGCGAAGTGGCAGCTCGTGTTGCCGAAGAGGCTTTCTACCACCTCGAGGCTCCGGTGCTTCGCGTTGGTGGATTCGATGTTCCGTACCCCGCCGCCAAGCTCGAAGAAGTATTCTTGCCTGACGCAGACCGAATTCTCGAAGCGGTCGACCGATCGCTGGCTTACTAGGAGGTTGACATGACCAAACTTGCGTTCTTCAACCTGCCAGACGTTGGCGAAGGCCTTACCGAAGCCGAGATTGTCTCTTGGAAAGTTAAGGCCGGCGACACCGTCAGCGTTAACCAGATCATCGTAGAAATCGAAACCGCCAAGTCGCTGGTTGAGCTTCCTTGCCCGTTCGCCGGAGTGGTTAGCGAACTCATGGCCAAGGAGGGCGACACCGTTGAGGTTGGCAACCCGATCATCTCGGTGACCGTGCCAGACACTACAAACAATTCGGCCGTCACCACTTCGATTCCGGTTATCGCCGAAAACGCAGCCAGCGCGCACCAGGCCGTTGCCGATGCAGCCGCGTCGGTTTCGGTTGAAGCGAAGAACCCAACCTTGGTTGGTTATGGCGTTTCAAACTCGGTCGCCAACTCGCGTCGTCGTCGCCCGGGGGCAGTGAACCCACCGGTTGCTCCAGGAGCATCGCCGGGCTTCACCAACCCTTCGGCTCCGGCCACCACCGCCATCCCGGTTATCGCCGAGGCGGCAGCGCAAGGCGCGCTCAACCTTCCGGCTACTCCAGACGGCGTAATTGCCAAGCCGCCGGTTCGCAAACTTGCCAAAGACCTAAACGTCGACCTTGCCAAGATTTCGGGCACCGGCCTCGGCGGCGAAATCACACGTGAAGACGTAATGGGTGGCGCGCAGCAGGCATCGGTGTTTAGAAACCTCAGCACTCCGGCTCCTAAGAGTGAGCGCGAGGAGCGCATCCCGGTAAAGGGCGTGCGCAAGGCGATTGCCAACGCGATGGTTTCGAGCGCTTTCACCGCACCGCACGTGAGCATCTTTGTTGACGTCGACGCCACCCGCACCATGGAGTATGTGAAGCGCCTAAAGGTGTCAACCGACTTCGCCGGCGTGAAGGTAACCCCGCTCTTGATCATGGCCAAGGCCATGATTTGGGCGATTCGCCGCAACCCGATGGTCAACTCTACTTTCACCGACGAAGAGATCATCGTTCACAACTTCGTCAACTTCGGTATCGCTGCAGCGACCCCTCGAGGCTTGATTGTTCCGAACATCAAGGATGCCGACAAGATGTCGATGCTCGAACTTGCCGAGGCTATCGGCCAGTTGGCAGCCACCGCGCGCGACGGCAAAACTACGCCTGCCGACATGAAAGACGGAACGATCACCATCACCAACATCGGTGTCTTTGGCGTCGACACCGGAACCCCGATCTTGAACCCTGGTGAAGTTGCCATTGTGGCTCTCGGTTCGATTCGCCCTAAGCCTTGGGTGGTCAACAACGAGATTCAGGTTCGCCAGGTAACCACCATCGGCGCCACCTTCGACCACCGAGTGGTTGACGGCGACGTAGCCAGTCGCTTTGTGCAAGACGTCGCCTCGGTTATCGAAGAGCCAGCGCTTCTTCTTGACTAGCTCGAGGGAGTAAGCAATGAGAGTATCGAAACCGCAAATAGCCGGTCTGCTTCTGGCTCTCTACGGACTGATTTACCTGACCATTTTGGTTCTGCCCGATGAGTGGCTCAAGATCGATTCGATCTTCGAGTTCTACGAATACGACGGCGTTACCGCCACCTTGATGCTGCTGCGCTTTTTGGTTGGGCCGCTAGTTGCCCTGATAGCGGGTTTGCTTAGTTTTCTTCCAACGTTTGATGCGCTTTACTCCCACATCAATACGGTGCTGGTATCTGCAGCCTCACTAGCAATCGGATTCACGTTTGCCTACATATTGATTTCGGCTGGCCACGAACAGGGTTCGGTTTTTGGCGAACTAATCGGTTACCCGGGAGAAACTGCGTCGTTTTGGATTCTGGTGCGCTTAGCTCTTCTGTTGGCCATCGCGGCTCTGGTGATCTCAACGCGCGAACTTCGCAAGCAGCCGCACGAAAATAAGTAGGGTCGCCCGCCACCCCCTCCAAGTGTCTTATTGACAATCATTATCAGTAAGACTTAGGCTGGCAACATGTTCGCCACCTCAGCCCAGCGCCGTGCAATGCGCTCGCTCGCGGTAGCCGCCACCGCTGCGGCTCTGGCAACATCACTCACTTCATGCGCCACCTCAGCCACCGGCTGGAAGGCCGGCACCGGCCCAATCAAAATTGTCGCAAGCACCGATGTTTGGGGTTCGATGGCAAACCTGATTGCCGGCGACACCGCCACGGTCACCGCACTCATCTCTAACTCCAACCAAGATCCCCACTCGTTCGAAGCCTCGGCTCGCGATCAGTTGGCGGTCAACGAAGCCGACATCGTCATTATGAACGGAGGCGGTTACGACGACTTCGTCGAAAAGATGATTGCCGCCGACCCCACCCCCGCCATCGTGGTGAATGCGTTCAAGGCGGCCGGCGACGATGCCAGCCGAAACGAGCACATCTGGTTCGATGTCGACCAATCGGGTGATGTCGCGGCAGTAATAGCCGGTGCCATCGAGGCCGTCGATTCGCGCGCATCCGAGAAGGTTTGGGCCAACCTCGACGCCCTTCGCGGTCAACTTGCTACCCGAAAAGCCACGCTCAACACAATGAAAACAGCCGCCACCTGCGGCAATGTCTTTGCCACCGAGCCCTTAATTGACTACCTGCTCGAAGATGCTGGCTGCACCAACCTCACGCCCGAAGAATACGCGCGAGCCATCGAAGAAGAGCGCGATGTGCCACCGGCTGCACTCAACGAGGCGAAACAGATTCTGCAAGGCGACATCGAGTTCATCGCGGTGAACGCCTCGGTAACTTCGAGCCAGATCAGCTCGCTCATCGAGGGCGCGAAGCCGGGCATCCCGGTGTATTCGTTTAGCGAATTGCTGCCTCAAGACCCAGACACCTTTGCCTACCGGGGCGATTACCTGGCCATGCTCGATGGTGCGATAGCCGAGATAGAAGGCAAGCAGTGAGTCAACCAATTCTCAAGGTAGAGGGCGCGACACTCGCCTTCGACGACAAAACCCTCTGGAGCAACCTCAACCTCGAGGTAGCACCGGGTGAATTTATCGCGGTGCTCGGCACCAACGGTTCGGGCAAGACCTCGCTGCTCAAAGCAATTCTCGGGCAGGTAAAGCTTTCGGCCGGCACCGTAAAGCTCGCCGGTAAAAGCACCGGTCACGGCTCGCAAAACATCGGCTACATTCCGCAGCACCGCTCGGCAGGTGCGGCACCGATGCTGGCGCGCGACCTTCTGCGTATGGGCCTGAGTGGGCACCGTTACGGATTCTCGCTGCATCCCAGAGCCGACCGCGCGCGGGTGAACCACATCTTGGATTGCATCGACGGCCACAACCTCGCCAACCAGCCGATTGCCGAACTTTCGGGTGGTCAGCTGCAACGCTTCAGGGTGGGCCAGGCGGTCATCGATGAACCCGACTTGATCTTGGCCGACGAACCGCTGAGTGCACTCGACCTAGCGCAGCAAAAGAACGTGGCCGACCTGCTCGACCAAGAGCGCAAGGAACACTCGGCAGCAGTGATCTTTGTGACTCACGACGTCAACCCGATTCTGGGCATGGTCGATCGGGTGCTTTACTTTGCCAATGGCCAATACAAAATCGGCACTCCCGACGAGGTGTTGCGCAGCGAAGTGCTGAGCGAGCTCTACGGCACCGAGATCGACGTGGTTCGCAACCAGGGCCGCATCGCGGTGCTCGGCACGCAAACCCACGATCACCACCCCGACGAGGAGTGGGCATGATTTTCAACTTCGATAACTATGGCCAGCTCATTCCGCTGGTTGCCAACTCGCTCATCGCCGCGGTTCTGCTCGGCTTGGTCGGCGGCCTCATCGGCATCTTCGTGATGACCCGAGACATGTCGTTTGCCGTGCACGGCATCAGCGAGCTGTCGTTTGCCGGTGCTTCGATCGCGTTGCTCTTGGGCGTAGATGTAGTGGCCGGCTCAATCGGAGGCTCGCTAGTTGCTGCACTCATCATTGGAGTGCTGGGTCAGCGCGCTAAAGACCGCAACTCGATGATTGCCGTGCTGATGCCCTTCGGCTTAGGGCTCGGCATTGTCGCGCTCTCGCTATATCAGGGTCGAGCCGCCAACAAGTTCGGTTTACTCACCGGTCAGATCGTTGCCGTCGATACCGTTGCGCTGTCTTGGCTGGCCACGATTTCGCTCATCATCATCGTTGTGCTCGCGGTCATCTGGCGCCCACTCACCTTCGCCTCGCTCGACCCAGAGGTTGCCGAGGCCAGGGGTGTCAAAACCGGAGCTCTCTCGGTGGCCTTCTTGGTGCTGCTCGCGCTCGCGGTGGCTGCCAGCGTTCAGGTGGTTGGGGCCCTTCTGGTGTTGAGCCTGCTGGTTACCCCGGCGGCGTCGGCGCTTAGAGTTACGTCTTCGCCCAAGTTGGCCCCCGTTTTGAGCGTTGGCTTCGCACTCGTTTCGGCGGTCGGCGGCATTCTGCTGGCGCTCGGCGGCGGACTGCCGATCAGCCCTTACATCACCACGGTTTCGTTCGCCATCTACCTAATCTGTCGCCTGATTGCATGGATGCGCGGGCGCACCCAATGAGCACGCCGACCAAGCGCAACACCTGGCAGAAAGACGCGGTGAAACACGCGCTTTCGGAGGCATCCGGGTTTGTTAGCGCGCAGCAGTTGCATCAGGTGCTTCACGCGCACGGCTCACCCATTGGTTTGGCCACCGTTTATCGGGCGCTGGCCGACCTGGCAGTCAACGGCGATGCCGACAGCATCACCTCAACCGACGGGCAGTTGCTCTACCGCGCCTGCGGCACTTCGCACCATCACCACCTTATTTGTCGAGAGTGTGGCAAGACCGTTGAGATCGACGCCGACTCCGTTGAAGGCTGGGCCGAGAAGGTTGCTGGGCAGCACGGCTTCAGAAATTCGAGCCATACGGTGGAGATTTTTGGGCTTTGCTCCGATTGCTGAAATAAAAACTTGCTTAAGCCCTAGAAACTCGCCTAAACTTGAGCAGTTGCCATGTGCAACCCTAGTTTTCACTCAAGCCAAAAGCTAAATCCCAATTGTGGGTATTGCTGGCTTGCCTAAAGGAGAAGAAATGGCAGCTTACTGTCAGGTGACTCAGACTGGCCCACAGTTCGGCCACGCTGTGTCGCACGCTCAGAACAAGACCAAGCGTCGCTTCAACCCAAACATTCAGAAGAAGACTTACTTTGTTCCTTCGCTGAAGCGCAACGTAACCCTCACCCTCAGTGCCCGCGGCATCAAGGTAATCGACGCTCGTGGTATCGAGTCGGTTATTGCAGAGCTTCTTGCACGTGGCGAGAAGATCTAAGGAGCCGAAGCTAAATGGCTAAGAAAGACAAGGACATTCGTCCGATCATCAAGCTGAAGTCGACTGCCGGCACCGGTTACACCTACGTAACCAAGAAGAACCGCCGCAACGACCCAGACCGCATCGTTCTAAAGAAGTACGACCCAGTAGTGCGTCAGCACGTTGAATTCCGCGAGGAGCGTTAATAGATGGCTAAGAAAAGCAAGATTGCTCGTAACGAGCAGCGCAAGGTAATCGTTGAGCGCTACGCAGCTCAGCGCCTAGCCCTAAAGAAGGCGCTTGTCGACCCAACCAGCACCGACGCAGAGCGCGAAGCCGCTCGCCTAGGTCTGCAAAAGCTTCCACGCAACGCATCGCCGGTTCGTGTTCGCAGCCGCGACGCAATCGACGGTCGTCCTCGTGGTGTGCTCACCAAGTTCGGTCTTTCGCGTGTTCGCTTTCGCGACATGGCCCACAAGGGTGAACTGCCAGGTATTACCAAGTCGTCCTGGTAAATCACAAGTTTTAGAAAACCCGCCGGTTCGCCGGCGGGTTTTTTGCTTAAAACCGCGTGGTTAAGCCTAAGTAACGGCTTCGCAACACGCCGAAACAAATAACAAGCGCTTTAGTGCTGGGGGCTAATGTGAAAGGGACAGTACGTCACAAAACGTCTAAAGTCCAGGAGGACATCATGGCTAACACCCTAAACAAGGGCGACCTAGTTGCCGCAGTAGCAGCACACACCGGTGAGTCACAGGCAGCCGTCAACCGCGTAGTTGACGCTCTGTTCGAGACCATCGCAAAGACCGTTGCCGCTGGCGACAAGGTCACCATCCCAGGCTGGCTATCGGTTTCGAAGGGACACCGCTCGGCTCGCACCGGACGCAACCCACAGACCGGCGCAACCATCCAGATTGCAGCTTCGAACACCGTTAAGGTTTCTGCAGGCAGCAAGCTAAAGGCAGCCGTCAAGTAGTCTTCACTACTCAAGCTTTAGGCGTCGACGAAAGTCGGCGCCTTTTGCTTTAACCGAGATCGGCAATGTCGGTTTAGTGCCTAGGCTTAACGGGTGAACAAATCCCCAACCGCTCGCCCTTTCGCCTTGGTGGCATTGGCGACCGTTGGCGCAGTGGCGTTGGTCTCGGTGGGTTTGATCGCTTCGATAACCGGGCTCACCAACCCGTTGCAACTTGCCGACCCGGGCGATGTAGTGCGCTGGGGGTTGCCTGCTCTCAAGGCCGCAACCAACGTGGCAATGGCCGTTGCCATCGGTGGGTCGGTATTCGCAGCTTTTGCACTGGCCGATAAAACTCGCGAGCTCGGTCGCGCGCTAAACATAGTTGCCGGGGCCTCGGTGGCCTGGGTGCTAATCGGTTCGGTCGGCTACCTCTTCACCTACCTTTCAATCACCGGCAGCCCGCTAAGTTTCGATGCGACTTTTACTGCTGGTCTTCAACTGTTCATCACACAGATCGCACTCGGTCAGGCTCTGGCGCTCAACCTGGCTGGCGGGCTGCTGCTCGCCACCCTTGCCCTCATGGTGCGTTCGCTCAAGTCGACTTTTTGGCTCGCGGCCATTGGGCTCGCATCCATCGTTCCACTCGCAGTTTCTGGCCACGCGGCCGGAACCAGCAATCACGCCATGGCGGTTAACTCAATCGGCATGCACCTCGTGGCAATCGTCATTTGGGTTGGCGGCTTGGTGGTGGTTACCATCGTGGCTCGTGGCCAGGTGATCGAGCAGCAGCGCACTTTGCTCGCCCGCTACTCAACCTTGGCTCTTGCCGCCTTTGCGCTAACCGCCGTTTCGGGCGCCGCGTCAGCCTTAGCTCGCATCAGCCTGCCTCAACTTTTTTCAACCACCTACGGCAACCTCGTGCTGGCCAAGGTGGCGGCTCTGATTCTTCTGGGATGCCTCGGCGCGGCCTACCGCCTAAGGCTCCTGCGGCGCATTGATGAAGCCACCGGCAACCGCGTCTTCTGGAATCTGGCCACAGCCGAACTTGCTCTCATGGGGCTTGCCGTTGGTTTGGCCACGGCGCTCGCTCGCACCGGCGCGCCCGCAGCTACCAACCTCGTGCAAAACCCGAGCCCCGCGCGCATCCTTACCGGGTCTGATGTGCCAGCAGAACTCACGCTCGGGCGCTGGTTCTCGGAGTGGCGCTTCGACTTGGTGTGGGCAACCATTTGCGTGGTGGCGGCCGGCGCCTACATTTGGGGAGTGGTTCGACTCAAACGTCGCGGTGACAGCTGGTCGATCGCGCGCACGTTATCTTGGCTGGCCGGCCTCGGTTTGCTGTTCTACATCACCAACGGTGCAATCAACGCTTATCAGGAGTACCTCTTTTCGGTGCACATGATTGGCCACATGCTGATAAGCATGGGTGTGCCGGTGCTGTTAGTGCCAGGTGCCCCGATCACGCTGCTGCTTCGTGCCGTTGCCAAACGTAGCGACGAATCGCGCGGAGTGCGCGAGTGGGTGCTCTGGGCCGTTCACACTCCTTGGGCTCGGTTTGTTTCGCACCCGATTTTTGCTGCCGTCAACTTTGCAGCTTCGCTCGTGCTCTTCTACTTCACTCCGGCGTTTTCGTGGTCGGTTCACGATCACCTCGGTCACGAGTGGATGACCGTGCACTTCTTGATTACGGGTTACCTGTTTGTGCAGGCGATTATCGGTATCGATCCGGGGCCGCATCGCATCGCGTATCCGGTGCGTCTGATGTTGCTTATTGGCACGCTCGCCTTTCACGCCTTCTTCGGCCTTGCCCTCATGGATGGCGCTTCGCTGCTGCTGCCCGAATGGTATGGGGCAATGGGGCGCCTTTGGGGCTCAACGCCCATCGCCGACCAACACGATGGTGGAGCTATTGCGTGGGGTATCGGTGAATTGCCGACCGCGGTGCTTACGATTATCGTCTCGGTGCAATGGGCCAGGGCAGATCAGCGTGACTCCACGCGTCTTGACCGCGCCTCTGACCGCTCGGGCAATCAAGATTTAGAAGATTACAACGCCATGCTGGCCCGTCTAGCTAAGCGTGAGGAACGGTAGTTAGTGGAGCAGGTAAGTCTTTCGCAAGAGCAACTCGCGTTGTTCAAATACATCGAAGGTGAGCACACCAACATCTTCGTAACCGGCCGTGCCGGCACCGGTAAGTCGACTCTGCTGAGTTACCTGGTTGAGAACACCAAGAAGAACTTTGCCGTTTGCGCTCCAACCGGTGTTGCTGCATTAAACGTGGGTGGGCAAACCATTCACTCGTTGTTCGGGTTTCCATTTGGGCTGCTTGGCACCGAAGATGTGGTGCGCCACATGGGCAAGCGCACCCGAGAGGTTTTGCGCAACATCGAGATGCTGGTGATCGATGAGATTTCTATGGTTTCGGCCGACCTTCTCGACGCCATGAATCGCATGATGATTGCGGCTCGCGGCCGTAACCGCGGCCCGTTCGGTGGCGCACAAATTGTGATGTTCGGCGACCCCTACCAGCTGGCCCCGGTGCCGCCTGGTGATCCAGCCGAACGTGGCTGGTTGGCTGAGAACTATCAGAGCAACTGGTTTTTTGATGCTCACGTTTGGCGCGACGCCGACCTCGAGCGCTACGAGTTGGGTGAGATTTTTCGCCAACACGACGAGCACTTCAAAGAGATTCTCAACGCCATTCGCGATGGCTCGTGCACGAAAGAGATGCTCGACACTCTCAACTCGGCCGGCAACCGCTTTGCCCCCAACGACGACATCATTCGACTTTGCACCGTAAACCAAACCGTCGACAGCATCAACGTGACTCGACTCAACAAACTCGGCACCACCGCCAAGCAGTTTCAGGCCAAGTTCGCTTCGGGCGATGCCCAGAGCTTTGGCCGCAACTTGCCCGTTGAGATGAACCTCACGCTCAAGGTGGGCGCTCAAGTGATGTTCATTAAGAACGACGACCAGAGCAACCGCAAAACCAAAGAGGGCCTAACGGTGCGCCGCTGGGTGAACGGCACCATCGGCCACGTGGTAGAAATTCACTCCGAGAACCACGTCTCGGTTGAGGTTGACGGCGAGGTGCTCGACGTCGGTATCTCCACCTGGGAGAAGGTTCGGTACGAGGTCGAAGAAGACTTCGATGAGGCAACTCAAAAGTTCAAAGAGGTTTTGGTGCCAATCACTTTGGCCGAGTACCAGCAGATTCCTCTTCGCCTCGCTTGGGCGGTAACGGTTCACAAGTCGCAGGGTCAAACCTACGAAGAAGTTATTGTCGATATGGGTCGCGGAGCTTTCAGCCCCGGTCAAACCTATGTTGCTCTAAGCCGCGTGCGCTCACTCGATGGGCTTTATCTAACTCGAGCCATCACCATGAACGATGTCATGGTTGACGAAGATGTCATTCGCTTCATGGGCGCTAAACCTAACGCCGCCATCGAGCGACTTTTCTAGTTCTCAAGTGGCCCAATCACCTGATTTGCCTTTACTCTACAATTTGTAGAGAATAGTTCTACAACATGTAGATTGAAGGATTAATCGTGCAAAAGAAACTCGCGCTCTCGGCAATTGCCCTAGCAACCATCCTCGCCCTGTCTGCCACAACCGCGGCATCCGCCCACGTTAGCGTGCTCCCAGGAGTGACAGCTGTAGGCTCTTCCACCGCAGCCCTAACGGCTGGGCAATCGGGCACCCTTTACTTCAGAGTCGGGCACGGATGCACCGACGAAACCGGCATCAAAAACCCAACCACCGGCGTGAGCATGGCCGGAACCTCTTGGCCAACATCGGTCTTTTCGGTACACGTCCCGATTGAAGCAACCGGCACCGGCAGCACTGTTCCGAAGCCTCAATACATTCCTGGTTGGAAGAACCGAGTGACCAAGAACATCACCGACGGGTCGTACGACGTTACCTGGAGCGCGGTGTCTCCAGATTTCTACCTTCCAGATGCACCCGAAGGTGACGGTGGCGGAAAGATGTTTATGGACTTTGGTGTTGCTATCAAATGGAAGGCCGGTATCACAGGCTCAGACGTGTGGTTTGCATCCAGTCAGTCGTGCGTGGTCGACATGACCAACAAGCTAGCGTTTAAGTCGCCGGCTGCGGTAGCTGTTAGCAAGATCAAGGCGAAGTCGGTTCTCACCCTCGCTGGGCAAAAGAAGAACGCCTTCAAGCTCGTTGATGTCAAAGTGAACGGCGAAGTCTTGCGATCGCAAGTCGCACTCAGCAAGACCGGTTCTCTCAACCTCAGCCTCACCTCGGCTGAGTTGGCGCGAGTTAAGGCAAAGGGCGCTCTCGTTACAGTAGTGAAGGGAGCAGACATTCTTGGCTACACCGGCGGTGCGGTTGCTTCTCGCAATATCTTCGTGAAGTGGGATGTCACCGACGGGTCGGGCAAAGACACCGTACTCGATGACACCGAGCACAATTCGGCTCCAAAGGTTACTGTTCTCTAATGAAGAGAATTGCTGTGGTTGTGCTGGTTGCCTGGAGCGCACTTGTGTTCGGAGCAACCAGCGCATCCGCGCACGCCTCGCTAACCTGGTCTTCACCTGCCATCGGCAGCACGCTTGAATCTGCACCCACCGATGTCACCCTCGTGTTCGATGACGACATCCAAGTGATAGACGGCGCTAACATCATCGAAGTCACCAACCAGGATGGCGCACACTTTGAAACGGGTGGCACGCAAGTGAACGCCGCCAAGGTGTTTGTCTCGTTGAACTACCTGGCCGACGGCACCTACACGGTTGCCTATCACGTCGTTTCGGCGGACGGTCATCCAGTTTCTGGCGAGTACTCCTTCGAACTCAACACCGGTTCAACGCTTATGGCAATCGACAGTGTAAAGCGCGGAGGGGAAACTGGGGACTCGGCCGAACCCCAAGATTCCACTGCATACTCAACCGAAGACGAAGCCAGCGACGTCGAGAGCACGGAAGAACCAGAACCGGTAGATGTCACCATGGAGACACCAAAGAACTCCACGGTTGGGGCGAAAGCTTCAGGCAGCTCTGGCACGACCGTTTTCGTTTGGCTGCCGGCTCTTGCGGTTTTGCTAGGCGGAGGGGCGTTCTGGGTCTTCAAGGTGCGCAAGCCTAAG
>JAHEAT010000079.1 GCA_024642605.1 Microbacteriaceae bacterium
CAGGACACCAAAGACTTATGCAGCAAACTCGAGACACTTTTGGAGGTGAATGTTGGCTAGCGAAAAGGCACGCAGTGCCAACATCTACGACGTTGCCAAACTGGCGGGCGTGTCACACCAAACCGTGTCTCGCGTGCTCAATAACCATGCCAGCATAAAGCCCGCCACTCGCGCCAAAGTTGAGGCAGCGGCCGCCGAGCTCAACTACCGCCCGAGCATGGCTGCCCGAACGCTCGTAACGAACCGAAGCAAAATGCTCGGTCTACTCGTGGGTGACACCAGTTTGTATGGCCCGGCCGGATGGCTTCATGCGGTTGAGCGTCACGCTCGCCTTGCCGGCTACTACGCCATCACAGTTGCGCTTAAAAATGAAGACCCGGATAGCTGGGCCGACGCCATCGAACACCTGCGCCGAATTGGTGTTGAGGGTTTGGTTTGCATCGCAATTAAGAAGGGGGCTGTCGAACTGGCCGCAGCGGCCTACCCGAACACCCCGATTGTTGGTGTTGACACCGAGGATGTGGCTGGTGTTACAACGGTTGGAATCGACAACGAAGCCGGTGCTCGCATGGCTACCGAACACTTGATTGAGCTCGGCCATAAAAACATTTTGCACATCACAGGCCCCGAAGGTTCGATCGAGGCGAGCTCTCGAATTGACGGCTACAAGCAAGCCATCGAGCAGCACGGTCTTAAATCGCACGTGCTTCAAGGTGACTGGTCGACCGAAACCGGCTTTAGATTGGGCGTGGATCTAAACCTAACCATCGACAAGATCACCGCAATTTTCACCGCAAACGACCACCTCGCCCTTGGCCTAATGAAAGCGATGCGCCTCAGGGGCATTGCCATGCCGGATCAACTGAGCATCGTGGGCTTCGACGACATGCCCGAAGCGCCTTACTTCGACCCTCCACTCACCACGATGGTGCAAGAGTTCAACCGCCTGGGCGAAACCGCCGTTGAGTTGCTTATTTACAAGATCAACGGTCTAAAGCCTTCAAAAACCTCTGGGATGTTGCCGAAACTCATCATTCGCGAATCCACCAAGCGCCTCAAGTAGCGCGGCTGAGAGCCAGCCCAAACTCGTGGGCACAAGATAGCAACAAACCTCTCGGGTGAGGCGATCTCGATAAACATCCTCGCGAAGCATCCGTGTTATCGCTAACATAAAAGCGGATAGTTAGGACTTTGCAATGACGCATCAGTACACAATCGGCGTTGACTTCGGAACGCTTTCGGGCCGAGCGGTTGTCGTGCGCGTGAGCGACGGAACCGAACTGGGTTCGTCGGTGTTCGAGTATCCCAACGCCGTGATGGACGAAAAGCTCAACTCCACCGGCGTCGCCCTTGCACCCGACTGGGCTCTGCAAGACCCCAACGATTATGTCGATGTGATCAAGCACGCGGTGCCAGCCGCAATCGCGAATGCAGGTATCGAGGCATCCCAGGTGATCGGCATCGCAACCGATTTCACCGCCTGCACGATGGTGCCTGTTCTCGAAGATGGCACTCCCCTGAGCAACTTGCCTGAGTACTCCGGCCGCCCCCACGCCTACGTGAAGTTGTGGAAACACCACGCCGCACAACCCCAAGCCGACCGAATCAACGACCTCGCTCGCGAGCTCGGTGAGAGTTGGCTACCTCGCTATGGCGGGCAGATTTCATCGGAGTGGGAGCTAGCCAAGGGGCTGCAGTTGCTCGAAGAAGATCCCGAGATTTACGAACGCATGTTCAAGTTTGTCGAAGCAGCCGACTGGATCATCTGGCAGCTTTGCGGCACCTACGTGCGCAACGCCTGTACCGCCGGTTACAAGGGCAACTTACAAGACGGCGAGTACCCTTCGCGCGAATACTTTGCCGCTCTCAACCCAGCTTTCGCCGACTTCGCCGAAACCAAGCTGAAGCACACCATTGGACAACTCGGCGATAGCGCCGGCGGACTAACCGCCGAAGCTGCCTCGTGGACGGGCCTCACCGAAGGAATCGCCGTTGCGGTTGGCAACGTGGATGCGCACGTAACAGCTCCAGCTGCGAAAGCCACGCAACCCGGACAGATGGTTGCCATCATGGGTACCTCGACCTGTCACGTTATGAACGGCTCGATTCTTACCGAGGTTCCCGGCATGTGCGGCGTGGTCGATGGCGGTATCGTAAGCGGACTCTACGGCTACGAGGCCGGGCAGTCTGGCGTTGGCGACATTTTCGCTTGGTTCGTAAACAACCAAGTGCCGCAAAGCTACTTCGATGATGCAGCCGAGGCGGGCAAGAGTATTCACCAGTACCTCACCGATCTAGCCGCCGATGAAGAGGTTGGTGCTCACGGCCTAGTGGTACTCGATTGGCACAGCGGCAATCGTTCTGTGCTGGTAGATCACGAGCTAACTGGCCTTGTGGTTGGCCTAACGCTAACCACCCGACCCGAGCAGATTTACCGGGCGCTACTAGAAGCCACGGCGTTTGGCACTCGCGTGATTGTCGAAACCTTTCAGCAGGCGGGCATCCCGGTTGAAGAGTTCATAGTGGCAGGTGGCCTCTTGAAGAACGCATTCTTGATGCAGCTTTACAGCGACGTCACTCGCCTACCGTTGAGCACAATCGCCAGCGAGCAGGGCCCCGCACTCGGTAGCGCGATTCACGCGGCGGTTGCCGCAGGCGCTTACCCCGATGTTCGGGCTGCTGCCGAAGCGATGGGGCGCAGCAACAAGGGCGTGTACCAGCCAAACCTCGAACGGGCCGCGCGCTACGACGCACTGTTTGCCGAATACCAAACTCTGCACGATTATTTTGGTCGCGGAGCAAACGATGTTATGAAACGCTTGAAGCAGATCAAGCGAGAGGCCACCTTGAATGACTAAAGATTTCTCTGCCGAGCGAACGGCTCAGATTGCCGCTGCCAGCCAAGAGCTCGTGGCCTTGCACCAAGCGTTGGTAACTAACCGGCTCGTGGTCTGGACAGGTGGCAACGTGTCGGCGCGCATCGTCACAGCCGGCGAGGCAGACCTCTTTGTAATCAAGCCATCCGGGGTTTCTTATGAAGACTTGGATGCTGGCGCCATGGTGGTTTGCAACCTCGACGGCTCGGTGGCTGCCGGCACCCGCTCACCTTCGAGCGACACCGCAGCCCACGCCTACGTCTATCGCAACATGCCCGAAGTTGGTGGAGTGGTGCACACCCACAGCAACTACGCCAGCGCGTGGGCGGCCAGGGGTGAATCAATTCCGTGCGTGCTCACGGCGCAGGCCGACGAGTTCGGTGGTGAGATTCCGATTGGGCCGTTTGCGATCATCGGCGACGACTCGATTGGTCGTGGCATTGTCGAAACTCTCAGCGGCCACCGCTCGCCAGCGGTACTCATGCAAAACCACGGAGTGTTCACCATCGGGGCCACGGCTAAGGCCGCGGTCAAGGCCGCAGTGATGTGCGAGGATGTGGCCAAGTCGACACATTTGGCAGTGCAACTTGGAGCACCGAAGCAAATCGCTCAAGCCGATATTGATGCTTTATACAAGCGTTATCAAAATGTATACGGAAAGTAACCAATAACGCTTTTCACATTCGCGCTGTTGTGCAAAGATTAATCCTAAGAAATGTTACCGCTCACATAACTTTAGAAAAACTCACATGTTTCTCTCGATTTATGAGAACGAACGGCAGCATCTCCCAAGTGACTGGCCGAGTTGGACGCGGCTAGAAGCGGGTTTATCAAGACCGTCTAAAAAATCCCCGAAAGGAATTCAATGATCAAGATGATCAAGAAGGTCCTCGGCATTGCTGCCGCAGGTTCCCTCGTTGCCTTGGCCCTAACCGGCTGTTCGGCAAGCTCAACTGGTACCGGACTAATTGGTGTTTCTATG
>JAHEAT010000086.1 GCA_024642605.1 Microbacteriaceae bacterium
ATCTCTAAACCTCGGTTCATTGGGCCTGGATGCATCACTCGGGTGTCCTCTCCTAGGCGCGCAAGTCTTTCGGCGTTGAGACCCCAAATTCTGGAGTACTCACGTTCCGAAGGAAAGAATGAAGCCGACATGCGTTCGCTTTGCACGCGCAGCATCATGATGGCGTCAAAGTTATGGCTTGAAATGCTTTGGTCTAGTGAATACGAGAAGCTTGAAGCCTTGCTCGCCAGTGCGCCAGGCAGCAGAGTAGCCGGGGCGATCAGATGAACCTCGGCTCCGAGCGCTTGCAGCATAGTGAGGTTGGAGCGCGCAACACGCGAATGCGCGATGTCTCCAACGATGGCAACACTTAGACCGTCTAGGCCTTTGCCAATGGCAGCCTGACCGTGCACCGATTCACGAAGAGTGTAGGCGTCTAGCAGGGCTTGAGTCGGGTGTTCGTGCGTGCCGTCACCGGCGTTCACGATGGCACCGTTTATCCAGCCGCTGTGAGCCAGTGTATGCGCTGCTCCCGAGGCGTGATGTCTGATGACAACGGCGTCGGCACCCATCGCCTCTAGGGTTTGTGCAGTGTCTTTGAGGCTTTCACCTTTACTTACAGACGAACCCTTCGCGGCAAAGTTAATCACATCGGCAGACAGGCGCTTTGCGGCCACTTCAAATGAGATGCGAGTGCGGGTTGAATCTTCAAAGAAAAGATTTACCACCGTCTTTCCGCGCAAAGTGGGAAGCTTCTTAATCTCGCGATCATTGACACCGCTCATCTCGCTTGCGGTGTCGAGAATTCGCACGATGTCATCACGGCTTAGTTCTGATGCGCTGAGTAGATTCTTCAACCCTCAATCACCACCTGGTTCTGCTCGTCACTCTCGGCAAGGTGAACCCGGATGCGCTCCACACTCGAAGTTGGAAGGTTCTTGCCGACGAAGTCGGCCCGAATGGGGAGTTCGCGGTGGCCTCGGTCGATCAAAACTGCGAGGCGCACAGCACTCGGGCGCCCGTAGTCGTTTAGAGCGTCTAGGGCTGCACGGATGGTTCGACCACTAAAGAGCACGTCGTCAACCAGCACCACAACCTTCGAATCGAGCCCACCCGCAGGAATGCTGGTCTGACCTACGGCCCGGGTTGGATTGTTTGAAAGGTCATCGCGGTACATCGTGATGTCCAGCTGACCGAGAACCTCTGCCGGGTCGATGTCTTCGGTTCTGGCAATGACGTCAACGATTCGCTTCGCTAGAAAAGTGCCGCGAGTTGGAATGCCGAGAATCACCAAATTGGCAACGCCGTGATTGGATTCGAGAATTTCATGCGCAATGCGGGTAACCGCGCGATCAATATCGCTGGCGCTGAGAACGGTGCGTGAAGACACGCCCACCTCCTTCTCCGCCTCACAGGACGGTCTTTAAAGGATGTTTTCTTGATTGTAGCAGTGCCTCTGCTGATGTTTCTACAGGGCGCGTTTGGTGCTTGATACTTTGTGAAGCAAACCGTTGATAAATGAGGGCGAATCGTCGGTTGAATACTCTTTGGCTAGTTCTACCGCTTCGTCGATTGCCACGCCATCTGGCACATCATCGTTGTAAATGATTTCCCAAACGGCAACTCGCATAATGGTGCGATCTAGAGCTGGCATGCGCTCAAGAGCCCATCCCTGGCTGTACGCCTCAAGGTACGCGTCGATTTCGTCGATGTGGGCAGCTACACCAACAACGATGTCATTCGCGTAGGCAAAAATTTCTTCTTGATTTTGACGGTCAATGTTTTGAAGACGCGTCTCTTGAAGCATTTCGAGCGGGCTAGAGTCTCGAACATCCGCGGCGAATATTGCGTCGATCGCTCGTTTGCGCGATTTTGTGCGAGAGCTCAACTTAGTCGTTCACGCGACCGAGGTAGTCACCGGTACGGGTGTCTATCTTTACGCGGGTGCCCTGCTCCAAGAACAGAGGAACCTGAATCTGTAGGCCCGTTTCTACGGTCGCCGGCTTGGTGCCACCTGAAGAGCGGTCGCCCTGAAGGCCAGGCTCGGTGTACGTGACTTCAAGAACAACCGAAGGCGGAAGTTCAACGTAAATCGGGTTGCCTTCATACATTGCTACAACGGCGTCTTGGTTCTCAAGCATGTAGTTGACTGCATCTCCAACTACTTCTGCGGTTAGGGAAACCTGGTCGTAGTTGTCTTTGTCCATAAACACGAAGCTCTCACCGTCGGCGTAGAGATAGCTCATGTCGCGCTTATCGACATTGGCGGTCTCAACCTTTACACCGGCATTGAAGGTCTTGTCGACAACTTTGCCGCTGAGAACGTTCTTTAGCTTGGTGCGAACGAAAGCTGGGCCTTTGCCTGGCTTAACGTGCTGGAATTCGATTACGGTCCAGAGCTGACCGTCGATGTTTAGAACTAGACCGTTCTTTAGGTCGTTTGAAGTTGCCACAGTTGTGCCTCACTCGATTTGAAAGATTTTTGACCCTACTTCGGTCAACCTTGCCAAGTTTACTCTAGGCGAGTGCCTTTAGAGCCAGAATGTACGACTCCACGCCGAACCCCGCGATTACACCAGTTGCAACCGCACTGATGACGCTCTTGTGCCGAAACTCTTCGCGAGCGTGCGGGTTGCTGATGTGAACTTCGATGAGCTTCAAGCCATCTTTGGTGATCATGGCTGCAGCATCGCGAAGCGCATACGAGTAGTGGGTGAATGCAGCAGGGTTGATTACTACATCGTTGCGGTTATCAACTGCCTCGTGCAGCCAACCGATGAGCTCGCTCTCGCTGTCTGACTGTCGCACCTCTACTGTTTGACCAAGTTGATTCGCGGTGGAAGCGATGAGTTGGGTCAACTGTTCGTAGTTAACCGAGCCGTAAATGTCTGGCTCGCGTGAGCCGAGGCGCGCAAGGTTTGGGCCGTTGAGAACAAGAATCTTTGCCATGTTTACAAGGGTATCCGTCTATTGGGCAATCTCTTGGAACGCTGCGAATAGCATATCGGCCGCTGGCGCAGTCATGATGGTGGGTTTCGCAACGTCATCAAGTACCACAAAACGCAAGGTTCCGGCCCGCGACTTCTTGTCGCGTTGCATAGCAGTTAGTAGCTCGTTCCACTTATCGGCACGGTATTTGGTTGGCAGACCAAGCGATTCTAGGATTCTGCGCTGCCGATCCACAGTGGCCTCGCTGAGTCGGCCGGCAAGCCGGGCCAACTCGGCCACGAACATCATGCCAACCGATATTGCTGCACCGTGGCGCCAGGAGTATCGCTCAGCCAACTCGATCGCATGACCGAGGGTGTGGCCGTAGTTCAAAATTTCACGAAGCGCGGCTTCTTTGAAATCTTCGGAGACGACTCGTGCCTTAATTGCGATGCAGCGCTCAACGAGTTCGCTGAACACAGCGCTGGTTACATCCGTGGCTTCTTCGAGTCGAGTTTCGAGCAGGCGCAAGATCTCTTCGTCGGCAATGAATCCGTACTTTACAACTTCACCGAAGCCGGCAAGAAGCTCATTTCGGGGCAGGGTTTGCAGCGTGTCTAGGTCGCAGAAGACAGCCGTTGGGGCATAAAAAGAGCCAACCAAGTTTTTACCTTCGGCGGTATTGATACCGGTTTTGCCGCCAACTGCTGCATCAACCATGCCGAGCAACGTCGTTGGCACCTGGATCAGCGAAACTCCTCGCAACCAGGTTGCGGCTACGAAACCGGCTAAGTCTGTAGCCGCTCCCCCGCCGAATCCGACAACTACATCGGTGCGGGTAAAGTCAGCTTGCCCCATGAGGCCCCAGCACCACGCGGCAACCTCAACTCGCTTGGCATCTTCGCCATCGGGCACTCCG
>JAHEAT010000091.1 GCA_024642605.1 Microbacteriaceae bacterium
CATGCGGCTTGCCAAAGAGCATTCGGCGGCAGACTGGTCAACTAGACCATTACCCGATACCTGGCTTAATTACGCCGCATTGGATGTCGATGTACTCCCCCAAATGCGAGCCTTTCTGATTCGAGAAATAGAGAGCCAAAAGAAACAGAACATCGTCACCCAAGAAATGGATCACCTTTTGACGTTCAAACCCAAAGAACCGAAAGTCGACCGTTGGCGTTCGATGAGTAGCATGCACGAACTCCGGGAGCCAAGGCAATTGGCTATCGCGAAGGCACTTTGGGAGGCGAGAGAGGCTTTGGCCATCAAGCTTGATGTTTCACCAGGTCGCCTCGTACCAGATCGTTCGGTGATTCACGCGGCAAAAACACAGCCTCGTGCAAAGTCGGTTCTGGCAAACGATAAAGCATTCAATGGGCGAGCCTCAAGAACCTACCTGGACTCCTGGTGGACGGCAATCGAGTTTGGAACCAGCACTCGCGACTTACCAGCGATGCGAGTTAGCACGACGGGCATACCTAATCACCGCAACTGGCCAGCAAAGTTTCCGGAGGCGAACGCGAGACTCGAAGCGGCAAAAGCCGTTATCGCAGAGGTTTCGAAGGAGCTTTCGATTCCCGCTGAAAATGTTCTCACCCCGGATTTCGCGAGGCAAATCTCTTGGGCTCCTGCTGGTTTTGAACCCGATGAAATTGCTGCTCAACTGAAGAGTCTTGGGGCTCGAGAATGGCAAATCGAGCTGCTTGCAGAGCGAATTAGTCGAGCGTGGAAAGCCTTGCCACCGGGTCAGAATCCAGCTGCTTAGCGTGCGGAACCTTCGCGCCAAGAACATGCGCCACGATATCGCGAGCAATGTTTTGCGCAGTCAAACCTATTTCTTCAAATATTTCGCCGCGGCTAGCAGCGGCCAAGAATTCGTCTGGTAGGCCGATTTCGTTTAGAGCCGTGTCGATCTGAGCTGTTCTTAGATCCTGGCGAATGCGCGTGCCAATTCCACCAACTTTTACGCCGTCTTCGAGCGAAACGACCAATCTGTGCTTCGCGGAAAGCTCAATCACGCTGGTGGGAACAGGCACCACCCAGCGAGGGTCAATTACGGTAGCCCCAATGCCCTGGGCCGCGAGCAAGTCAGCAATTGCGAGCGCCATGCCCGCCATTGGCCCAACCGCTACAAGTAGAACATCCTTTGCGGGTGATTCGAAAAGCACGTCCACGCCGTCTTCAAGCCGTCTCACGGCATCGATAGAAGCCCCAGCCACTCCCTTAGGGAACCTGAGAACAGTTGGTGCGTCATTTACCGCAATGGCCTCTCGGAGCTCTTCACGTAGTCGTTCAGCGTCTCTTGGTGCTGCGATTTGGATGCCCGGGACTATTTGCAGTAGTGCTAGATCCCACATTCCGTGGTGCGAAGGGCCGTCTGGTCCGGTAACACCCGCGCGGTCAAGCACAAACGTGACGCCGGCCTTGTGCAGCGCAACGTCCATTAGCACCTGGTCGAATCCCCGATTAATAAATGTGGCGTAAACGGCAACAACTGGGTGAAGCCCGCCGAAAGCCATGCCCGCGGCTGAGGCTACAGCGTGCTGCTCGGCAATGCCGACGTCAAAAACTCGTGATGGGTATTTTTTTGCGAACGCGTCTAGGCCAACGGGAATCAGCATCGCCCCGGTAATGCCTACGATGTCTTCGCGTTTATCGGCGATCTGCACAATTTCTTCGGCAAACACCGAGGTCCAAGATGGTGCTCCCTTGGGCTCCAAAGACTCACCTGTTGTTGGATCAATCTGGCCAACTGCGTGAAATTGGTCGTCCTCGTGAAGCATCGCTGGGTCAAAACCGTGGCCTTTTTGCGTTATGGCGTGCACTATAACTGGGCTTTCGTAACCCTTTGCCTGGCGAAGTGCCTGCTCCATCGCTTTTAGGTCGTGACCGTCTACCGGGCCGATGTATTTGATGTCGAGGTTCGGAAACATGCCAGTTGGTGTAGCGGCGGTGATTAGCCCCTTACCGGCACCCCTAGCGGTAAGCCAAAGAAGATTGCCGATCCAGCCGAACTTCGCAAGAACCTTGCGGCTAAAACGGTAAGCGCGCTTGTAACGAGTGTCCGTGCGAATCTTGGTCAAATACCTTGCCAAACCGCCGATGGTCGGTGCATAGGAGCGTCCGTTGTCGTTAACAACGATCACCAACTTGCGATCGTTATCGTCGGTTATGTTGTTGAGTGCTTCCCAAGCCATGCCACCAGTGAGAGCGCCATCGCCAATTACAGCGACAACGTAACGATCGTCTTGGCCGGTAAGCCTGAATGATTTGGCTATGCCGTCTGCCCAAGATAGCGAAGAGGACGCATGCGATGACTCGACGACATCGTGCTCTGATTCGCCGCGATCCGGATATCCAGAGATGCCGTTCTTTTGACGTAAGGTGCTGAGGTCACTACGACCAGTGAGCAGCTTGTGTACGTATGACTGGTGGCCGGTGTCGAAAATGATTGGGTCTCGAGGAGAGTCAAAAACTCGATGAATCGCCAATGTAGTTTCAACTACACCGAGGTTTGGCCCTAGATGACCGCCGGTTCGCGCCACGGCAGAGACAAGGTATTCGCGCAGCTCTCGCGCTAACTGCTCGAGCTGGTCATGAGTGAGCGAGTCGAGATCCCTTGGGCCTCTAATCGACTCGAACAATGTCATTTATTAGGCAACCAGGCTTCGTAGAACGTACTGAAGGATTCCACCGTTGCGGTAGTAATCAGCCTCTCCAGGTGTATCGATGCGCAAAACGGCGTCGAAGAGTACATCTGCCTTACCATCTGCCGAGTGAGCTGAGGGCTTAGCGGTCACCCGAAGAGTTTTAGGAGTAATACCTTCGTTGAGCTGCTCGACCCCACTGATGTCAAAGATCTCAGTACCGTCAAGTCCAAGTGAAGCTGCACTCTGACCGACTGGGAACTGAAGTGGTAATACACCCATACCAATCAGGTTGCTGCGGTGAATGCGCTCGAAGGATTCGGTAATAACCGCGCGAACACCAAGAAGGCTGGTGCCCTTTGCGGCCCAGTCACGTGAAGATCCCGAACCGTACTCTTTGCCAGCGAGGATCACCAGCGGCGTACCCTCCGACTGATAATTGCTTGAGGCGTCGAAGATAAAGGCCTGAGGGCCTTCACTCTTCGTGAAGTCGCGGGTGTAGCCACCCTCGACACCGTCTAGCAACAAGTTCTTTAGACGGATGTTTGCGAATGTTCCGCGAATCATCACCTCGTGGTTTCCGCGACGCGAGCCGTAGCTGTTGAAGTCAGAGCGCGAAACACCGTGCTCGGTGAGGTATTGACCCGCAGGCGAATCGGCCTTGATAGATCCGGCCGGGCTGATGTGGTCTGTGGTCACAGAGTCACCGAGAACAGCCAGCGCACGTGCCCCAACGATACTTGAAACAGCTGATGGTTCTAGCTTCATTCCGTCGAAGTATGGAGGTTTGCGCACGTAGGTCGACTTTGGGTCCCAGTTGAATGTTGCACCAACCGGTGTTGGTAGCGAGCGCCAGCGCTCGTCGCCCTCAAACACACCCGAGTACTGCGTCTTGAACATTTCAGAATTAATCGACGAGTCAATGGTTCTCTGAACCTCATCTGGTGTTGGCCAAATGTCTGCGAGATAGACGTCATTGCCCACTTGGTCTTGACCCAAAGGCTCTGATTCGAAGTCAAAGTTCATGGTTCCGGCCAGTGCGTATGCAATTACGAGCGGAGGTGACGCAAGGTAGTTCATCTTCACGTCTGGGTT
>JAHEAT010000094.1 GCA_024642605.1 Microbacteriaceae bacterium
AGTCGTCTAAGCGCGACGATAAAGCTCAGTCGGCACTGCTTTTAGAAAAGGTAGTTGCCGAGATGAAATCTCGCATCTCCGCACGTACGCACAAAGAAACTCAAAGACGCAAGAACGCTCTGGAGTCTTCATCGCTGCCGACAAAACTCGTTGACTGCCGCACGCAAGAGACAGAGGTTAGCGAGCTATTCATTGTAGAAGGCGACTCCGCCCTCGGAACCGCCAAGCTTGCTCGCGATAGTGAATACCAAGCTCTATTGCCTATCCGTGGAAAGATCCTGAACGTACAAAAGGCTTCGGTGAGCGACATGCTATCGAATACCGAATGCGCCTCGATAATCCAGGTCATTGGTTCTGGAAGCGGTAGGTCATTCGACCTAGCTACCGCACGATACGGCAAAGTCATCTTGATGAGCGACGCCGACGTCGATGGCGCACACATTCGCACCTTGCTGCTTACTCTCTTTTTTAGATACATGCGCCCTCTAGTTGAGGCTGGTCGAGTTTATGCAGCGGTTCCGCCACTCCACCGGGTGAGCATCGTAAACGCCGGCAGCAAGCCCAACGAGGTTGTCTACACCTACAGCCAGGCCGAGCTAGAAAACCTTCTCAGCAAGCTAAAAAGCCAGGGTCGTAAACATCAAGAGCCTATTCAGCGATACAAGGGACTCGGCGAGATGGATGCCGACCAGCTCGCTGAAACCACTATGGATCGATCTAGGCGCACGCTGCGACGGGTACGAGTTGAAGATGCAATCGCTGCCGAAAAAATGTTTGAGTTGCTCATGGGTAACGAGGTAGCTCCTAGGCGCGACTTCATCATCGACAGCGCCGATGATTTCGATGTTGAGAAGTTAGACGCTTAGTCTTAATCGACTAACGGGTCTACTCACTGCAGTAATTGGAAGCCGACTCCCGAGATAACCTGTGAAACCACCGTGCCACTCGCGTCGCGCTTTGCGGGTTGTGGTAGGTCGACAACTTTTCCGTCGAAGGAGCAGGCCAGCGGTTCTCTCGCTGTGATCCCAGCAAAAAATAGTTGATCTTCGTTTCGTACAAACTTGTGACCTCGAACACCGGCGGTCGCGCGGCCCTTAGAAGGTATCTCTGCAAGTGATGTGACCTTGATACTGCCGGCATCTGTGCCAGGTAGCGCTTGCGATGAGTTTGCTGCGGTTACTATCCAAGAATCCGAGTTTGGTTCTACACCGAAGAAAATCACCTTTGCGCCTGCGCCAAGATTAATGCCGGCGACGCCTGAAGCAGAACGACCTTGCGCTCGAACTGAGTCGGAGGTGAAAGCGAGAACCTGTGAATCGCTGGTCACGAATACAAATCTGGATGAATCTCCAACCACAGCGGCCCCAACCAACTTGTCGTCGGGTTTCAGTGAGATGATTTCGAACTCGGGTTTGGCTGGGTAATCAGCCGCGACGCGCTTTACGACCCCTTGCTGAGAGCCAATGACAAGTTCGGAATCGGTGTTGAGGTCAAGTACGGCCAATAAAATCTCGTTTTTTGCCAAGCCGAAGAATTCCGCGGCTTTGACAGCAGCCCCACCATCGAAGAAATCGCCCGAGCTTGGCACGTCTCCCACGTGTACACGAATCACTCTACCGCTGCTCGTTACGGCACCGATGTCTGATCGAGTAGTAGTTGTAATAGTGCAGGACATTACATCGTGCTTTTTGCGTTTGGTAGGTTCTGTTTGACCGACACTCGAGAATCTAGCTAGCAAGCCTGAGGCCGTTAGCCCAACTATCGTCTCGGTGTCGGCAAGCTCGGCAGAGGTGGTCGAGGTCTTCGCACTCGAAGTTGGCCTGGCAACTTCACCTTCGTTGAGAAGCGTGGTGCGGCGTGCGTCGCCGTAGACTTCGGCAACCTTTGATAGCTCTTGGCCCACGATATTTCGAAGTATTTGATCGTTCGCAAGGATTGCCCGTAGCTCTGCAATTTCTAACTCAAGTTTTTCGCGCTCGGCATCGAGTTCAATCCTCGAAAACTTGGTGAGCCGTCTCAGTCGAAGCTCGAGGATATATTCCGCTTGAATCTCGGTGAGTTCGAATACGCTCATGAGCTTGTTTCGCGCTTCATCAACTTCATCGCTCGAGCGAATTACCTGAATGACTTCGTCGATGCTCAAAATCGCGATCAGCAAGCCGTCGACCAGGTGAAGACGGGCTTCACGCTTACCTAGACGGTTCTTACTTCTTCTTCGCGTGACCGTTATTCGATGGGCTAAATAGACACCGAGCAAATCGCGCAAACCTAGAGTGTTCGGGCGTCCGTTTACGAGCGTCACGTTGTTGATTCCGAATGAGTCTTCCATCGGTGTGTACCGGTAAAGCAAGTCGAGAACCACCTGTGGATCAAAACCGGTCTTTAGTTCTATCACCAGGCGAAGACCGTTGGTGCGGTCGGTAAGGTCAGTTACGTCAGAGATTCCAACAAGTTTTTTGTTATTGACGCCGTCCTTGATTTTTTCGATGACCTTTTCGGGCCCAACCAAGAACGGTAGTTCTGTAACAACAATGCCCATTTTGCGGGGACCAACCGATTCGACGTTCACCCTCGCTCGAGTTTTAAAGATGCCTCGACCAGTCTCGTAGGCCTCACGAATGCCCTCTAGCCCAACAATGATTCCGCCAGCGGGAAGGTCTGGGCCCGGAACAAATTTCATAAGATCGTTAGTCGTGGCTTCAGGGTTCTCGAGGAGGTGTATTGCCGCAGCAACCACCTCGCGCAGATTGTGGGGAGGCATGTTTGTAGCCATACCAACGGCGATTCCCGATGATCCATTTACAAGGAGGTTCGGAAACGCAGCCGGCAGCACTTCGGGCTCGCTGAGCTGCGCGTCGTAGTTGGGCTTGAAATCGACAACATCCTCGTCGAGCCCCTCGTTCATCAGAAGTGAGGCAGGGGAGAGGCGGGTTTCTGTGTATCGCGCTGCCGCAGGACCGTCGTCTAGCGACCCAAAGTTACCGTGACCGTCAATCAGCGGAACTCGCAAAGTAAAAGGTTGTGCCATGCGAACCATGGCATCGTAGATTGCACCGTCACCGTGCGGGTGCAACTTACCCATGACTTCGCCAGATACGCGAGCGGACTTGACATGGCCTCGATCTGGTCGCAGGCCCATCTCACCCATTTGGTAAATGATTCGGCGGTGAACTGGCTTCAGCCCATCCCTGGCGTCGGGTAGAGCACGAGCGTAAATGACCGAGTAGGAATACTCGAGAAACGAATCCTGCATTTCAGCAGTTAGGTCGATGTCGACGATTCGTTCTTTTGGATCTATTTCAGCGTTCATTGTGCTTTCGAATATGCCACTGTGGCAAACTTGCTGTGATGACGAATACGAGGATACCCGCGGCTCCCAAGGATGTCGGGAGATTGAGCCTTGTGTTGGCAAGTGCCATCGCTGCGACCGCGGGCAAACCCAACGTTCTTGCTCTTCGACCAGTTAGATCATCCGTCGTTATTCTGGTTGATGGTCTGGGCGTTCATAATTTGGAAGATTTCGCGGGTCATGCCCCGAATCTGATGAGGGCCTGGAAGTCGAACCCAAAAAGCCTTCGCTCAGAGTGCCCAAGTACAACTGTTCTCGGCCTGGCCACACTTTCCACGGCCTTGAGAGCCGGATCGCACGGTTTGATTGGCTACAACGTGGTCGATAAGG
>JAHEAT010000054.1 GCA_024642605.1 Microbacteriaceae bacterium
GGCGTGCAGCAGAACGGCCAGAACGGCACCGCAAACGCCAGCCCGTTCACCACCATTTCGCTTTGCGACTCTAGCTATCAGGTTTGTGACCGAACTAATGAAACGACCACGAGCCTCGTTATCAAGAGCGGTCACGTTCACGGATCAATTTTTGGAAACCTCAGCCTCTACAACATCGGATCAGGTAGCGGTCCGTCACCACTAACCCCAGGTACTTACACTCTCGAATTTAAGGTTCTAGCCGACTCAACCGAGGTTGCACTCGATGGCACCAGCGCTGGTGCAACCATCAACCGCAAAGACGCTACCTTTTGGGTAAAGGCCGATACTTACAACGCAGGCGCCGACGTCACCAACATTTCTTTGCACCAGGGCATTTGTGTCGACTCGTCGAAGATTGCTGTCAACGACGTGCTTACTCCTGGTGTTTATGTAAACGATGTGCAAAAGACCTTGCAACGCTGGGATGTAAACCTGTACTCCCGGTCGCAAGATTCACCAAACCCACGACAGAACCAGCAGAGCCAGAGCTCCACAATCACCGTCGACCAGAATGACATCGACTCTGGTTTGGCGATTTCGATTAACACCTACCAAGATGCACCAACGGTAGGTGCAGCTTTCGCCATCCAGAGCACAGTCGTGAACCAGAACGGCACCGATGTAACGGGCGATTGCGCACCTCCGGCCCCTTCTAAGCCAACTCTTGCGCTTCAGGGCAGCACTCTTAGCGCCACGGTTTCTGGCCTTCACTTTACCCAAGGCGCAGAATGCTCATTGTTCTTGGCCAGCGACCTCACTACAGCCGTAAAAACTGCGTCTGCAATGTCGATGATGCAAAACTCACCGGCCACCTGTAGCTTTACCAACGCAGCACCGGGCACCTCTTACGTTGTGAAAACGAGAGGGTACTACGGAAGCGTGAAGGGAGCCTATTCGGAGGCTTCAGCACCAGTCACGGCCCCTTTTCCTGGTGTAACTTTTACCACCCCGGTAAGCGGTGGCGACAACGGTGGCCAAGTGTCGCTGGTTTCGAAGTCGGTTGCTTCACAAACCTCGGCTAACTCAATTCGCGTTTCTGCCGACGGCAAGGGTGGCACTTTGCGTCTGTCTGTTACTACTAGCGTGCCTTCTTGCCCGCCATGTGGCCCTAGCACCTCTGCGTTCAAACTGGAACAAACCACAACTACTGGTTATGTTTCGTCATTTGCCGGCACCGGCAAGGTTGACTTTGCGCCAACTGGAGCTACGCCAAGTGCAAACGCCGCTTGGTATGGGGCGCCCGACAAGTGGACGTTGTCGACCATTACGTACGCCACATTAAACTCGCAGTCTGCTTCTCTCGAAGTTCTGCAGGGAAACTACGGGTCTGCAACCACCGCCAGCACCTCGGTGGCTGCATCGACTTTCGAAGGCGCCTGCGCCACCCTTGGCTCGGGATACACGGCAAAGTACTCGGCTCAAAGCACATCATTCATCGTCTACCCGGTGTCGGCACCAACGGCAAAGCAGTTGTTCTCGCTAACTTGTTACAAACCAACCACATTGGCAGATAACGCCACGGTTTCGTACCTACCTAACCCAGTCTTGGTAACCATCGACGGCCCAACTACGGTTAGCGTGGTCAAAGTACTGGGCGTAAGCGACGGCACCACAAACTCAACTCAAGTCACATTCAGCGCAAACCCTCAGGCCACTGCTGGTCAAAACGCGCTTACCGCGATTGTCACCAAGAAGTTGGTTACCGCAATGACCAACGTCAACGGACTGATCACCGAGACGTCAACCATTTCGGGTCGTGAGCTTGTTCGATTCACCCCAGCATTAACCTCGACCACAACCACTGCTGCCTGGGACACCGGAAACACAGCTGGCGCAACCGAGCCTTTCTTGCTTGCTCCTCAGGTTAACGATGGATCGTTCTACGTTATGTTGCGTGGGCAGCTGGCCTACAAGTTGATGAAAATCCCAGCTTCTGGTGCAGCAAGCGCTGCGGTTACCATCACAAACGACAAGAGCAGCGACTTCATGATGCCTGCGTATTTGTGGCCTACCGGTTTGCAGAGCGGTTCTCTAGCCAACGTTAGCTTGGTTCTTTCTGGTGCCGCCTCGGCCGGTGTGTTGTCGGTAAATACCGCCACCGGCGAAGGAAAAGCGGCCGAAGTGGTTAAGTTCACTCAGACCCTTGGCACCGGTTTCACCAGCCAGTTCGTCATTGATAGTGCTTCAAAAGATGTCTTTTGGTGGCACAGCAACTCGGCTGCTGACAGTGGAAAGATTGCAATCTACAAGTGGATCAATCCACTATTTGTAAAGCCAACCGGTCCGGTTCCGGCAGTGACGTCGAAGAACCTCGACTATGCAACCAATACCCCAGCCGCCGGCACCAAGGTGACTTTCACTGGCACCAACCTTAACGTCGCGACTGGCGTCAAGTTCGGTAGCGCTGCCGGCACCATCGGCACCAAGACGGCAACCTCGCTTGAGGTAACTGTTCCTGCCGGTAGCGGTGTCGTAGATGTAACCATTGAGTCGGCCAACGGCAACGGCTCGGGAGGAACCTTCACCTACGTCGGTGCCAACAAGGTTGCTCAAACCGTTGCGCTAACCTCAGGCGCTAACACCGCCAAGGTTGGCGATGCCGACCGCACCCTAAGCGCCACTGCCTCCATGCAGGGATACACCGCAACTCAGAGCATCACCTTTAGCTCTAGCACCACCGCAGTGTGTACCGTGATCTCAACCAACAAGTTGCACTTTGTTGCCGCCGGTACCTGTACCGTCAAGGCAACTCAGGCCGCTTCTGGCTGGGCTGCCGAAGGTTCGGCAACCGCAAACATCACCGTGACTGCGGTAGTTGTGCCAACCGTTACCACTCAGGTTTCGGGCAAGGCCACCAACACCCCAGCTGCCGGCACTAAGCTCACCATCGCGGGTACAAACCTCGACAAGGTCACCTCGGTTAAGTTCGGCACGGTTGCGGGCACCATCGGCACTCGCAGCACCACTTCGCTAGAAGTAACCGTGCCAGCAGGAGCGACCGGCACCGTAACCATTACCCTGGTGCACGCCAACGGAAGCGTTACTGCAGGTAGCTTCATTTATGTTGGAGCCACGAAGCTGGCGCAAACCGTAACCCTGGTTTCGGGTGCAGCTAACGCGCTTGTGGGCGATGCAGATCGCACTCTCTCGGCAACGGTAAAGATCGGTGCAGACGCCGCAGTAGCAAGCCTCAGCTACAGCTCGAGCACGCCTCTGGTATGTACGGTAAACGGCGCTAAGTTGCACTTCGTTACCTCAGGCACCTGTACCGTAAAAGCCACTCAGGCAGCAACGGGATGGGCAGCCGAAGGTGTTGCAACCGCAAACATCACCGTAAAGAAGCCGCAGACGGTAACCGTGCTTGCTCCTAGCGCGGCCGAGAAATTGGTTAGCGTCGAAGGTATCTTCGTTTACGCCAGCGCAACCTCGGGCGGCGCCCTAACCTACACGTTCAGCACTCCAACCGTGTGCAACAAGGGAACCTTTGTGGCTAACCACGTGCTCAACATTAAGGAAGGCACCTGTACCATCTTGGTTTCACAGGCCGGTGACGCAAACTGGGCACCAGCCAGCGCAACCCTCACCTACACCGTGGGCAAAGCCGCAACCACCGCCATCGTTGATGCAGGTAACGTAACCAGCCCGGTTACTCTGCCAAACACCGGCACCAAAGTAAACGTTCTAAGTGAAGTGCTCTCTTGGACCAAGGCAACCGGTGCGCTAAACGTGAGCTCTCGCGGAATTTGGGTTGGCCCAATCACCGCAACAGCCACGTTCAAGGTTGGAACTACCAACTACACCTGTTCGGCAACCTACGGAACTCTAAAGGCCGTTACCGATGCCACCGCGAACCAGGTCAAGGGCTTCCCGGCCACTAACCTCTGTTCGGGCACCTCGGCAACCGACAAGGCGGCTCTCGCAGCCTTGAAGGGGCTCAAGACCACTGTGACTGTAAAGATCGTTGTGGTTCGCGACCTTCGTAGCCCATCGAACTATGCCACCAAGGGCCAGAACACTACCCGCTCGATCTACGTGAACGTCGGCTAGTTTCTGCACCAACGTTGAAAGGGGCGGTCTCGAGAGAGGTCGCCCCTTTCGCTTTAGCCGGCATCAATGCGACGCACGAGCGATTTAGGATTAACCCATGACTTTCGATTCCCCAGCCAAACCCCGCCTAGTTGAGCTCGTCAAGCAGTTGGCCGTGGTTCACGGTCGCGTTACCCTTTCGAGTGGTCTCGAAGCCGACTATTACGTCGACCTGCGACGTGCCACCTTGCACCACGAAGCGGCGGTTTTGATTGGCAATGTAATGCTCGACCTGCTAGACGCCAACGGGGTCACAGAGTTTGACGCAATCGGCGGGCTCACCATGGGGGCCGACCCGGTTGCCACCGCCGTAATGCACCAGGCCGCAGCTCGTGGCCGCGCCATCGATGCGTTCGTGGTTCGCAAACAGGCCAAGGCTCACGGCATGGGCCGCCAGGTTGAAGGCCCGGATGTCTCGGGCAAGCGTGTTGTGGTGGTCGAAGACACCTCGACCACTGGCGGTTCGCCACTCACCGCCGCCGAAGCGCTAACCGCAGCAGGCGCAATCGTGGTAGCCGTGGCAACAGTGGTTGACCGCGACACTGGCGCTCAAAAGGTTATTGAAGACGCCGGCTACCGATACCTAACCGCTATTACTCTCGACGAGCTCGGCCTTCGCTAATTGTTCGCTTTTGTTCTAACGCAACTCTCTAACCTCGCCGGTGTCATCGGCGGGAGCATCCTGTTTATCGCGATGCCTTGGTTGGTACTTGAGCAAACCGGTTCTTCGGCGCAATCGGCGCTGGTCATCGCGTTCAGCAGCATCCCAGGATTATTGCTCGCCCCGGTGATGGGTTCATTCATCGACGCCATCGGCCGTCGAAGATTGGCGTGGGCGGCAGAGGCACTTACGGTGCTCACCACAATCGCGTTTCCGTTGATTGCTAGTATGGGCGCGGTTAGCTTGCCGGTGTTGATTCTGCTGGCCGTGCTTAGAAATACCATCGCCCCTGGTGGGCAGTCGGCTCGAAAGTCGCTGCTACCAGATGTGGCCACCAAGGCGGGGCTCACCCTCGATCGCGCCAATTCGATTCACGAGGCTGTGTTCTCGGCGGGTTTCGCGATCGGCCCGGCCGTTGGCGCTCTTGCCATTGGCGCTACTGGCGCGTTCTCCGCCTTTTGGTGGGCGGGCGGCGCAGCTGCGTTGTCGGCTTTGTTCGCCTTCTTGGTGCGGGTTACCGAAAAGCAAGAACCAGCGTCTGCCAACGACGACAAGAGCAAGCCGCTGCGCTACGCGGTTGAAGGCATCAAAGCGCTTGGGCGTTTTCCGGCGGTTGCCATTATCTTTATCGCCCTGCTCTCGTTGAGCCTCCTCTACATTCCAACCGAGATGGTCGTTCTACCGCGCTTCTACAACGGCATTGGCCGACCCGAAGACCTGGGCACCTTAATCTCGTTTATGGCGGCTGCCGGGGTGATCGGCTCGCTATCGTTCGAGTGGCTGCACAAACGCCTCAGTTATGCCAACATTCTGCGCATGACGATGTTCGGCATCACCGCCGGCATGGTTCCGATGTCGTTCTTGCCACCGCAGTGGGCCATGCTCGCGTGTGGCCTGCTGCTCGGACTCACCTGGGGTCCGGTTATTCCGCTTCTCAACACCGTGGTGCAAACTCACGTGCCGGCCAACTTGCGCGGGCGCGTGTTTAGCCTCGAAATGGCTATTTGGAATGCATCGCCCATGATCTCGTTCATTTTGATTGGCATTGCGGTTGATTCTGTTGGCGTTCAGCTGGTTTATTGGGTTTTGGCCGGGGGAGTAACCCTCGCCACCGTCGCAATTTCGCTAGCACCGCAGATGAAAACTCTCAGCGAGAGCCGCCGGCACTAACCGCCAAAACGCCTTGCCCTAAAAGGGTTGACCTTGCCGGCGATGCGCATAAATGCCGACCATGTGAAATCCATAACAAAACAATAAAGGTTTTGTGAAACCGCTTCCAGAAACCGCTTTCATTAGGTTACTTTTAGACAAGGAGCGCATTGGCCTCCGTCACGCCGAAAGGAACCCAATGAAGAACAACTGGCGCAAACTCACCGCTTTGGTGGCTACCGCTGCATTTGCAACTCTTGGTGTCAGCGCAATCAGCCCAGCTGAAGCAGCCGACCCATATGTTGGTGCACAAATCTCACTCGTCAGCCCAGTGCTAGACGCTCACAACACCAGCGAAGCAACCAAGAACCAGGCCATGGCCGACGGTTGGGTTAAGAACACCTGGTTTGGCTCAGGCCTCATCTACCAGCGCAGCTGGATGCCTGTTGGTTCAACCTTCAAGCTCGTGTACCACGTAGCCGACTCCAAGGGTAAGGCCCTCGTTGGTCAGACCGTAATCTTGCGCTGCAACAAGCAGTACTCGGTTTCAACCGCACAAATCACTTGCAACGGTCAGCAAGTTAAGGCTGCAACCGGCGCTGCCGACGGTGGTCGTGTGTCTGCTGTTACCGACGCCTACGGCAACGTTACCTTCACCGTGGCCCACTCGGCCAACGACGAAGGCGAAACTCAGCCAGCCGCATGGACCGACGCCCCGATCGTCTCTGAAGATGGCCTCGACGACTACCACGCTCAGTTCTTGCCACAGATCGCAGGAGAGAAGCCAGACCACTCGGTAATCACCGAGTTCCACTTCTACAAGCCAGTGGTAACCGAGCCAGCTATGCCAGAGGTCTTCCCGGCCATCGCAACCACCCTGAGGGCTCCTGCATTGCTTACCGGAACCGCCAAGGTTGGAAGCACTCTAACCGCAGCTACCGGTTACTGGACCGGCAACCCACTACCAACCACCAGCATTAAGTGGTACCGCTGCTCGGCACTTGGCAAGACAGCTCAAAGCACCGCCAAGCCAGCAACTGCATCCAAGTGTGTAGCCATCTCTGGCAAGACTGCCAAGACCTACAAGCTCGTAGCTGCCGACAAGGGTAAGTACATCCGTGTTGGTGTCACCGCAACCAACACCGGTGCTACTCGCTACTCGATCAGCGCGACCACCACGGTAGTCAAGTAACAAGAGTCGATATTGCTCAAGGGTGAGGCTGTCACGGTCTCACCCTTGAGCCTTATCTAAGGGTCTTTGCAAACCTCAAAACTAAAGTTTCAGCACTAACCAGCATCAAACCAGAGGATTCAAAATGTTCAAGAAGTCACTCCTTGCCGTTCTGGCTGCAACATTGATGTTCAGCGGCATCGGTGCCGCTCCGGCCAACGCCGTGACCATCAAGGTCACTTCTGCTCCGTCAATTGCAAAATACGCAACCGTCGGCACCAAGCTCACGGCGTCGCTGGCCAAGTTCAGCACCAAGGCAACCAAGACTTCGTGGCAGTGGTACTACAACGGCAAGGCGATTGCCAAGGCCACCGCAAACACCTACACAATCAAGACCACTCAAAAGACCGGCACCATTAAAGCCGTCGAAACGGCGATGTTCGGCAAAACCAAGAAGGTGCTAGCAACAAACGTGATCACCATCGGGCAGATCTGGATTGGCGGAGTTGCCACTCTCTCATACACCGATGCGAACCAAACATCCGTGAAGATCTCGGTGCCCCAGATTTTGCCAAAGCCAAAGTCGCTCGAGTACAACTGGCTTCGCAACAACACCGACATTCTCGGTAATGGCACGGGGGTTAGAGCCATTCAGATTCCAGACCACGGGTCGGTTCTCGCCGCCAAGGTGCAAGTGATTGCTCCAAAGGGCTACATGTCTAAAACTCTTTACACCAACGAAGTTTCGCCAACCGAAGTCGCACGAACCTACAACACAGTCTGGAGCGATGAGTTCAATGGCGCTGCTGGCGCAACCGTCAACACTAATGTGTGGGTGCCAGAGAACGGCGATGGCAAGGCCTACGGCAACCGAGGCTGGGGCAACAACGAACGCCAGTGGTACCTCTTCGAAAACGCCACCACCGATGGCGCGGGCTCACTCAACATTCTCGCCACTCGCGAAGGTGCTGCGTCGACCCACTGCTACTACGGCGACTGCGAATGGTATTCGTCGAAGCTGGTTACCAAGGGCAAGGTGGGCTTCTTGTATGGTCGTCTAGAGGCGCGCATCAAGGGAGCACCGGGAAACGGCAGCTGGGGTGCCTTCTGGACCCTCGGCTCTGACATCGACACCACGCTGTGGCCTTGGTGTGGTGAACTCGACGTAACCGAGTTGGTCGGTCGTATTCCAAATAAGGTGCTCGGCTACTCACACGGCTCGATCAGCGGCGGCGGAGGTCGTGGAACCACCATCGACACAGAATTTGATTGGTCGCAGGATTACCACACCTACGCCATCGACTGGCTACCCGACCAGGTCGTTTGGTATCTCGACGGCGTCAAGTATGGCGAAGTCAACAAGACCGACATCGACTGGGTTTACGACCACGAGAACTACCTGCTGCTTAACTTGGCAATGGGCGGAAACCTCGGTGGCGATATCGACCCGAACTTAACCAGCACAACCATGAAGGTCGACTGGGTTCGCTTCAGCACCATTAACGGTGTTGGCCAGGTGATTCAGCACTAAAGAACCAAAATGAAAAAGCACCCCGCGATTTACGTGGGGTGCTGCTTCTTTTAAGGGTCAGGTGTTCAAGCACAACTGCCAAAAAGGTGTTGCAAAGATTCTTGCTTTAGGCAGATTCGCGAAGCACAAGTTCAACCGGCATGATGCGCGACTCAACTTGCTCGCCGTTTAGCTGGGCGATCATGAGCTGGGCGGCTGCCTCGCCTAGCGCGGCGATGTCTTGGCGTACGGTCGAAAGCTGAGGGCGCGACGTGCGCGACATGATGGAGTCGTCGAAGCCGATTACGGCAACGTCGTCTGGCACGGTTCGTCCCGACTCTTCGATGGCGGCAATAGCGCCAAGAGCCATGAGGTCGTTACAGGCAAAGACCCCGTCGACATCTGGGTTTTCTTCTAGTAGGTGCTTCATCTGCACCTGCCCGCTCTCGTACGAGTAGTCGCCTTGTCTCACCAACGATTTCGAGGGCACGCGACCGAGCTCGCGGTAAACCTGGTTGTAGCCATCCAGGCGCTGGTGGCCAGCTGTGGTTTCGATGTCGCCCGTGATGATGGCAACCTTCTTGCACCCGCGGTTAAGCAACTGCTTGGTAGCGGCGTAACCGCCACCAAAGTTATCGGTGTCAACGAAGATTAGGTCGGCATCGGTGTGCGGGCTGCCCGTGATAACAATGGGCAGGCCGGCCTTGGCGAGCTTTCGCACCATGGCATCTTTGTGCAGCTGAAAGAAGATAGCGCCGTCTACTTCACGAGATTCGAGATAGTGGGCAACCGGGCCATCAACGTTGTTTACGGCTGTAACCATGAGAACGGTTTGCAGGTGGTTTGCCATCAAAACACGGCTAATGCCCGAGGTTACGGTGCCCCAGAATGGGTCGTCGAAGATCGAGAGGTCGTCGTCGATAACCACGGCAATCAGACCGGTGCGGCCCGATGCCAGGGCGGTGGCTGCGCGGTTCTTTCGGTAGCCGAGCTGGTCTACGGCTTTCAATACCGCAGCGGTGCGCTCTGGGTTTACACGGCTGTCTCCGTTTAAGACGCGCGAAACCGTGGCCTCTGAAACACCCGCTGCTTTAGCGATTGCCGAGTATGTTGGGCGCGGTTTTGCTGTCATGACAGGCTCTCCGTGAAATTAAACGGTGACCGCTTTCAAACTTTCACCGTTGGTTTCGATAATCGTAGCGTAAACCTTTGCTGAACGCTTAGGCGTTCGCACCTGGGTTTCGAAGTCAACGTGAATTAGGCCAAAACGCTTTGCATAACCTTCGGCCCATTCGTAATTGTCGAGCAGCGACCAAGCGTAGTAGCGAGTAACCGGAGCGCCCTCTTCGATGGCTCGGCTGAGCGCTTCTAGGTGGCTCGTAATGTACTCGACGCGACGCGTGTCTTCTACTTCACCAAACTCGTTTGGCTCTTCTGGGTAGGCGGCACCGTTCTCGGTAATCATGAGCTCAGGGATGCCCGGGTAATCGCGCCCGATGCGAAGCACTAGATCGTGAATACCCTCTGGCGTGATTGGCCAACCCATGTCGGTCAGAGGCTCAGGGGGAGTTCCGTTGCTGCGCTGAGGGAATGGGTGCAACCCACCTTCGCTCATCGGCTTGTCTTCTTGGCGTGGAGTGCCGACGAACGAGTCGCTGTAGTAGTTGATACCAACAAAGTCGGTATCGATCTTCAGAAGCTGCTCATCGCCTGGAAGCAGAATTCGGTCGAGGGTTTTCTTGTAGTAAGGGTTGAGGACTTCTGGGTAGTGACCGGTGGTCATTGCGTCGGTCCACCAGCGGTTGATGTTGGCGTCGAGAAGGTCGGCTAGGTCTACTAGCTCTTGGTTGTTTGGGTCGTCAACGCGGTAGTTGCTCATGTTGAGCACTAGGCCAACCTTGATGTCGTCGCGTACAGCGCGCATTGCGCGTGTGCCTTCGGCGTGAGCCAGCGCGGTGTGGTGAGCTGCCGAAATGGCAGAGTCTAGGTCGCGAACGCCTGGGGCGTGAACGCCGATTCCGTAGCCAAGCCACGACGTGCACCAAGGCTCGTTGAGAGTTGCCCAAAGCTTGATTACATCGCCGAACTCTTCGGCCATAACACCGGCGTAGTCGGCGAATGCACCAACGATGTCGCGGTTAGCCCAACCACCCTTGTCTTGAAGGGTTTGAGGAAGATCCCAGTGGTAAAGGGTGGCGCAAGGCTCGATGTCGTTTTCAAGCAGCTCATTTACTATGCGCTTGTAGAAGTCGAATCCGCGCTGTTCGCGGCGTGAGTCTCCGTTAGGAAACATGCGCGGCCAGGCGAACGAGAAACGGTAGGTCTGAATACCCAGGTCTTTCATCAACTTGATGTCTTCTGGATAGCGATGGTAGTGGTCACAGGCTACCGAGCCGTCTTCCATGTTGACTACCTTGCCCGGTGTGGCTGCAAAGGTGTCCCAGATGCTTGTGCCTCGACCATCGAGGTGTGTGCCACCTTCGATTTGGTAGCTAGCTGTTGCGGCTCCCCAACGGAAGCTCTCTGGCAACGCTGTCATGTTCACTCTTTCTCTTGCAGAACCAGGGCCCAAGGATGCAGTGACCCGGATTCCCTTTTCTGGCTAGGGGGCTGTCGCGGTGGTGTGCGCCACCGCAGCAAGCCCCCTAGACCTTGGAAAGGTTTTGCTGATTCGCTTCATCTGTCTCGCGCAAGCGTGAAACCGATTTCACAATAATAACAATAGGCACGGGTTTCGTGAAAGCGAACTGTGAAAGCGGTTTATTTATGAATTCGTTACTTAAATCAACTTGGCGGTGCACGGCAGATAAAGCGAATGGCCAGCAAACACTTGGTCTGCCGGCCATCCTTGAGGTGTTTTGGTTAGTGCTTGACGATCTTTCCAACGCCATTGATCGAGTAAGCACGCACGTAGTCAACGTACATCTTGGCCTGAGTTACCGATGGGTCGAGACCGCCGGTAACAAACTGGCCACCCATGGCAAGGTTCATGATGATGAAGAACTCCTGGTTGAATGGCCACTGATTTCCATACACGAACGCAGGCGAGAGAGAGTGGTAGAGCTTGCCGTCGAAGTACCACTTGATGCTGTTCTTCGTCCACTGAACCGAGTACTCGTGCCAACCGGCAGATAGTGGGGCATTGTTCATATAGACGTCACCGATTCCCTGGCCGCCTGAGTAGCCCGGGCCGTGGGCGGTGCCGAAGACGTAGTTGTTCATTTCTTCTTTAGCCTCGACAATGTCGATCTCGCCGCAGTCTGGCCAAGTGCCACCCTGGTTCAGGTCTTGCCCGAGCATCCAGAATGCTGGCCAGGTTCCTTGACCCTTAGGCATCTTGATGCGTGCGGTGATTTTGCCGTACTTAAAGCCAACTTTGCCCGCGGTCTTTAAGCGTGCGCTTGAGTACCAGCAGGTGTCGGTTAGGTCTGGAAGGCAGTAGTTATAAAGGGGGTCGGTCTCTGTGATCAGGTTTGCCGTGATCACCAGGTGGCCCTTGCCGTCGTGTGCCGAGTTGGCACGCTTGGTGGTGTAGTACTCCTTCTCGGAGTTTGGGCCGAGCATGGTGTCGTAAGTCCACTTGGTTGGGTCTGGTGCATAACCGACTTTGCGGCTGAATTCGTCAGACCAGATCAGCTTGTAAACAGGGGCCTTAGCGGCAGCCTGAGCAGGGCCTTGAGCCACTGGGATGAGCAGCAAAGATGTCGCGGCAATCAAGCCGATGGTCTTTAGTGCGTTGCGTAACTTCATGGTGCCCCTTCGATGTCATTAGTTTGAACTAGACCAAAATCTATCGGTCGATTCCAAATCAGTTAACTTCATGGTCTCAGTAGACCTTTAGAAAATGGTCACGCTTCCATAACGAATGGGTGTGTATTTCTAATCTAGGTTGCGCTGAAACCGCTTTCGCAGTTTACTATAAACCTGTGAAATCGGTTTCACACACTTTCTATCTTTTAGGAGTAACAGGTGAACATCAAGAAGTTAGCTGCCAGCATCGCGATTGCGGGCTTGGCCCTAGGAGCCGGCGTCTCAGCCGCGCCTGCCGCAACGGCGGCAACCCCAGTAACGGTCACAATCTGGACATTCGGTGACGTGATCGAGCCAAACCTGGTTCGCGAATACAAGTTGATTCACCCAGAGGTAACTCTTGCTCTCAAGAAGGGCGACATCGACCCTCAGCAGAACAACATGATCACCGCTTGTAACGCGCGTTCGGGCCCAGCAGACGTAATCGCAGTTGAGGTGAGCTACTCCGGTTGGTGGCGCTCATACCCAAACTGCTTCACCGACCTTCGCACCATGAAGACTTCGTCGGCTAACGCAAACGCCACCAAGGGTACCGACAAGAACGGCAACGCCGTTGACGTTACCTACGTTGACGCAACCGGCGCACGTGTTGCCGTTGGCACCGTTCCATCGGGCCAGTCGGCAAGCACCATCAAGTCGAACTACCTTCCATGGCGTTGGGAGCAGGGCGTGGCATACAACGACAGCGTCATCGGTATTCCTACCGACGTCGGTGGCCTAGAAGTCGCCTACCGCAGCGACCTAATGGTTAAGGCTGGTCTAGTAACCGCCGCTCAGGTTAAGAACGGCACCGCTCGCGACGTTCTCGCAAAGAAGTGGCCAACCTGGGAGAAGTTCATCGCTACCGGCAAGACCTACATGTCGAAGCTGAGCGCAGCCGACAAGAAGGCCGGTAAGGGCTTCCTCGACAGCGTTGGAACCATCTACGCAGCAATCCTCAACCAGGGCACCGAGAAGTACTACCGCAACAACGGCACCGACCAGGGTCTTTTGATCTACGACAAAAACCCTGCTATCAAAAAGGCGTGGGACACCACCCTTGCAGCTCAGGCTGCCGGTATCGGTACTCGCATCGGTCAGTTCTCATCAGACTGGAACGTCGGTATGAACAAGGGCACCTTCGCAACCATGCTGGCACCAGCTTGGATGATGGACTACATCAAGCAGCAGGCTCCAGACACCAAGGGCAAGTGGGACATCGCCGACCTGCCGGGTGGCGGTGGAAACCAGGGTGGAACCCAGCTGACCATTCCTTCGTACTCGAAGAACAAGCAGGCCGCATGGGACTTCATCGCATGGTACCTAGCACCGGAGCAGCAGCTTCAGGTGTTCCGCACCTACGGTTTGTTCCCATCTACCAAGGTCATCTACAACGACCCATCGGTTGCTGACTTCAAAGACCCATTCTTCAACAAGGCTCCTGTAGGCAAGATCTACTCTGAGGGCATCGTCAAGTTGAAGCCGATCTTCGAAGGCAAGCTCAACCGCGGAATCGACCAGGCATTCGGTGCTGGTCTGGGCCGTGTGATCTCGGGCAAAAAGAACGACAAGACCAAGAAGCCATGGACGTCGAAAGACTCATGGGCAATGGTTATGACCGAAGTCAAAAAGCTAGTTACCAACTAGTTCGATCGTCGTTCGGAGCAAGATTCAATGAGTAGCACAGTGGCGAGCAAGTCGCCATCAAGCGCAAAGAAAGGGGGACGTCCCTCGACGTCCCCCTCTCCTTGGCGCAAAAAGAAGCAAAAAAAGCAGACAGAGATTCCGGGCCTCCGCTCGCTCAATGGCAAGTGGGGCTATCTTTTCGTAGCACCGTTCGTGCTTATGTTCCTCCTTTTTGGAATGTTCCCGGTGATCTACTCCACCATCATTGCTTTCTACACCTACGACCCGCTTGCGGGGGCCGGCGGTCTTTCACTAGAAGGCCAGCCATTCGTTGGTCTGCAAAACTTCGTTAACCTGTTGCAAGACGAGCGCCTCTACACGGCGATCGGCAACACCTTCGACATCTGGTTCTGGTCGACTTTCCCTCAAATGGTCATCTCAATCGGTCTCGCAGCAGTTCTGCGCAACCGTTTCTTGAGAGCCAAGACCTTCTGGCGCACCATCCTCTTGGTACCAAACATCACCTCGGTGCTTGCAGTTGCCATCGTCTTCGGTCAGCTGTTTGGTCGCGAGTTCGGTATGGTCAACATGGTTCTCGGATGGTTCGGCGTTGACAACATCGACTTCGTAGAAGATCCTCTCGCCTCGCACATCGCCATTGCTGCGATGATCACCTGGCGCTGGGCGGGTTACAACGCCCTCATCTTCTTAGCGTCGATGTTGGCGATTCCAGACGAACTCTACGAGTCGGCTGCCCTCGATGGCGCAGGTGCTTGGAAGCAGTTCCGCTACGTAACCCTTCCGGGTCTGCGCAACACCATCACCTTCGTGCTGATTGTTGGCACCATCGGTGGTTTGCAGGTCTTCGCCGAGCCGCTCACCCTCTCGGGAACTAGCGACGGCGGTAGCACCCACCAGCTTTTGACGCTAACCATGTTCCTCTACGACCAGGCCTTCGGTGGCGCTGGTAAGTGGGGCTACGGTGCCGCAATCGGAATCATCATCACGATCATCGTGCTGATCGTTTCGCTAATCAACTTCCTTATTACTCGCAAGATGGCAGGCGGTGACGACAAATGAGCGACGTCAAAGTAAAACGCGTTCGTAACAAGCGCACCAAATGGCAGAAGGTAAGCATCGCGGGCTACATTGCCCTAACCTTCATGGCTGTGGTTTCGATGTTCCCGTTCTACTGGATGTTCGTTGTAGCCTCCAACGGAACCGAGGAAGTCTCAAAGATTCCACCGGCCATTCTGCCTGGTCCACGCTTCTGGACCGTGCTTCAGCACGTCTACGAAGTTATCGACTTCAACAAGGCGCTGTTCAACACCGTTCTAGTTGGTTTGGTTGTCGCCGTAGCCCAGGTGCTGTTCTCAGCTCTTGCCGGCTTCGCGTTTGCCAAGCTCAACTTCAAGGGTCGTCGCGGGCTAATCCTGTTCGTAATCGGAACGATGATGTTGCCAAGCCAACTTGGAATCATCCCGCTATACATGTTGGTCTCGGGCTTCGGCTGGATCGATACGCTCAACGCGTTGATCATCCCAGCTCTGGTTACCGCGTTCGGTGTGTTCTGGATGCGCCAGGTTATTGACTCACAGGTTCCTAACGAAATGCTTGAGGCTGCCAGCATCGATGGTGCGGGCGTCATGCGCATCTACTGGAACATCGTGCTTCCGATCATCCGTCAAAGCGGTTTCGTGCTCGGTTTGTTCAGCTTCTTGGCCACCTGGAACGACTTTCTCTGGCCGAACCTGGTTCTTCAGAGCCCGGGAAGCTTCACGGTTCAGGTTGCAGTGCAGCAGTTGAAGGCTAGCTACTTCATCGACTACGCACTAAACCTCGGTGGTGCTTTCATGGCCACCGCCCCGTTGCTCTTGCTCTTCGTGTTCGTCGGCCGCCGCCTAGTGAGCGGTGTTATGGACGGCGCTGTAAAGGGCTAAGCAGTCAAACGCAAAAAACGGCTCAGGCTATTTGCCTGGGCCGTTTTGCTTTAACTCGGTCTCTGACGCCGCGCTCGCGTTTAGTCGAGTAAGTCAGCGATCGAGTTGAGAATCTCGTTAGGTCTAAACGGGTATTTGGCAATCTCGGCGTCGTCGGCAATGCCGGTGAGCACGAGCACGGTGTGCAGGCCGGCTTCGATGCCAGCAACCACGTCGGTATCCATGCGGTCACCGATCATGCCGGTCGACTCTGAGTGGGCGTTGATCTTGTTCATCGCCGAACGGAACATCATCGGGTTTGGTTTGCCCACGATGTAAGGCTCGCGTCCGGTGGCCTTGGTAATCAGCGCGGCAACCGACCCGGTAGCCGGCAGCACTCCGTCGGCCGAAGGGCCGGTGGCATCTGGGTTGGTGGCAATAAAGCGCGAACCGTTGTTGATCAGGCGAATGGCCTTGGTGAGGGTTTCAAAAGAGAAGGTGCGGCTTTCGCCGAGCACCACGTAGTCGGGGTCGACGTCGGTTTGAATGTAGCCAACCTCGTGCAACGCGGTGGTTAGGCCAGCTTCGCCGATAACGAAGGCAGACCCCTTGGGTTTCTGCGAACGCAAGAAATCGGCGGTGGCGAGGGCCGAAGTCCAAATCGATTCTTCGGGAATGTTAAGCCCGGTGGCACGCAGGCGAGCCGAAAGGTCGCGTGGGGTGTAGATGGAGTTGTTGGTAAGCACCAGAAACCGTTGCCCGGCTTTTTGCCACTGCTCAATAACTTCGCCAGCCCCCGGTAGTGCGTGACCTTCGTGCACTAGCACGCCATCCATGTCGGTCAACCAGCATTCGATTTTTCTGCGTTCAGCCATGAGTCAAGGCTACCAGCGGGCTTGGCTAGGCTTGCAGTGTGAGCGATGAACAAGCCGTGAATGGCCCCAGCGATACGCCCGAGCAAACCACTTGGGGCGTCGGCCCGTGGCAGGGCGAATGGCCCGAGGGTGCCGGCACCGACCCCAACTCTGTCTTCGACCCCGAACTGTTGACCAACGGTGACACCCGCAACGTGCTCGACCAGTTTCGTTACTGGCGCATGGATGCAATCGTGGCCCACTTGGATGCCCGGCGCCACAAGTTTCACGTGGCCATCGAGAATTGGCAGCACGACCTCAACATCGGGTCAATCGTTCGCACTGCCAACGCTTTCTTAGCGGCCGAGGTGCACATCATCGGCAATCGCCGCTGGAATCGACGAGGCGCCATGGTTACCGACCGCTATCAACACGTGCGCCATCACCCTACTGTCGAAGATTTCGTCGAGTGGACTAGAACTTGCGGTCTCGGCGCTGGAGGCGGGGCACTGCCGATTGTCGGTATCGATAACGTCGACGGTTGCCAAAAGATCGAAGAGTATTCGATGCCCGAAGCTTGCGTGTTTTTGTTCGGCCAGGAAGGCCCGGGTTTGAGCGATGCCGCGCTGGGGGCATCCGAAGTCTTCTTAGAAATAAGCCAGTTCGGGTCAACCCGCTCGATAAATGCCAGCGCCGCCGCGGCCATCACCATGCACTGCTGGATTGAGCAACACGTTTTTGGTCGTCGCTAAGCCGGTAGGCCTTCGAACTCAACGCGAGTAAATCTTTATTGGCAGTTGAACCCGCCAACTTCAACGTATTCGGCATCAGGGTCATCGGTGCCGATCTCGATGTTCTTCAAGACCTGGCCCTTTTTCACGCTGCCCAAGTCGACCGCTTCTTCGGCGTAGTCTTCGTCGTCGGAGTTGAAAAGTTCGATGAAAACTTGGCCGACGCTGCAACCGCCGTCGATTTGAACTTTCACGTTCACGAACGT
>JAHEAT010000059.1:0-3516 GCA_024642605.1 Microbacteriaceae bacterium
CGCATTGGTGCGATTTCCGTCGAACTCGAGAAGGCAATCCAAACTCATCAGCCGCAACGAATTGCTCTCGAGCGCGTTTTCGCACAAGCGAACTTAAGCACAGTGATGGGCGTCGCACAGATTTCGGGCGTGGTTCTTTATCTGGCTAACAAATATCACATTCCTCTGTCGTTCTTCACACCGTCTGAGGTTAAGGCCGCCGTGACCGGCTCTGGTAGGGCGGCAAAAGACCAAGTTGGCGCAATGGTGGCCAAGATTCTGAAGCTCGATGAGATACCGAAACCCGCAGACGCAGCCGATGCGTTGGCTATCGCCATCACTTCAGCTTGGAAAGTTACGCCAACGGCAACAGCTCGTGTGCTCACAGCTGCGCAGCGTAAGTGGCAACAAGCCCAAGCCGCTGCGGCTAATACGCGCAAGGGCTAAGTAGGCTTGAGGCGTGATCGCATCGCTAAATGGAGTAGTAGCCGAAACCGGCCCTAACTTTATCGTTCTCGATGTCGCCGGAGTGGGCTACTTCGTGAATGTCACTCCACAACTCAGCGCAGCATCACGAGTCGGAAATCAGGTAAAACTGCACACCCGTCAAGTTGTGCGTGAAGACGCCATCACCCTGTTTGGCTTCGAATCGCCCGAGGAATGCCGCACCTTCGATCTGCTAACCAGCGTGACCGGTGTGGGCCCAAAACTTGGTTTGGCAATTCTGGGGTCGCTTACGCTCGAAAGCATTTCCAATGCCGTGGCCAACGAACTAGATTCAGTTTTCAAGACAGTGCCAGGCATTGGTGCTAAGACAGCCAAGTTGATTGCGGTAACCCTAGCCGGCAGGCTCAGCGCTCCGTCGTCGTCAAGTTCACACGAAGTACTTGCTGCTTTGGTAGGGCTCGGATACTCGCAGAAGGCTGCCTCAAACGCATTGTCAAAGATTGGGTCGGTTAGCGATCGCTCCGCAGCACTAAAGCTCGCGCTGGCGCAGCTCAGCGGCTCAGAGGGCGTTGAGTGAGCGTGCTCGACGAATCTAGTGAAGACCTCGCACTTGAGGCATCCCTGCGACCATCGACGCTGGACGATTTCGTGGGGCAGCAAGCAGTTCGCGCTCAGATTTCTTTACTCATCGAAGCAGCTCGAATGCAGAACAGAGCAGCGGAACACATTCTTTTGGCCGGCCCTCCCGGCCTAGGTAAGACCACTCTGGCAATGATTGTGGCAAACGAGCGAGACGCTCCACTTCGACTAACCAGCGGCCCAACCATCCAACACGCTGGAGACCTGGCGGCCATTCTTACCTCTCTGACACACGGCGAGGTGCTTTTCATTGACGAGATTCACCGAATGTCGCGAGCGGCCGAAGAAATGCTCTACCTGGCCATGGAGGATTTCAGGGTCGATGTGATGGTTGGAAAGGGTGCTGGTGCTAACTCGATCTCGCTAGACATCGAGCCATTTACGTTGGTCGGCGCAACCACACGCTCTGGCATGCTGCCGAACCCACTGCGCGATCGATTCGGTTTCACCGCCCACCTCGATTTTTATGACGCCGATGAACTGACTCTCGTTGTAGCTCGAGCGGCTCAAAAACTAAACGTTGAGATAAAGACGCCTGCGTCGGCCCTAATTGCAGCACGTTCACGAGGCACACCGAGAATCGCCAATCGTCTACTAAAGCGGGTCCGCGACTACGCGCTGGTGCACTCTAGCGGGCCAATCACTATCGACATTGCCAGTGCCGCGCTTAGGGTTTACGACATCGACGAGCTTGGACTAGACCGCATGGATCGAAGCATCCTAGATGTGCTGGTCAACAAGTTCGCGGGTAAACCGGTTGGTTTAGGAACGCTCGCTGTCGCCATTGGCGAAGAGCGCGACACCATCGAGGAAGTCGTGGAACCCTACCTAATCAGGCTCGGCTTAATAAATAGAACGACTCGCGGTCGACAGGCAACTCCCGCTGCTGCTATGCATCTCAAGGCAAACGCCGCAGGAGACCTTCTACCTGGTCTTTAGAACCTATAATCGAACAAGTGTGTGCCATCTAAAGACGGCCTAAAGTAAGGAACAAAATGGACTCCAATACCCTTTTTCTCATCGTCATGGTTGGTTTCATGGCGGTGCTGATGTGGAACTCCAGCCGTAACCGCAAGAAGCAGGCCGCTGCTCTGGCCGAAAAACTTGCCATTGGCGCTGAGGTTATGTTGGGGTCGGGAATCTACGGAACCATCGAAGCTATCGCCGACGACCGCATCGTAGTCAAGTCGGGCACCTCCACTTTAGAAGTAGCCCGCGGAGCAATTGCTCGCGTAGAAGTAGCCCGCGGAGCAATTGCTCGCGTTACCAAGTCTGCAGAAGAGAATGCTCCTGCCGTCAAGGTTGTTGCCGCCAAGAAAGCCGCACCCGCCAAGGCTGCTGCCAAGCCAGCCGCCAAGAAGCCGGCTGTTACCGCTGCGAAGAAGGCTAAATAGTCATGTCTGACAACGGACTCGTTAAGAGCTCGCGCAAGAGACTTACGTACTTTTTTCTGCTGATTATTGCACTCGCTGCTCTGATTGGGGGAGCGCAGGCATCAGGCGCACCAGCTAGCTTCACCCCCGGATTGGCACTTGACCTTCAGGGTGGCACTCAGATCATTCTTACCCCAAACCTCGGCGAAGGTAAGGCGGCAACTCAGGGTCAACTAGATCAGGCCGTTGCCATTATTCGTCAGCGTGTAGACGCCACCGGTGTTAGTGAAGCGCAAATCACGACACAGGGCGAGGCCGCAAATGCTGCGATCGTAGTTGCTATTCCTGGTAAGCCAGACGAGGCAACTTTGAAACTAATCAAAGCGAGCGCACTTCTCGAGTTCCGCCCTGTTCTCGCAACATCCCTGGCTACTAACACCTCGGTGGGTGGGGACACCTCTGCGTCACCAAGCCCAACTCCAGCTGCTAGCTCTGCACCGATTGCAACCAGCAACGCTAAACCGACCAGCCCAAGCGACCTCAACTGGGTTTCAGCCGCAGTGCAAAAAAAGTACGACAACCTATCCTGCCGATCTTCGTCAACCAGCACCGTCGCAGACTTCAGAGAACCGGGTCAGATCGACGACCCTGCTGCACCTTTAGTCACTTGTGACCGTGATGGACTAACCAAGTTCATCCTCGGGCCAGTAGAGCTTGCCGGTACCGACATCTCAGATGCTCAGGCTGGAACACGCAGTTCGTCAACCGGCGCATCGCTAAACGAGTGGGCTGTTTCATTGAACTTCACCTCGAAGGGCGCTGAGAAGTTTGGCGCTGTAACCAAGCGTCTGTTCCCACTGACTCAGCCTTATAACCAATTTGCCGTGACCATTGATGGTTACGTGATCACTGCTCCATCGACAAACGCTGTAATCACAAACGGTTCTGCCGAGATCACCGGTAACTTCAGTCAAACCGACGCCAAGGCACTATCTGATCAGCTGAAGTACGGCTCGCTACCGATTAGCTTCGAGGTTCAGAGCCAAGAAAACATATCGGCAACTCTCGGCAGTTCGCA
>JAHEAT010000059.1:3526-15418 GCA_024642605.1 Microbacteriaceae bacterium
GGTCTAATTGCTGGTGCAATCGGCTTGTTACTCGTTGTGATCTACTCTTTGTTCCAGTACCGCGGTCTTGCAATTGTCACCATCGGATCTCTGATTGTGGCGGCAACTCTTACCTACTTGGTGATTGCGGTTCTGTCTTGGAGACAGGGCTACCGCCTTTCGCTCTCAGGAGTCGCGGGATTGATCGTGGCAATCGGTATCACCGCCGACTCATTCATCGTGTACTTCGAACGTGTTCGCGACGAACTTCGTGAAGGCCGACCACTTTCAGCAGCAGTTGAATCAGGTTGGCGCCGTGCTGTTCGCACCATCATCGTGTCTGACGGAGTGAGCCTGCTTGCAGCAATAACGCTCTACCTACTTACAGTTGGAAACGTTCGAGGCTTCGCTTTTACCCTGGGCTTAACGACCATCATTGACTTGGTAGTTGTAGCGCTGTTCACGCACCCGCTCTTGCAAGTTCTAGCCAACACCAAGTTCTTCTCGAGCGGCCACAAGTGGTCTGGCTTCCAGATTCAAACTTCCGCCGGATATATCGGAAGAGGACAGTTTAGAGTCGCCGAAGGCGTTGCAGACAGCAAGGCCTCAAAGAGCTCTCGTGAAGCCGCGCGTCGCCAGAGCATTGCCGAGCGCAAAGCTGCGGCCAACAACGACACCCAGAAGGGACAGTAATCATGGGTCGTTTCTCAGATCTAGGAAACTCACTATACAGCGGAGAGAAGTCGGTTGACTTCATCGGCAAGCGCAAGATTTGGTACATGGTTGCTGCTGTCATCGTGGCACTCTCTATCATTCTTCCGCTGGCACGCGGATTCACTTTCGGTATTGAATTCCGTGGCGGTAGCGAGTTCCGCGTGAGCTCAGCAGCAGCCCTCGGAAACCAACTTGCAGAAGATGCCGTGCACAAGGTGCTTCCGAGCGCCCAGCCAGTAATCACCACCATCGGCGCGAACGACCTGCGTATTCAAACCGAAAAGCTAACCGATGTGCAGGCAGAGAGCATTCGTACGGGCCTGGCAGCAGCTTACAAGGTTGAGTCGAGCGCTGTTTCGAGCAGCTTTATCGGACCGTCTTGGGGGCAAGAAATCACCGGCAAGGCAATCACTGGTCTGGTTTGGTTTGTTGTGTTGGCTGCAATTCTGATGGCTCTCTACTTCAGAACGATCAAGATGTCTATGGCAGCCGTTCTAGCTCTGCTACACGACCTCATTGTGACCGCAGGAGTTTATGGAGCCTTGGGCTTCGAAGTGACTCCTGCCGCGGTAATCGGATTCTTGACTATCCTCGGCTATTCGCTCTACGACACAGTGGTTGTGTTCGACAAGATCAGAGAAAACACCTTCGAAGTAGAACATAGCGAGACCGCTACTTTTGCTGAACGCGTAAACCTAGCAATTAACCAAACACTCGTTCGCTCAATCAACACCTCGATTGTGGCCGTTCTGCCTGTTGCTGCCATCTTGTTCATTGGTTCGGTTTTCCTCGGTGCCGGAACCTTGAAGGACATTTCTTTGGCTCTTTTCATCGGAATCATCGTAGGTACCTACTCGACGATCTTTATCGCAGCTCCCGTTTACTCTCACCTTCGCGAAGGTGAACCGCTTTATGCGAAGGCAGCCGAAAAGGTTCTGGCAAACCGCTAAACAAAGTTCGGCGGTCGTTAGGCCATCTGCTTGAGTGAGGTTTTATGACCGACGCAACACCCACCGGGTCTATCGGAGCCCTTCGTAGCGGCCTGTCAAAGCTGTTTTCACGCAACACCGTGTATTCCAACGAAGTTGCTGATCTTATAAAGACAGTTAAGGCAAACCACCCAAAATCAGACCTTTCGGTAATTGACAGAGCTTTCGCCGCCGCAGACCTGGCACACACCGGCCAGACTAGAAAATCTGGCGAGCCATACATAACCCACCCGCTCGCCGTTGCTCAGATTCTGGCAGAACTAGGTATTGGGCCAATCACGATTGCAGCCGCGCTGCTGCACGACACAGTCGAAGACACTGCCTACAACCTTGAGATGGTAACTAGAGACTTCGGTGAAGAGGTTGCCATGCTCGTCGACGGCGTGACCAAACTCGACAAGGTGAAATTTGGCGATGCCGCACAGGCGGAAACGGTACGCAAAATGGTGGTCGCGATGTCGAAAGACATTCGTGTTTTGGTTATCAAATTGGCCGATCGACTGCACAATGCGAGAACCTGGGGTTTCGTCTCTCCCGAGTCGGCTAGACGCAAGGCACAAGAAACGCTTGAAATTTACGCACCGCTGGCTCACCGCCTGGGAATCAGCGCAATTAAGTGGGAACTCGAAGACATTAGCTTTGCGGTTTTGTACCCGAAGGTATACGAAGAGATCATCAATCTGGTGCAGCAGAGGGCACCGAAGCGCGACGAATTCATTGCGAACGTAATCGAATCGATCGAAGGCGATCTGCGCGAAATCAAAATCAAGGGAAAAGTAGACGGTCGGCCAAAGCAGTTCTACAGCATTTACCAAAAGATGGTTGTTCGTGGACGCGAGTTCGACGACATTTACGACCTAGTTGGCATCCGTGTTCTAGTCGCGTCTGTACGGGACTGCTACGCCGTTCTAGGCGCTATCCATGCGAGATGGAATCCGGTGCCCGGCCGCTTCAAAGACTACATAGCAATGCCAAAGTTCAACCTTTATCAGTCTTTGCACACAACTGTGATAGGCCCGAACGGTAGACCGGTCGAAATACAGATTCGAACCCACGAAATGCACATGCGCGCTGAATACGGTGTTGCCGCGCACTGGAAGTACAAGGAACAGGCCGGCAGAACCGGCACCAGCGATGAAGACCTAGCGTGGGTAAAGCATCTCACCGACTGGCAGGCTGACACTCAAGATCCAAAAGAGTTTCTAGACAGCCTGCGGTTCGAAATTGGGGCCAAAGAGGTTTACGTATTCACCCCGAAGGGCAAGGTCGTGGGCCTTCCTGCTCAGGCGACTCCTGTCGATTTCGCTTATGCAGTACACACCGAGGTCGGGCATCGCACCATGGGCGCCAAGGTTAACGGGCGTTTGGTACCACTTGAAAGCGAGCTGCATTCTGGTGACGTCGTCGAGATTTTCACATCTAAATCTCTCGACGCCGGGCCAAGCAAAGACTGGATGGGTTTTGTAAAGTCGCCGCGTGCGAAGAGCAAAATCAAAGCTTGGTTCTCGGCTGAACGCCGTGACGACGCCATCGAGCAGGGCAAGGATGCCCTCGCCAAGGCAATGCGTAAGCAAAACCTGCCACTTCAGCGCCTAATGAGCGCAGACAGCATCGTGAAGCTAGCTCTCGACCTCAAGTACCCCGATGTCGACTCGCTTTACGCAGCCGTGGGGGATGGGCACGTTTCACCGCAATCGGTAATCGAACGCCTCACGGCTAGCCTGCACGAAGACGAAGATGAAACCGACCATCCGTTCGAACTGCCGAGGAACTCATCGGCAGACCGCGCCCGAGCGGATAACGCGGGAGTGCTCGTCAGAGGCGATGCCGACGTAATGGCTAAACTTGCGCGCTGCTGCACGCCGGTGCCGGGCGACGAAATCGTTGGCTTTGTTACGCGCGGTACAGGCGTTTCGGTGCACCGCGTCGACTGCCGAAACGTAGAAGACCTTCGCAAGCAGCCAGATCGAATCATGGATGTCGCCTGGGCAACTAACAGTAAGAGCTTGTTCTTGGTGCAAATCCAGATCGAGGCCCTCGACCGCGGGGGGCTTCTGTCAGATGTAACCAGAGTGCTGTCAGAGCACCACGTAAACATTCTCTCGGCGTCGGTTTCGACTCGAGCCGACAAGGTAGCGCTCAGCAGATTTGTTTTCGAAATGGGCGATGCTCAACTACTCGATCATCTTCTAAACGCTGTTAGACGAATCGACAACGTTTACGACGTCTACAGAGTGAAAAACAGCTAAGACTGATTCAGCAAAGCGCTTATTTAGAAGCCGCTACTACCTTAAGCCAAGCCTCTCGAGCGGCAAGTGCCTCTTCGGCTTCTGCAATTTTCTTGGCATCCTTCGACTTCTTGGCGTCATCGAGGGCGACCTTCAACTTAGCAATCGACTCTTCAAGTTGAGTCAATACCGAATCGGTTCGAGCTTTGGTAGCCGGGTCGGACTTTCGCCACTGCTCGCTCTCGGCGTCGCGCACTGCACGCTCAACCGCGCGGAGTTTGTCTTCGAGTTCGCGAACCTTCTCTTTACCCACACGACCAGCGGCTTCCCAGCGCTTCTGGAGGTCTTGAAGAGCGCGCTTCGCGCCAGGTAGATCTTTGGCTGGGTCGATCAACTGGGCTTCTTTAAGAAGCGCTAGCTTTGCTTCGAGTGCAGCAGCGTGGCCAACCGACTGTTCTGCATCGCGAGCAGAACGAGCAGCGTAGATCGCGTCACCCGCTGCCTTGAACCGTTCCCAAAGTGCGTCGTCGCCCTTTGAGGTACTTCTGCCAGAAGCCTTCCAGGTTTCGAGCAGTTTGCGGTAGTCGAGGGAAGCGTCAGCGCCCTTCGAAACCAAGGCTTCGGCTTGGGCTACTAGTTCGAGTTTCTTTGCCTTAACCACCTTGGATGCTGCATCGACCTGTGCGAAGAAAGAACGCTTTGAGGCTTCGAACTTCGTGCGAGCAGCGCTAAAACGTTTCCATAGGGCGTCGGCCTCGGCCTTAGGTGGGCGTGGCCCACTCTTTTGCGAAAGCTGCCACTGTTCGAACAGTGCGTTCATTTCTGCTGACGCTGTTTTCCAGATGACCTTGGTTGTGTCTTGTGCGATGATGGCTTCGGCTTTCAAGACGATACCTTCTCGAGCAACAAGAGCTGCTGCAGATGCCTCTTTCTGCGCTTCTTGCTTTGCGGCTCGAAGTTCAGCGATGCCTGGCTGAACCTTAGCCAAACGCTCACGTAGTGACGCGATGTCTCCCACGGCTGCAGGCTCCAAAAGATCCGCTTCAAGCTTGGTGAATGACTTTTCGATGCTTACAGCGTCGGCGCCTGACTTGATGCGCTGCTCCAAGAGACGAACCTGAGCTGCAAGGTCTTCAAAACGAAGTACATAGATGGCAAGGGCTGCGTCAGCATCCATGCCTGGGACTTGCCCAACGCGTCTTTCGTTGGAGCCTTCAACAACGAACACATTGCCATCGGCGTCAACTTTTCCGAAATCTTTTGCGGTAGACATGTTTCTCCTGGTTACTTGGGTGAAGAGTTTTACTTGACTGAAAGTTTGGTTAGAACTGCTGGCGACTTTGGTTTGCCGTCCGTAGCGCTTCCATCGCCTTCGACACCGTGCTGCGCAACAGCCAGGACACCTTCGAGTCCGGTCTTGATTCGACCCAAAACCGTGTAACCGCCAGCCGAGTCGCGAGGCAGTGCGGTTGTGTTGTACACGATGAAGAACTGCGAACCCATTGAGTAGGCGTTGTTGCCTTGGCGTGCCATGGCAATGTATCCAGGCAGGTATGTGTCATCTACTGGCACGTTCTCTAGAGGACCCCAGCTGTAGCCCGGGCCACCGGTTCCGTCACCCTTCGGATCTCCACACTGGAGAACAAACATCTTGCTAACGGTTAGTCGGTGGCACGAGTTGTTCTCGTAGAAGCCAGATTTGACCAAGCTTATGAAGTTAGCAACTGCCTGAGGGGCTTTCTTGCCGTAGAGATCGAAAGTAATTTTGGTCTTGTTTAGGGTCATCGCGCCGGTCCAGTCTCGGTTTTCGGCGAGGCTCGGTGATGGCACCTTGGCGTCGTTGGTGTTGACGATGGTCGGAGTTGGGGTCGGTGCACCTGCACCCACAGTGAAGTAAGCGAACTGCGAGCTGACCGCCACGATTACAGCTGCCAAAGCAACCATTAGTGAAACGCGATTGTCACGTTTGCGAGTGGCCACATTGTCTTTCTGCGCAACGAGTTTGACCTCGTAATTTTTAAGGCGATCTTGGGCTGCCTTAGAAAGCTTTTCGTTCTTAGCCACGATTCCTCCGAGTTGATGACTAAGCAAGTCTAACGATTACCCGAAGCCAGTTTGAGGGTTTCGCTGGGGTTGTTGACTTACTCTTTAGACATGGTTGATCAACATCGTTTTCTCAGCAGCACGCCACTCGCTGCCAGGATGCGACCGACGCGCCTAGACGAAGTTGTGGGGCAAACCAAAGCGCTTTCGAAAGGCTCTGCGCTAAGGCGTCTGGTTGAAACAGATCGCCCAAAATCAAGTTCGATTATTCTTTGGGGCCCACCTGGTACGGGCAAGACCTCGATCGCAAATCTGATTGCCAGTGAGAAAGCAGTCAACTTCATACAGCTGAGTGCAATCACCGCAGGCGTAAAAGAAGTACGAGATGCAATCGAAAACGCTAAGACCGATTTGGGCCTCTACCAGCGGCAAACTGTACTTTTTCTTGATGAAATCCACAGGTTCTCCAAGTCGCAACAAGATTCACTGCTACCGGCCGTTGAAGCCGGTTGGGTGGTTCTGATAGCGGCCACTACTGAGAACCCCTCGTTTGCTGTCATCTCGCCGCTACTTTCGAGATCTTTGGTAGTGCAGCTGGAGCCCATCCCTCACGAGGACATCGCCAAGGTGTTATATTCTGCTCTCGCCGATGACCGTGGATTTGCTAATCAGGCCACTCTGACCAGCGAGGCCGAAGAACGAATACTGGCTTGGGCATCTGGAGATCTTCGTCGCGCACTCACCATTTTGGAAGCCTCGGCAGCAGCGGGCTATGAGCAAAACCCCGAAGCTCCAACGCTGATTGAGATCACCGACGCCGACGTCGTTTCCTCAACAGCTCGAGCAGCAAATCGCTACGACCGAGTCGGCGATCAGCATTACGACATCATTAGCGCTTTCATCAAGTCGGTTCGTGGGTCCGACGTCGATGCGGCAATTCACTACCTCGCACGCATGATCGACGGGGGAGAGGACCCACGGTTTATCGCCAGACGCCTGATCATTCTCGCTGCCGAAGACGTTGGCTTGGCCGACCCATCTGCGCTATCGCTAGCCGTTGCCTGTGCCGAAGCAGTTGCCTTGATTGGCATGCCAGAAGGAAGAATACCGCTGGCAGAAACCACGATCTACTTGGCCTTAGCACCAAAAAGTAACTCTGCGTACATCGCAATAAACGAGGCGCTGAGCGACGTGTCATCAGGCTTGACTCCGTCTGTGCCGGCCGCCATGCGTTCAACTGAAATTTCCAGGGCGTCGGCCAAGGAAACTGGGCACGGATACCGGTACCCCCACGATGACCCAAAAACCGTTCTACAGCAGCAGTACGCCGACGAGGCCGTACTTGCAAAGAGTTATTTCAAACCAAAGGCTGTGGGCAGGGAATCTGCTTTCGTCGAGCTGTGGTCAAAGCTGAAAGAAATCATTCGGAAATCTAGCTAGCACACTGGAGTTTGGGCGCCTAGCCCTGCTAAACTAAGCAGGTTGTCAACCTGTCTCTCAATCGCGGCTGTGCGAGAGACAAAGGGTGATTCGCCTAATAGCCGGGGCGAACATGACTTGAAGAAATGCTGGCTCTAAAGCATTTCCCTTATCCGCTATATCCATCTTCGAAAGGACCACGTGTCTAAATCCACACGTACCCGCAGCAAGACTCGTTTGTCTCGCGCACTCGGACTAGCCCTCACCCCGAAGGCTGCCAAATACCTAGAAAAGCGTCCATATGCTCCAGGTGAGCACGGTCGCACCAAGCGCAAGGCCGACAGCGACTACGCCGTTCGTCTTCGCGAAAAGCAGCGTCTACGCGCCCAGTACGGTATTCGTGAGGCTCAGCTTCGCAACACCTTCCAGGAAGCCAAGCGCGCCGAGGGCCTAACCGGTGAAAACCTGGTTGAGCTTCTAGAGATGCGACTCGACGCCCTCTTGCTTCGTTCGGGTTTCGCCCGCACGATCGCTCAGGCTCGTCAAATGGTTGTTCACCGCCACATCCTCGTAAACGGCGAGCGTGTTGACCGCCCATCCTTCCGCGTTAAGCCTGGACAGTTGATTCACGTTCACCCGAAGAGCGAGAGCACCGAACCTTTCCAGGTTGCAGCTGCCGGCGGTCACGTTGATGTTCTTCCACCGGTACCTGGTTACCTAGACGTTCAGCTAGACAAGCTTCACGCAACTCTAGTTCGTCGACCAAAGCGCTCAGAGGTTCCTGTGACCTGTGAAGTTCAGCTTGTGGTTGAGTACTACGCTGCACGATAGTTAGATTCGAAGGAGTCCTGATGAGCATCGGAGATATCGCAGCACTAGTTGCTGCAATTGCGTTTGCGGTGCTATCACTTGCGGCAACCATTCCGCTAATCAAGCTGGGTAGAACCGTAGACGAAGTCAGTGATTCGATTAAATCGATCACCGACGGAATTGAACCGGTGCTCTCAGGACTCTCCGAAACAGTCGCAGAAACCAATAAGCAGTTGGTGAAGATCGACAAGATCACCACAAGCGTTGAAGAAGTAACCCTAAACATTGCGTCTCTGAGCGCGGTCTTTGCTCAAGCCGTTGGCGGCCCGCTCATGAAGCTCGCTGGCTTGGGAGTTAGCCTTTCCAAACTAATCAAAGGCAAGAAGTAATCATGAAAAAACTTTTCTGGCTCGTCTCTGGCATCGCCGTTGGCATGGCTGTAGCCAAGCAAATTGAAACCAACCCGAAAGCCAAGGCTCTAGCCGACGACGTTAAGCGCACGGCCATTGAATTTGGCACTGCCTTTGCCGAGGGTTTTGCAGAACGAGAGGCCGAACTGGGCACTCCTGTCGCTAAAGCGCCGGCTAAGAAGTCGCCTGCAGCTACGAAAGCCGCAGCAAAGTAAACCGTGAAAACCGCTGAAATCAAGCGGCGCTGGCTCAACTTCTTCGAGTCAAAGGGCCACACCGTTGTTCCATCTGCTTCGTTGATTAGCGAAGACCCTTCCCTTTTATTTACCGTGGCTGGAATGGTCCCTTTCATTCCATACATGAGCGGTCTCGTGCCTGCTCCCTACGGACGCGCAACCAGCGTTCAAAAGTGCGTGCGCACACTAGATATCGAAGAAGTAGGCAAGACCACCCGTCACGGCACCTTCTTCCAGATGAACGGAAACTTTTCTTTCGGCGACTACTTCAAACGTGAGGCAATCGAGTTCGCCTGGGAGTTTTTGACTTCACCCCAGGATGTCGGTGGTCTCGGACTAGACCCGCAGGTTCTCTGGGTGACCGTCTACGAAAACGACGAAGAATCTATCGGAATGTGGCGTGAAGTCGCCGACATACCTCTTGAGCGAATTCAAAAGCGCGGCATGAAAGACAACTTCTGGTCTACCGGGCAACCAGGCCCAGCTGGTCCCTGCAGCGAAATCTACTACGACCGCGGTCCGGAGTATGGCCGTGAAGGCGGGCCCGAGGCCGACGAAGATCGCTACATCGAAATCTGGAACCTCGTGTTCATGCAGTTTGAGCGTGGGGCTGGGGGTGGGAAAGAAGATTACCCAATCATCGGTGAACTTCCAAAGAAGAACATCGACACCGGAATGGGCTTGGAGCGCGTCGCATTCTTGATGCAGGGTGTCGACAATCTCTATGAGATCGACGAGGTGCGACCAGTACTAGATTTAGCTGCTCAGATTGCCAAGAAAACTTACGGAGCATCGCTCGCCGATGACGTGCGCTTGAGAGTTGTTGCCGACCACGTGCGTTCAGCTCTGATGTTGATCGGCGACGGAGTGACACCAGCAAACGACGGTCGCGGCTACGTGCTTCGCAGATTGCTCAGACGAGTTGTGCGCTCAATGCGCTTACTAGGTGTTGATCAGCCGGTATTTAAAGAACTTTTCAACGCTTCAAAGAACGCAATGGTTGAGTCGTACCCTGAACTCGAACAAGAATTCTCGCGCATCCTCACCACTGCAGTTAACGAAGAGGAAACCTTCCTGCGCACTCTAGTTGCCGGCTCGGTGGTTCTCGAAGAGGCGCTCGCAGCCACGCAGACCAGCGGATCCAAGATGCTCTCGGGCGAGAGCGCGTTCTTGCTGCACGACACCTACGGATTTCCGGTTGATCTAACCCTCGAGGTTGCCGAAGAAAAGGGTCTAACCATCGACCGAGATGCATTCAAAGTGCTCATGGCCGAGCAAAGGGACCGAGCCAAAGCCGATGCCCGCGAGAAGAAGCTGGGCGGTACCGACCTAAGTGTTTACTCGCAGTTCCGCTCGCTAGGCGTAACAAAGTTCACTGGGTACGACGAACTCGAAACCGACGCGAAAATTATTGGCCTCATCAAGGATGGCGCGGCAACGCAGAAAGCCGCAGCCGGAGACATCGTCGAGGTCATCCTCGATAGCACGTCGCTCTACGCCGAATCTGGAGGCCAGGAAGCCGACTCGGGAAACATCTTTGGTGACGGGTTTGAGCTTGAAGTTTTGGATGTTCAGAAGCCGGTTAAAGGACTTGTGACTCACAAAGTTCACGTCAAGAGTGGTGAAGTAGGGCTCGGTGCAAAGGCAACTTCATCTGTCGATTTTGACTGGCGCTTGGGCGCATGTCAGGCGCACTCGGCAACACACGTAGTGCATGCGGCGCTTCGGCAGGTACTCGGGTCAACCGCTCTGCAATCTGGATCGTACAACAAGCCCGGTTACTTACGACTTGACTTCAGTTGGCAGCAGGCACTCTCTCTTGAGTTGCGCTCCGAGATCGAAGAAGTAACCAACTTGGCAATTCGCGGAGATCTTGCCGTCAGTGCGCAACTAATGAGTTTGCCAGATGCCAAAGAGTGGGGTGCTGTAGCACTGTTCGGTGAAACCTACGACGAATTAGTGCGCGTCATTCAGATTGGCGGTCCTTGGTCGCGTGAACTCTGCGGTGGAACTCACGTGTCGCGCTCTTCTCAAATCGGACTGGTATCGCTTCTCGGAGATTCGTCGGTGGGCAGCGGTTCGCGTCGCCTAGAAGCCCTTGTTGGCATCGAAGCCTTCAGATCTTTGGCTAGTGAACGTGCTCTGATAAGTCGTCTGGTGGAGAACCTCAAGGTGCCTCGCGAGCAGCTTGAAGATCGCATTTTTGCCACTGTGGATGAGTTGAAAGTTGCCCAGAAGAAACTCGCTGCAGCAAACAGCGGGCGTCTTCTAGAACTAGTTGCACCTTCAATAAGTGCAGCTAGAACAGTTGGTGGTAAGCAGGTTGTCGAAATTCGTCTGGGCGAACTCTCCGATGCTGCCGATCTAAGAACTGTGGCGCTTGAAGCTCGTGGTCGTGTAACGAACCAAGCGTGTGTTGTCATCGTGGCTGGTGTGTCGGCAGGTAAGCCGCTGGTCGCTGTAGCAACCACAGACTCAGCGCGTGCGAGCGGCGCAAAGGCCGGTGAACTTGTGCGCACGGCAAGTGCAGTACTAGGTGGCGGCGGTGGCGGCAAAGATGACTACGCCCAAGGCGGCGGAACTGACATTGCAAAGCTTGATGAGGCTATTCAAGCAATCGAGAAAGCGCTCTAAGCATGCAGCGCGGCCGCAGATTGGCCTTCGACGTTGGCACGGTGCGCATCGGCGTGGCGGTTTGTGACCCAGATGGAATCCTGGCTTCTCCGCTTCAAAGAATTGAACGAGATGGCTCAGAACTCGAAGCCGTGAAGAGATTGTTGGCCGAATTGGAGCCCGTGGCAATCTATGTTGGTTTGCCCATCAACCTTGAAGGCAAGTTCACCCAATCGACATACGACGCCGTCTACTTTGCCGAAGACCTAGAGGAAATTACCAGCACGCGTGTTCGCATGGTTGACGAGCGATTGAGCACCCGGGCCGCGCAGGCGCAAATGCATAGCGCCGGAAAATCGATCAAAAGTTCGAAAGACTGGATAGATTCTGCCAGCGCTGTAGAGATCTTGGAGCGAGCGCTCGATGTACTAAAAGCAGGTCGCGAAGCGGG
>JAHEAT010000059.1:15428-17749 GCA_024642605.1 Microbacteriaceae bacterium
GAAGCGGGCAAGACAGTAGCCTCTTATTCAGATGACTAACACCCGTAGAAGACTTCTTGCCTTGGTTGCCATTTGTTTGGTAGCCGGCATCGCGCTATTTGCGGCGAAAGATACGGTTCGCTGGGGGTTAGACGTGGCCGCCGGTAAAGAATATGTTGGAAATGGCCACGGCACCGCAGTGCTCACAATTCTTCCGGGAGACACAGGTGAGGAAGTCGCAAAGGCCTTAGTGGATGCGGGTGTGACCGCAAGTTACGCTGCAACCTATCGCGAGATTTTACGCGAAAACGCGACCTTCTATCCCGGTCAATACAAGCTTTCGCTGCAAATGAGCTCTGGTTCGGCAATCAGCACACTCGTCGGCGGAACCACACGTGTTGAAAAGAAGGTGCTCATAAAAGAGGGTTGGCGCGCGTCTCAGATATTCGCGGCACTTTCGAAGACCTACGGTGTTGCGATGGCCGACTTCAAGGCAATCAAACCCGGCGACCTCAACCTGCCAAAGTCGGCACTTAATCTCGACGGCTACCTGTTTCCGGCAACCTATTCGTTCACGCCTGGCCAAAGCGCTCTATCGATGTTGCGGTCTATGCACGAACGCATGCAAATCGAGTTAGACAAGCTAGGAATAAGCAGCTCCCAAGAGCATCGCATACTAACCCTGGCTGCTCTAGTGCAGCGCGAGGGGAGAAGCGCCAATGACTTCTCCAAAATGGCGAGAGTGTTTCTAAACCGCATCGACATCGGAATGCTTTTGCAAAGCGATGCCACAGTTTCGTACGGAGTTGAATCCGCAACTGTGGCTACGACCGCAGAACAGCGTGCCAACGACAATCCTTGGAACACCTACCTACACGCAGGACTTCCGGCTGGGCCTATCTCAGCCCCAGGTAGCGCCGCTCTGGCCGCCGCTCTGAATCCAGCGTCTGGAAACTGGCTTTACTTCTGCACGGTAAACCTAGAAACGGGCGAAACTGAATTCAATGCAACTTACTCGGGTCATCTGCAGTCGGTTGCTAAATGGCAAGCATGGATGGCCGCGCATCCGGGATGGAAGTAATGAAGTTCGCTGTACTTGGAGATCCGATTTCCCACTCCAAAAGCCCTGCGATCCACAAAGCTGCCTATGAGTTCTTCGGTCTCGACTGGTCTTACGATTCGCATCGGGTATCGAGCATTGAGTTGCAGGGTTTTCTTGACGATGCCATTGATCACTTCGATGGCTTTAGCCTGACCATGCCACTAAAGGAATCCTTAATCACAATCGCCAAAGATCGCGGGTGGATCATGGACTCTTTCAGCGCACAGCTGAAGGCTGGAAACACGCTCTACAAAGATGATGCTGGGCAGTGGGCGGTAGCGAACACCGATGTGCACGGAGCCGGTATGGCCTTGGCTTCAGTTGCAGAAAGCGTTAGATCTGTTGCGCTTCTCGGATCGGGCGCAACGGCTAGATCGATTTCTCTGGCGCTCAGTCTCCGCTTCGAATCGCTTAGCGAACTTACGGTCTTTTCAAGAAGACCAGGACCAGCCGAGGATGTGTTCAAGTTGCTCGCGGTTGAACTTCCGGCCGCCAAAACGAGTTGGCTACCTCTCGAGGCGGCTTCAGACTTCGGTGGTGCAGATCTAACAATCAATACACTTCCAGGTGCAACCGCAAACGACTACGAGATAGATCGCGCCTTTGGAGAATCGTGGATTTTTGATGTTACATACACTCCTTGGCCGACATCCCTGGCTTCGGCGTGGCCTGAAAACAATCGAGTTAGCGGCTTAGACATGTTAATTTGGCAGGCCATTGAACAACTGCGACTTTTTGGTGCCATCCCGGCAGGAATCGACGGCGGTCACATCAGCGAACTGGCCTCGTTAATGCGCCTGGCCGCAATTTAGGGCAAAGTATCCCTGCATTTTTGCTCTCGCAACGCTAGTTGCGGGCTTTGGCATGCGACAATTGCCTAATGTTACGTTGGCTCACAGCAGGCGAATCGCACGGACCAGAATTGGTAGCCGTGCTCGAGGGCCTGCCCGCAGGTATTGAAATAACCACCGCAGATGTTCAAGATGCCCTTGCTCGTCGCCGTTTGGGTTATGGCCGCGGAGCTCGAATGAAATTCGAACTAGACGAGGTTAGCCTCTCCGGTGGTGTTCGACACGGCAAAACAATGGGCGGGCCGGTTGCGATCACCGTTGCCAATACCGAATGGCCCAAGTGGAACAAGATCATGTCTGCAGATCCGGTAGACGAAGCAGAGCTCACCGGCGCGCGCGCCGAAGCGCTCACCAGACCAAGACCAGGTCACGCCGATTTCACAGGCATG
>JAHEAT010000102.1 GCA_024642605.1 Microbacteriaceae bacterium
CTGACCACCAGAAAGGGCCTTTGGCTTGCGAGCTAGGTATGGCTCGAGGTCGAGCAACTTAGCTGCCTCGAGAACACGCTCGGCGCGCTCTTCTTTGCTGATGCCGGCGATCTTCAGAGCGAAGCCCATGTTCTCAGCCACGGTCATGTGGGGGTAGAGGGCGTAGTTCTGGAAGACCATTGCGATGTCGCGGTCTTTTGGCGGAACGTCGGTGACGTCGCGGTCACCGATAAAGATGTCGCCTTCGTTAACTTCTTCAAGACCAGCCAGCATGCGCAGGGTGGTCGACTTTCCACAACCCGAAGGGCCAACTAGAACTAGGAATTCGCCATCGGCGATGTCTAGTTCCATCTGGTCTACGGCTGGGCGGGTACCGCCCGGGTAAAGGCGAGTTGCCTTTCTGAATGACACTGATGCCATGGTTATATCTCCTCACCGGCAGGTACGTGCCGGACGATCCGTTGTGATAGAGCCCAACACCGGCGGTGATGGGTAGTTCCATTATGGCATTGGTGAAGCCTCGTTTAGACTTAGCTTTAGCGATAGTCACTAAACCGTGACCTGAGGTTAAGGAATACATCGATGGGACAAAACCCAACTCGCTCCGAGCAGCGTGACGCCGCTCGAGCCAAGGCTCGTGAAATCCGGGATGCACACAAGAAGTCTGAGCAGCGCCGCAAGTACGGTCTAATCGCAGGTCTTGTCGGAGCCGTTTTGGTTCTAGGCGGACTCATCGGCTTCGCGGTTGTGGCCAACGCTCCAGCTCCTGCCCAGGTGCCGACCAACATGATCTTCGACGGCGGCATTCGAATTGGTAAAGACCTAAAGGCATTCACCCCAAACTTTAAGCCGACTACCGCTGATGTTCCGAAGATTGAGATTTTCCTCGACTATCAGTGCCCGTTCTGCCAAGCCTTTGATCTTCCAAACGCAGCACTCATCGAGAGCAAGGTTGCGGCTGGAGATTGGGTTATCGACTACCACCCGATTTCGTTTCTAGACGGAGCTGGCTCACCAAACGCATACTCGAGCCGTGCCGCGAACGCAGCAGTTTGCGTGGCCGAGTATTCACCAGACTCCTTTATGAAGTTCAACAACCTCTTGTTTGCAAACCAACCTGCCGAGCAAACAGCCGGGCCAGAGAACGACGGGCTGATTGCGTTCACCCAGCAGGTGGGTGTCAAAAACTTTGACAAGATTCAGACCTGCATCAACAACAAATCGTTTGGCGACTGGATCTCGCAAATCACCGGCAAGCAATTGAACGCCGAGTGGAAGAGCACAGGTCTCAAGGTCGACAGCACACCGTTCATCATTGTGAATGATCAGCGCTACACCGGCACTCCAGATGAAATGGCAAGCCCAGCTCGCTTCGAGCAATGGGTTAGTGCAGCCTCAAACGGCTAAAATCGTTTGCGGCTATGCCGACTTGGCGCAATTGGTAGCGCACCGCTCTTGTAAAGCGGGGGTTGTGGGTTCGAGTCCCATAGTCGGCTCAAAACTAGGCGCGTGAAGCGCGCATCGTAGAGCGTTTAGCTTGTTAAGCGCCTAGCGCCTGAAAGGCCTGAAACACAAGGAAACCTGGCCAGATTGCAGCCTTGAGAAGACCGACGACGCCCGACCAGAAATCGGTTGCGGTAGATACAAAGTAGATGGCTGCGCCAACGAACCCTACAAAGTAAAGGCCACTCTTGCCTCTAGAAATGTTTAGGTTGATGTTTTTTCCGACTTTGATTTCTTTTTCTTCCATTTGCAAGAGTCTATTCGGCTTCGGTAAAAGTGATGCTCACCGAGTTGATGCAGTAGCGGTCACCGGTTGGCGTTTGCGGTGCATCCTCAAAAACGTGTCCCAAGTGACAACCGCACTTGGCGCATCGAACTTCGGTGCGAACCATTCCGTGGCTGCGGTCTTCGATGAGCTCGACAGCGTGGCCCTCCTGCGGTTCGTAGAACGAAGGCCAGCCGCAGTGCGAGTCGAACTTGGCTGTGGAGCGAAACAGCTCAGCACCACATCCGCGGCAGTTGTAAATACCGGTGCGTGCTTCTTCGAGTAGCTCGCCCGTGTAGGCGCGCTCGGTACCTGCTTCACGCAGCACGTGGTACTCGAATTCGGTTAGCTCTTCGCGCCAAGCCGTTTCGTCTTTATTAACTTCGTATGCCAAGAGTGCCTCTCGAGTTGTTTGTTCGTGCCTAATATTAAGTACCGCAAATGCGGTCTTAGTTTCTAAGCAGAGTTCATGTCGCAAAAGTTCCCAACCGATGAGTTTGATTCGGTTGCCCCGCACGGCGGACGCCACCGCACGCGTCGCACCGCGCGTGATCGTGTTCGCGAATTCTTGCGCATTATGGCGGCGTCGGCCGCTGTGGGTGTTATTGCCATCGTTGGTTTAAAAGTCGCGGATGGTTCGGTGCAGTTGAATCCCGCCGATTTGATTGCGCCGAGCTCTTCCACCACCACCTCGGTGAAGAGCACGGGCGTTACGGTTCTCGACGGAACAACTCAGGCAGGCCTCGCATCAAAGGTTGCACACTCGCTGCTCGATGCCGGCTGGAACGTGCTTACGGCAGACAACCTGGACGTTACTCCAGAGGTGCCAACGACAAAGGTTTACATCAGCAGCGCCGAGTTTGAGGCAGCTTCTAAAACACTTTTGAAGACTCTAGGTAAATACACGGTTGAGGTTTCGGGCACCTATGCCGACCCGATCACCGTGGTTATCGGCACCGACTTTAAGTAATTTTCGACTCAGCGCCGACCAAGGTTGAAGCATCGGGCTCTGGTTGGGAGCAGTTATCGGTTATAACACCTTGGTAAAGGCTAAAAACTATTCTTGATATTCCTCGCTATATCTACCGTTCGCTAATAGGGTTAGGTAAGTCGAGAAGAGTTTTCGCTGTAAGCGGTTTCTCCCATAGCAACTTTTGTTTCTATGCGACTCGCCGGTGGCGCTGCCATTGGTGATCTAGTTAGGCAACAGGAGTATGCAATGGCAACAGGAACCGTGAAGTGGTTCAACGCCGAAAAGGGCTATGGATTCATTACTGAAGATGGCGGTGCCGAAGTATTCGTGCACTGGTCAGCAATCCAGACCGAAGGCTACAAGGAACTCAGAGAGAACCAGAAGGTTGAATTTGAGATCAAGGCTGGCGACAAGGGCCCACAGGCTGACAAGGTCAACGTCCTAGGCTAAGTTTTAGCAGAGATTCCGCTCCTCGTTTACGAGGGGCGGTTTTCTTTTACCGGGATGCCCGGCTCAGCTTCCTGCCAACGACTCACTGTTTTGTTCACAGGTAGCGAAACGGTTTGCACTCTCAGGGGGAGAGTGCCAAAATGGTCTTAGCACTCCAATACCGTGAGTGCTAATCACTAATCCTTCTGAACCATCGGAGAATCCAAAATGGCAAAGATCATTACTTTCAATGAGGAAGCTCGTCGCGGCCTAGAGCGCGGCTTGAACATCCTCGCCGACACCGTCAAGGTGACCCTCGGCCCTCGCGGACGCAACGTCGTTCTCGAGAAGAAGTGGGGCGCACCCAC
>JAHEAT010000072.1 GCA_024642605.1 Microbacteriaceae bacterium
CACCTCTATGGGCCTAAAGTTCAAAGACAGCATCCCTGGCTTTGAAGCTGCCTATTTCAGCACCGGCGATGACTTCGCCGCCGACTTTGACGACGTAGACCAGGCCTAGGCCGCTACCAAAGAAATCCAAGGAGAAATAAATGCCTACCCCAACAAAGGGACCACGTCTTGGTGGCGGACCAGCACACGAGCGCCTCATGCTGCGCAACCTGGCTACCTCGCTGATCAACCACGGTCGCATCGAAACCACCGAAACCAAGGCCAAGCGCCTTCGTCCGGTTGCCGAGCGTCTAGTTAGTTTCGCAAAGCGTGGCGACCTCGCGTCGCGCCGCCGTGTCATGCAGCAGATCACCGACAAGGGTGCCGTTCACAAGCTTTTCACCGAGGTCGCACCTTTGGTTGCAGACCGTAACGGCGGATACACGCGTATCACCAAGCTCGGCTTCCGTAAGGGCGACAATGCGCCGATGTGTGTTATCGAGCTAGTTCTTGAGCCAGTATCGGCCAAGGTTGTCAACAAGAAGCCAAAGCTTGAAAACTCTGTGAAGGCAACTGCTGCCGCTCCTGCCGAGGTCGTCGAGACCGAAGCCGAAGTAGCAGAAGATCTAGCAGCCGTTGAGGCCGAAGCATCTGAGTCGCCAGCGGTTGTTGAAGAAGCCGCAGCTCCGGCTGCAGCCGAAGAGGCACCGGCAGTAGAGGCAGAAGCTCCAGCAGCCGAAGCCGAAGTTGCAGCCGCAGAAGCTCCAGCAGCCGAGGCCGAAGCCCCAGCTGAAGAAGCCTAAGCCGCCGCTTTCAATCATCATGAGCCAGCCCGTCAGCCACTCGGTTGACGGGTTGACTCGTTTTCGGGTCGATTTTGCCTACGACGGCACCAACTACACCGGGTTTGCCAAGCAGCCCGGGCATCGCACAGTACAAGGCGACCTGCTTGCCGCGATGACCACCATCTTTGGTGAGACCTCAAACGATTTTGCTATGCGAGTGGCCGGGCGTACCGACGCCGGCGTTCACGCCGCCAACCAGGTGGTTCACGTAGATCTTTCACCGGCGCAGATAAAACGTCTCGGCCGCAGTTTCAACGTCGTTGCCAAACTCAACCACATGCTCAGCGAAGAGATTCGCGTTCACAAGTTTGAGCCGGCCGCTGCTGGTTTCGATGCCAGGTTCTCGGCCATTTACCGTCGTTACCGCTATCAGATCTCCGATGACTTTGCGCCCAAAGATCCGCAGCAGATGCGCTACGTGCTCAACCTCACCTACGCACTCGATCCCGTGGCCATGAACGATGCCGCCCAGATTCTAATAGGCCTCGGCGACTTCGCCTCGTTCTGTAAATCTCGCGAGGGAGCCACCACCATTCGAAACCTCAAGCGCATCAGAGTAAAGCGCAACGCTCAGAACATCATCGAAATCGAACTCAAGGCCGATGCCTTTTGCCACAACATGGTGCGCTCAATCGTGGGCGCACTTATTGCCGTTGGTGCGGGTCGAGCCACCAAAGATGACCTAAAACGCACCTTTGAACGGGCCAAGAGAGTAGAGACTTACAAGGTTGTTGAGCCAAAAGGTTTGACCCTAATTGAGATTGGCTACCCGGCAGAATCGCGTCTGGCATACCAAGCCGAACGGGCTCGGGCGCGACGAACTCTGGATGAGTCGTAGAAAACTTATTTAGGGTTTGACCAACCGCATGGGTACGGGCTAAACTTGACCCTTGTTGCTGGTATTCACCAGCGTGAAACTTGAATCCCAAAGAAGTCTTTTCTTCTGTCGCGGGTTCATGTCCTAACCGACAGAAAAGTAGAAGGCAATTTAGCGTGCGTACTTACTCACCAAAGGCTTCCGAGTTGAAGAACGAGTGGCTCATCATTGACGCCACCGATGTAGTCCTCGGCCGTCTCGCAACTCACGCAGCAACACTGCTGCGTGGCAAGCACAAGCCAACCTTTGCTCCTCACATGGACAACGGTGACTTTGTAATCATCATCAACGCAGAGAAGATCGCGTTGACCGGTGCAAAGCTTTTGCAGAAGAAGGCTTACCGCCACTCTGGTTACCCAGGCGGCCTTACCGCAACCACCTACGCTGAGCTTCTAGAGAAGAGCCCAGAGAAGGCAGTTGAGAAGGCCATCAAGGGCATGCTTCCTCGCACCAAGCTCGGAAACGCTCAGCTCACCAAGCTAAAGGTTTACCGCGGTGCAGAGCACCCACACGCTGCACAGCAGCCAAAGCCGTTCATCATCGACCAGGTCGCTCAGTAGCCGACCGCAACGAACAAGGATAAAAACCTCGTGGCAAAAACCGAAGCAGCAGCAACCGAAGCAGTTGTTGAAACCCCAACCGAGTACTCAACCGAGACTCCTGCAGCGAAGGCTGGCGACAAGCCAGCCAAGGCTCGCGGCCCACTAACCCAGCCAGGCGCTGGTCTAGGCCGTCGCAAAGAGGCAGTTGCCCGCGTTCGCATGGTGCCAGGCACCGGCGTAATCAAGGTAAACGGTCGCGAACTTGCCGAGTACTTTCCAAACAAGCTTCACCAGCAGCTAATCACCGACCCATTCACCGTTCTTGACCTCAAGAACCAGTACGACGTTATCGCTCGTATCGACGGTGGTGGCATCGCTGGTCAGGCAGGTGCGCTTCGTCTAGGCATCGCCCGCGCCCTCAACGAGATCGACCGCGACAACAACCGTCCGGCTCTCAAGAAGGCGGGCTTCCTGAAGCGCGACCCACGCGTTATCGAGCGCAAGAAGGCCGGTCTTAAGAAGGCCCGTAAGGCTTCTCAGTTCTCGAAGCGTTAATCCTTCGGGCTTAACTTCTTCAAAATCGGCTAGCCTCGTAGCATGGCTCGACTTTTTGGCACAGACGGCGTTCGTGGCTTAGCCAATCGAACTCTAACCGTCGAACTCGCTCTTTCTCTCGCTCAGGCAGCAGCAATTGTTCTTGCCGAAGAGTCACGCAAAACCGGTTTAAGACCTAAAGCCGTTCTCGCTCGCGACCCTCGGGTTTCGGGCGAGTTCTTGTCTGCGGCCGTTGCTGCCGGGCTTGCATCCTCTGGCGTTGATGTTTACGACGCTGGCGTGCTACCAACCCCGGGTGCCGCCTTTCTAACTGCCGACATTAATGCCGACTTTGGTGTGATGATCTCGGCGTCACACAACGAAGCCCCCGACAACGGCATCAAGATTTTCGCTCGAGGCGGCCACAAACTCGAAGACAGCGTCGAAGATAAAATTCAAACCGCGATGATGGAGCCGAAGCTGGCACCAATCGGGGGAGCAGTTGGCCGCATCACAACCTTTGCAGATGCCGAAGACCGCTATTTGGTGCACCTCCTGCGTGCACTTCCAAACCGCCTCGAAGGCATCAAGGTTGTTTTGGACTGCGCGCATGGCGCAGCATCGGCGGTATCTCCAGACGTATTCCGCGATGCGGGTGCTGAAGTAATCGTCATCGGAGCCGACCCAGATGGCATGAACATCAACCAGGGTTACGGTTCTACTCACCTAAGCGCTTTGCAGGCGGCAGTTCACGAACACCGTGCCGACCTCGGTATCGCCCACGATGGCGATGCCGACCGCTGTCTTGCGGTCGATGCCCATGGCGCAATCGTCGATGGTGACCAGATCATGGCCATACTTGCGATCGCGGCGAAAGAGCGCGGTGAGCTAGCTCGCAACACTCTGGTTGCCACTGTGATGTCTAACCTCGGTCTTCGAATCGCCATGAAGGAGGCGGGCATAGAGATGCTCGAAACCGCCGTTGGCGATCGTTATGTGCTCGAAAAGATTCGCGAGGGTGGCTACACCTTGGGCGGCGAGCAGTCGGGCCATATCATTTTTAGCCACTGGGCAACCACTGGTGACGGCGTGTTGACCGGGCTGCGTTTGGCTGCCGAGATAGTGCGCACCGGCAAGTCTTTGGCAGAACTTGCCTCGGTGATGAAGATTTACCCGCAGGTTCTGATCAATGTAGCCGGCGTAGACAAGACTCGGGTCGACAGCGACGAAGAGCTGCAGGCGTTCGTGCGCGAAGCCGAGGCCGAGCTCGACGAAACTGGTCGGGTGCTGCTTCGTGCGTCAGGCACCGAGAATCTCGTGCGAGTCATGGTCGAGGCATCCGAGGAGGGTGCTGCACAGTCGTGGGCCGACCGAATTGCTCGCGTGGTCGAGAAGCGCCTCGCGTTCTAGGCTCGCATGAACACCAACGACCTCACACCCGAGATAACGCCGGAGCAAACCAAGGCACTGGCCGCAAAGTTATTTAACCGAACTTGGCAGCTGATTGAAAACACAGATCGCACCGAAGCCGAGGAACTCGAAATGATTCACTCGGCTCATGCCAGCCGCTTGCACTGGCAGCAGATTGGTGGGCCAAAGGAATGGGCCATTGGTGAGTGGCAGTGTGCCCGAGTGTATTGCGAGGTTGGGTTTCCGGAGTCGGCCATTTTTCACGCCCAGGCTTGTCTCGAAATAGTTGAGTCCAACGATGTTCCACTGTGGATGCACGCCTCAACTTTCGAAATTCTCGCCCGTTCATACTGGGCCGCCGAAGATCTCGACCTGGCCAAGTTGGCGCGAGGGCGTGCCCTTCAGCTCGTGCCTCAAATCGAAGATGCCGAAGACCGCGAGACCATCGCCGCCCAGGTAGCCGAACTCACTTTTTAGCCTCGCCTATTCGGGAGCTCGAGCGGCAGCCGTGACGGTTGTCCCCCAAATAGATGACCGAGTGGGGTTTTAGTTTCGCTCTGCCGTGCTGGCAAAATGGTGGAATGCAAACAGACTATTCGTACTTGATTTACTGGTTTCTCTGGCTGACTGCAAGCCTGGCCTTGCCAGTGTTCGGCATCGTTTCCATCAGCAGGCGCATCGAACAGCCTGCTGTTTACACCGGCGCTCAGCGCGGTTTGCGTTCGTACCGAGTGGCTCTGATATTGTTTCTGGTTCCCGTGGTGCCGATCAACCTGATTCTCATTGCTCTAATGTCCGGCTCATTGGGTGCGGGTTGGGCTTCAGCGGCTGAACTCGGCCTAATTGTTCTTGCGGTTTCGCCGATATTCTTACTAATTTCAATCATCGTGGCAATTTCTGGGGCGGTGTCACGGTCTGCTGCCAACCGTGAGGTCGTTAAATTGCCGGCGCAGGGAACGGTTCTCTAGTAGTCGAAGCAAGCGCCCTGTTAAACCCGAAGAATGGGGCAAACGCAACCGGCTAAACCAAAGGCAAACCTTTTACAGTTTGCGCAGCAGCACACTTTCGACTCGGTGGTTGGTGCCCTTTTTTAAAACCAAAGTAGCCCGCGAACGGGTTGGCAAAATGTTCTCGCGCAGGTTTGGCAGGTTGATGGTCGACCAGATCAGCTTGGCTGTTTCGAGTGCCACCTCAAAAGGCACCTCGGCGTATCGGTGAAAGTATGAAGCTGGGTCGGTAAACGCCGATTCGCGCAGTTTCTGAAAACGGTTCAAGAACCAGCTGGTGATGTTTTCGGTGTCAGAATCCACGTATATTTTGAAATCGAAGAAATCACTCAGCGCCGTGTCTTGCCCTGTGCCAGGCGCTTGCAACACGTTTAGGCCCTCGACGATAAGAACATCGGGCGAGTGAATCACAACTCTCTCGCCTTCGACAATGTCGTATGAAAGGTGCGAGTACACGGGGGCCGTCACTTCGGGCTTGCCACTTTTTACATCGGCTACAAACTTTAGAAGCGCCATGCGGTCGTATGACTCCGGAAACCCCTTGCGGGTCATGATGCCGCGACGTTCCAACTCTGCGTTCGGGTAGAGAAATCCATCGGTGGTTACCAACTCAACTCGAGGAGTACCTTCCCAGCGCGACAGCAACTCCTTGAGCAAACGCGCCACGGTTGACTTGCCAACCGCCACCGAACCAGCCACGCCGATGACAAAAGGCACTCGCTTGGCATGCTGACCCAAAAAATTCTCTGATGATGCGTGCAGGCTCTGCATCTGCTTTACGTAAAGATTTAGTAGGCGGCTCAGCGGCAGGTAGACGTCGGTAACCTCTTCGAGGTCTAGAAAGTCGCCGAGTCCGCGAATCTGAGCAACCTCGGCCTCGCTCAGCGGATTGAGAGTTTTTAATCCAAGCGCCGCCCACTCCGAGCGGGGTATCTCGATGAATGGCGAAAGCTCGCCGGTCAATTGTGCGGATTCGCCAGATTCTGCACCGGTGGCACCGTTCACAACGCTCATAAAGAGCCATTCTGCCGTAAATTAGAACCTATGTGTGGAATCGTTGGCTACGTTGGGCCGAAAGCAACCGTCGATGTTCTAATCGGGGGACTTAGACGACTTGAATATCGCGGCTATGACTCGGCCGGTGTTGCAGTTCTCGCCGGGGGTCTCGTAGAAATGCGCAAGAAGTCGGGCAAGTTGGTAAACCTCGAGGCCGAGATCGCCGCGCATCCGCTACCCGAATCGCACATCGGCATCGGCCACACTCGGTGGGCAACCCACGGAGCACCAACGGATGGCAATGCCCACCCGCACCTCGGCGGGCCAGAAAATAAACTTGCCCTCATTCACAACGGCATTATCGAAAACTTTGCCGAGTTGAAAGCCGAGCTTTTGGCCGAAGGCACCCGTTTTGCTTCGGAGACCGACACCGAAGTTGCGGCCCACCTGATCGCGCGTGAGTACGAGCAAACCCATAATCTCTTTGCCGCGTTCAGCAACGTGATGAATCGTCTGCACGGCGCATTCACCATCTTGGTAGTTCACCAAGACCAGCCCGATGTGGTTCTCGCTGCTCGCCGCAATGCGCCGCTGGTTATTGGCCTCGGCATCGGCGAGAACTTTCTGGGTTCTGACGTGGCAGCATTCGTCGAACACACGAAGCGTGCCGTTTCGGTGGGGCAAGACGAAATCGTCGTGCTAAAAGCCGACTCGGTGGAGCTGTTCGGCTTCGATGGCACTCCCGTAGCTTTCACAGAATTCGAAGTCGACTGGGATGCCTCGGCAGCATCTAAGGGCGGATGGCCATCGTTCATGGCCAAGGAAATCGCCGACCAGCCTCAGGCCGTTGCCGACACCCTCATGGGTCGCGTTCGCCCAGACGGGCACGTTGTGCTCGACGACATCAAGCAGATTTCTTCTCAGCAGATCAACGACATCGACCGAATCATCATTGTTGCCTGTGGCACCGCGTCTTACGCCGGTGACGTCGCCAAGTATGCAATCGAAAAGTGGGCGCGCATTCCGGTGCAGGTCGAACTTTCACACGAGTTCAGATACCGCAGCCCGATAGTCACCCCGAACACTCTGGTTATTGCTATTTCGCAGTCTGGTGAAACCATGGATACGCTAATGGCGGTTCGTTACGCGCAAGAGCTGGGTGCCAAGGTCTTTGCGATTTGCAACACCCAGGGTGCAACACTTGCTCGCGAGTCAGACGCTGTTATTTACACCCACGCCGGCCCAGAAGTTGCCGTGGCATCAACCAAAGCCCTGACCGCGCAAATTACCGCCGGTTACATGCTCGCGCTGGTGCTCGCTGAGGCCCGAGGCGCGCTCGACGAAGCGCATCTCACCGCGCTAGGTCAAGAGCTATTGCACCTTCCAGCCAAGGTCAGCGAAGTGCTCGACAATATTTCGCAGGCTTCCGATTTGGGTACCGCTCACGCCAATGCCAAATCGGTGCTGTTCCTCGGTCGAAACGTGGGCTTTCCGGTTGCCATGGAAGGCGCGCTCAAGCTCAAAGAGATTGCGTACATTCACGCCGAAGGTTTCGCCGCTGGAGAGCTCAAGCACGGCCCAATCGCACTAATCGAAGAGGGTCAGCCAGTTATCGTGATGGTGCCAAGCCCAGACGATGTCGACAGCCTTCACCCTAAGGTGATTTCGAACATCCAAGAGATTCGCGCTCGCGGCGCAAAGGTTATCGCCATCGCCGAGGAGGGCGACACCACCGTCGGCAACTACGCCGAGGCGGTAATCTTCGTGCCAAAGACCGATGCCATTATGGCCGCGGTGCTGTGCGTTATTCCGCTGCAGGCATTCGCTCTGGCGCTGTCAACCGCCAAGGGGCTAGACGTAGACCAGCCTCGTAACCTAGCCAAGTCGGTGACCGTCGAGTAGACGACCAAATGATCGTCGGCGTGGGAGTTGACCTGGTTGACCTGCAAAGGTTTGAACAGGCAATCACCAACACCCCGCGGCTCGTCGAGCGTTTGTTTGCCGAGTCGGAGCGTGAAGGTTCGGTGCGCACACTAGCCGGCCGTTTCGCGGCCAAAGAGGCGCTCATCAAGGCGGTCGGAGACCCGCGCGGTATGCGCTGGCACGAGGTCGTTTTGGGTTACGACCAACTCGGCAAGCCATCGATTGCCACCCACGGCATCACCGATCAGTTCACCAGGGATGCCGGCATCCAACGCTTTCACGTTTCGATAAGTCATGATGGCGGTAAGGCGGTGGCCGTTGTGGTTGCCGAAGGTGCTGCGTAATGCGTGAACTGGTTATCGACCTCGATGCAGTGGTGCACAACTTCAAGTTGATGCAGTCGCGCACGAAAGCGTTCATTCTTCCGGTGATTAAAGCCAACGCCTACGGCCACGGCATGGTCGAGGTGGCCAAAGCCCTCGAAGCCGCTGGCTGCACCGGATTCGGCGTTGCCGATGTGAATGAAGCGCTCCAGCTGCGCGATGCCGGCATCACCGCCGCAGTGTTGGCCTGGTTGCACGACCCGGAAGACGATTTTGTTGAGGCGGTTGCGCGCGATATCGACCTCGGTATTGCAAACATCGAACAGCTAAATCGTGCGGTACGGGCATCTGAGATTAGTGGCGAGTTTGCGCACCTGCACCTAAAGATTGACACGGGATTGGGCCGCAACGGTTCAACCGAGTCCCAGTGGCTCGACCTAATCGAAGCTACGAAGGTTGCGGTTGCCGCTGGCCGCGCCAAGGTAATTGGCATTTTCAGTCACCTGAGCTCTACCTCCGAAACCGACGACCGCGCTCAGGTCGAGCGCTTTCGCGCGGCTCTGGCACAGGCAAAAGATGCCGGTCTCGAATACGAACTTGCCCACCTAACCGCGTCAGACGGCTCGCTCGCCTACGAAGATGCACACTTCGACATGATTCGCGTTGGAATTGCCATCTACGGTCTCGACCCGTTCAGCTCGCACCGGTCATCGGAGTTTGGTCTTCGCCCAGCCATGACCGCCAAGTCGGTTGTGGCGCAGGTTAAGCGCGTACCAGCCGGCCACGGTGTTTCTTACGGTTACCTGCACACCACCGAAACCGAAACCACTCTCGCTTTGGTTCCGGTTGGTTATGCCGAAGGCCTACCGCGCAACGCCACCGGTAAAGCTCGTGTGAGCATCAACGGCAAGAGCTACCCTATTCTTTCGCGCATCGCCATGGACCAATTCGTGCTCGATGTCGGCGACGACAATGTCAAAGCCGGCGATGAGGTTATTTTGTTTGGCGACCCGGCCGTCGGTGCGCCATCGGTTGACGACCTCGCCGATGCCAGCGACACCATCAACTACGAAATCGTCACACGCATGGGCGGGCGCTTCAAACGCCGCTACCTCGGGGCCGCCAAGTGACTCAGTCGGTTCGCCTAGTCGGCATCCGAGTGATTAACGAAGAAATAATGCATCAACTCGGATGCTCCCTCGCCAAGTTGCTCGACGCTGGCGACCTTGTGCTACTCACCGGTCCGCTCGGCGCTGGCAAAACAACTCTCTCGCGCGGAATCGGTGAAGGTCTCGGAGTTACCGGCACGGTCTCGAGCCCAACTTTCGTAATCGCCCGCACACACAAGCGAGAGGGTTCGAGTACTCCACTCGTTCACGTCGACGCTTACCGGCTTTCGAGCCCCGCCGAGTTTGACGACCTCGACATCGACCTCGCTCATTCGATCGTTTTGGTGGAGTGGGGTCGCGGGTTCACCGACGAGTTGGTCGACTCCTGGCTCGATGTAGAAATCGACCGTGACCAGACCGGTGCTAGCGAGGTTCGCGAGCTGAGCATCACGGGTTTCGGCCCACGCTTCACAAGCCATGCTGCAGTAACTGCCTTCAGCGCGCTTGCCGAGGTTGTCGCATGAGCCCCTTTCTAGCCATCGACACATCGGCAGGCACATCGGTTGCGCTGGTTTCTGGCGGCACCGTTTTGGCCGAGGTAAATATCGACGACCGCATGGGGCACAGCGAGAACATCGGCAATGCTCTGGTTGAGGTTTTTGCCAGGGCGGGGCTAGCGCCTTCGCGCATTTCGGCAGTTATCGCAGGGCGTGGGCCGGCGCCATTCACCGGGTTGCGAGTGGGCATTGCCGCAGCCATCGCATTTGCCGAGGGAGTTGCCCGCCCGATCTTCGGCGTGGTGAGCCACGATGCCATCGCACTTGCGGCGCTCGAGGCACAGGCAGGCGAGCCTTCTGGGGTAACGGTCTCTGAGCAAACACCGTTGCTCGTTAGCTCCGATGCCAGGCGCAGCGAGGTTTATTGGAGTCTCTACGCTGGGCTCGATCACCACGGCGCACCGGTTCGGGTTGAAGGCCCGAGCGTTGCCAAACCAGCCGACCTCGAAACTATGCTCGCCGAGCGGGGGCTCGATGTGATGCGCGCCGATCAAGCGGTTTCGGCTAGCCATCTTGCTCGCGTTGCCGAAAAACTGATTTTGGCTGGTCGTCTAGAACCCGATGTTACGCCCCTCTACCTTCGCGCACCCGACGCGGTGGCACCTAAGCCGCAGGTGCGACTCGCAAGACCGGCACGCGCATGACCGAGTTCTTGATTCGCCCAGCCACCGAAGACGACCTCGAGGCGGTGCTGCACATCGAGCACGCCTCGTTCGGTTCAACTGCCTGGCCCCGCGAGATGATGGCCGTCGAACTTTCACCCAACCCGAGTCGCAACTACTTTGTGGTTACTCAGCAGGGCGAAGTTGTTGGCTATGCCGGAATCGGTGTTCTCGACGGGCAAGAGGCCGACATCATGACCATCGCGGTTTCCGATTCGGTAAGGGGTAAGGGTCTTGGCCGTCGCCTAATGAACCGCATCATGGATGTAGCTGCCAAGCGCCGCGCAGCGCACATGTTTCTCGAGGTGCGCGCCGATAATCCCGTAGCTCAGGCGCTGTATTTGAGCATGGGCTTTGAGCAGATCGACCTGCGCAAGAACTACTACCAACCCGAGGGCATCGACGCCGTGATCATGCGTGCCGACCTGACTGCTCGAACTGCCACTCTCGCCAGTAAGTCGGTGCTCGAACCGGTGGTTCTCGGCATCGAATCTTCTTGTGACGAAACTGGTGTTGGCATCGTGCGCGGCACCACGCTTCTGGCCAACGCGGTGTCGTCTTCGATGGAGGCGCACGCTCGCTTTGGTGGCGTCGTGCCTGAGGTTGCCGCTCGCGCCCACCTCGAGGCCATTAAACCCACTCTCGACCAAGCTCTAAAGACAGCCCACCTCAGCATTAACGAGATCGACGCAATCGCGGTAACCAACGGGCCTGGTTTGGCCGGTGCGCTAATGGTTGGTGTTGGCGCTGCCAAGGCGTTGGCGGTTGCAACGGGCAAACCCATCTATGCCGTAAATCATCTGGTTGGTCACGTTGGAGTAGATGTGCTCGAACGCGGTGAAGTACAAACCCCAACCATCGCGCTTCTGGTTTCGGGCGGACACACATCGCTGCTTTTGGTTCGCGATCTGCTCGACGACGTCGAACTTCTTGGTGAAACCATAGACGACGCAGCGGGCGAAGCTTTCGACAAGGTGGCTCGTTTGCTTGGGCTCGGATACCCCGGCGGCCCGGTTATCGATGCTGCTGCCGCCGAAGGTAACGCATCGGCCATTCGTTTTCCGCGTGGGCTTACGCTACCTAAAGACATGAATAAGCACCGCTACGACTTCTCGTTCTCGGGTCTAAAGACTGCGGTTGCCCGCTGGGTTGAATCGGCCGAAGCCGCCGGAACCGACTACTCGATTGCCGACGTTGCGGCTTCGTTTAGAGAAGCGGTAGTTGATGTGCTGGTTTCAAAGGCCGTTGCCGCTTGCCTCGATCACAACGTGCCACGACTGCTGCTCGGCGGCGGCGTGGTTGCCAACCGCAGGCTACGTGAGGTTGCCGAAGTCAAGTGTGCCGAGAATGGCATCGAGCTGCGCATCCCAGCCTTGAGCCTCTGCACCGATAACGGCGCCATGATTGCGGCGCTCGGAGCACAACTGGTTGCCGCCGGTCGCGGGCCTTCGAGCTTGGCGTTTGCAGCCGACTCAACCCTGCCCGTCACCAAGGTTCAAACCAAGTAGGTTTTATTCATGACCAAGCCAACCAAAGCAAGTCTGTCTCGCACCCAAGCACAAGAAGAGGTTGCGCGCGTTCGCAAGCTGGGCATCATCATGGGAGTGCTCTCGCTCATGTCTTTTCCGTTGCTGCTTCTAACTCTGTTTTTTCTAACAGGGATGACCGGTGGCCCGTTTGACGCATTCGCTAAGTTCATGGTTTGGCCGTCGGTGTTTCTCACCATTCTCGCGTCACCTCTTCTGCTTGCCTTTGCTTTCGTGCAGGCAATGCGCGTGCGCAATCTGCGCGACCTTCACGGCATCTAACCTTCCTCTAGATATCTCGGCGGATTCATTCAGCCACAGCACAGGTTTCTCTCAGCCTCGGCTGGTCAACTAACAGCAGCCAAACAAAGGAGAACACCAATGGCAGAAAAAGCCGACAAGGCCGAAAAGGCAGTCGACACCGCAGCAGTTGCAACTTCAGCACCTACTGAAGCAGCTAAGTCATCTTTCGACTTCACCAAGCTCAACACTCTTGCAGTGGTTTCACTCGCAACGGCAGTCACCGGATTCGGTGCCGTCGCTGGTGTCATCACCGGACACATCGCACTCAAGCAGATTCACGCAACCAAGCAGTCGGGCCGCAATCTCGCCCTCGCCGGCCTGATCACTTCTTACGTATTTATCGGCCTCGGCATCGCAGGCTTCATTGCCTCGGCATTCCTTCGAGCTCGTGGTTACGAATTCGACGACCACCGCATGGGCCAGTTCGGCGACTTTGGCCAAGGCCAGCAATTCGGCCCAGCACAGCACGGCGGCATGGGCATCAACCCGAACAACGACTTTGGCAATGGCCAGATGCAGGGTGGCCAGATGCAGGGTGGCGACATGCGCGGTGGCATGGATGACATGGGTGGCCAAATGGGCTGGGGCCCATCAGACCCAACCCAGAGCGCAGAACCAACCCCTGCAACCACCAACTAAGTACAAGCAATAATCGGTAGTCAGCTTTAGCGAATCGGCTTGACCACCAAAACTCGGTGAGCGTCGCCCACCCTCGTAACAATGAGGGTGGCGGCGTTTTCCCCTTTAAGTGACATTTCTCTGCGTAACTGTTCAGGCACCACATCGGAGCCACGCTTTTTTATCTCGAGCACGCCAATCGATCGCTCACGCAAATAGGCTTTCAACTTTTTTCGGTCGAATGGCATTTCGTCGAGAACTCGGTAGCCGCGCACCCACGGACTTTGCACCTCGCCATCGGTGGTGAGGTAGGCAATCTCGGGGGCAAACAATCGAGCGCCCAGTTGCTCGGCAAGTTCGCCAAGCAGATGCGAGCGAATGGCGGCAGCATCGGGTTCGTAAACAAACTCGCCTCGCTCACCCGTTGGCGCGTCTAACCGCGCGTGGCTAGCCGAACGCAGTTCGTGCACGCCGTTTGCGTCGAGCAGCAGCGCAGAGCGAGCCACGCCATTACGGGCCAACTTACCAAACCACAGGGTGCACTCAACCAGGTCGCCGCCATCTGAAATCCACTGCGCTTCGCAGTTTTCTGGAATACCCTCGTGAGGATGCCCAGGGCCAAGCTTGATGCCTGTGGGTTTTAGGGTCGCTTGCGTTAGCACCCAGTCGAAGTTGGGTGAAAAGTCGCTTGGGTCAAACTTGCGTAGATTGCGCTCGCGCTTTGGGCCGCTGAGTTCGCGTCTAGCTGGGTCGAAGAACAGGGCATCGAATTCGGCTGTATCAACGGCGGTGACATCGGCATTGTGCACTTTGACGTTGTCAAATGGTGCGAGGTTGTAGGTTGCAATGGCAGCCGTTACCTCGTCGAGCTCGAAGGCATCAACCTTGAGGCCGAGTGAAGCCAAAGCCATCGATTCTGTGCCGATGCCGCATCCGAGGTCGGCCACATGAGTTACGCCGGCATCGCGAAAACGGCCGGCGTGAAGGGCGGCAACCTTCAGGCGAGTGGCCTGTTCGAGGCCGTGTTCGGTAAAGAGCATTCGGTTGGCGAACTCACCAAACTTTGCTTCGCCGCGACGCCGAAGTTTCGACTGCGAAAGCACAGCGGCCACCAAATTGGGGGAGTGACCTTCGGAGCGAAGCCTGCCAACGAGCTTCAGAATGTCGGCTTTGGCTTCGTAGTGAGTTTGCTCAAGCAGGCTAAGACCTTCGGGGGTCATTAGTAGCAAAAACTCTTCGCGGGTCACCACTAAAGGCTAGCCGAGAGTTGTTCGCCAATAGCAAAGCACCCTGTTAGCACTCGCGTTGCCTGAGTGCTAAGTGTGGTTTATGATTGGGGTAGTTCCAATCGGAACCACCAACCACAGAACTTTCAAAAGAAGAGGTCAAAGTGTCGGTAACCATTAAGCCACTAGAAGATCGCATCGTCGTAAAGCCGGTCGAAGCCGAGCAGGTAACTGCTTCGGGTCTGGTCATTCCAGACACCGCAAAAGAGAAGCCACAAGAAGCCGAAGTAGTAGCAGTAGGCCCAGGTCGCGTAGACGACAAGGGTGTTCGCATTCCTGTAGACGTTAACGTCGGCGACAAGGTGATTTTCTCTAAGTACGGCGGCACCGAGCTCAAGTACGAAGGCCAGGAGTACCTTGTGCTCAGCGCTCGCGACGTACTTGCAGTAATCGTTCGCTAAACAAAACTCTCTAAAAGACCCGAGCCTCGTGCTCGGGTCTTTTGCTTTAGGCTCAAAGGCGTGACCGAACAACCCAAGAACGTAGCCAGAGGCTTAACTCTGGGCTTAAGTGCGTATCTCATCTGGGGCTCGTTTCCGATAATCATCGCCCTGCTGTCTTTTGCATCTCCGTGGGAGATCGTGGTTTGGCGAATCATCTTTGGGTTGCTGGCCGGCTTTATGTTTATTGCCGTGGGCAAATCGCTCAAAACCTTCTTGCGAGTTTTTCGCAACGGGGCAATGATGCGCTGGATAACCCTGTCGACCGTGATGATCATGATCAACTGGACAGTCTACGTTTACGGCGTGGCCACCGGCCAGGTGGTTGAGTCTTCGCTCGGTTACTTCATCAACCCGCTGGTAACTATTTTGCTCGCGGTGCTGGTGCTGGGCGAGCGCTTGCGGCTGGCGCAGTGGATTGCAACTGCCCTCGGTTTCGTTGCCGTCGTTATCCTTGCCTTCGATTACGGGCGCTTGCCCTGGATAGCTCTGAGCCTGGCCTTCTCGTTTGGTCTCTACGGTTTAGCCAAGAGCAAAATGTCATCTCAGGTTTCTGCCCTGCATTCCTACACAATCGAAACCTTGCTTCTCGCGCCCGTTGCACTGGCTATGCTCGCGTGGGTTGCCAGCAGCGGTGAAGTAGAGTTCGCCAGACACGGGTGGCTCGGTGCGACTGGTCTCGCCCTGTACGGTGTCATGACCGCTGTGCCCCTGATTCTCTTCGGTGTGGCCGCAAAGCATTTGCCGCTCAGTTGGGTTGGCCTCATGCAGTACCTCACGCCGAGCATCCAGTTCATTTTGGGCATCACCTACTTTGGCGAGGCCATGCCAACGGTGCGATGGTATGGCTTTGGTTTAGTTTGGCTTGGACTTGTTGTGCTCAGCTTCGATATGCTTCGCCGAAGTGCCAAAAACCGTGTGTAATCAAACATTTGGCAACTCGAAACAAGATTGTTACAAGGCGCGTAATAGTGCCTACTTGCTTCGAAATGCGTTTCAAAACGCACTAAAAATACTGATTTCGTAGAATCTAAGCACTTTTACTCGCACAATTGGTTACCGCTTGTTGCGAAACGTGAAGTTTTGTGACAAATGCTCCACACAACCAATATTCGCCTGACTAAACTGGCTCACATGCTCGGTTTCGAATCGAGCAGGCCAATCCCTTATAGGAGACATAAATGACTGCATTCTCAAAGAAGACGCTTGTCAGTGTTGTTGCCGTAGCCGCTGCTACCGCACTTGCACTTTCGGGTTGCTCTGCTTCATCGAAATACACCGGTGGCGATGGCGTTCTAAAGCTTGGTGGAGTTCTTCCGCTAACTGGCGCACTTGCTTTCCTTTCCCCACCTGAAATTGCTGGTGTTGAACTAGCGATCAAAGACATCAACGACGCCGGCGGCGTTCTTGGCAAGCCAGTTGAATGGTCTCTAGAAGACTCGAGCGACGGCGACCACCCAGAAGTTGCTCCTGCTTCGGCAACCAAGTTGCTTGACAGTGGCGTTGACGCCATCGTTGGTGCTGCTGCATCGGGCGTTACCCGCCTAATCATCGACCAGGTCACCAAGTCGAAGACTGTTCAGATCTCGATGTCGAACACCGCTCCAGACCTATCAACTTGGGATGACGGCGGCTACTACTTCCGTACCGCTCCAAGCGACCTCCTACAGGGTGCCATCGTTGGTAACCAGGTTGTTGCCGATGGTCACGAGAACGTGGCAATCATCTACCAGCAGACTCCTTACGGCGAAGGCCTAGAGGCGAAGGCAAAGGCAACCATTGAGGCAGCCGGCGCAACCATCGTTTCTGACCTATCGTTCCCAGAGGCTGAGACCAACTTCGACACCATCGTTCAGAAGACCGTTGCATCGGGTGCAGACTCAGTGCTAGTAATTTCGTACGACGAGTTCAAGAAGATTGCTCCTGCTCTTCAGAAGAACAACTTCCCAGGCAAAGACATCTACCTTGTCGACGGAAACCTTGCAAACTACTCGGCAGAAGGCTTCGCTTCCTACCTTGAAGGCGCAAAGGGAACTCTTCCTGGTGGCAAGCTAGACGAGGCCTTCAAGCAGCGTGCAGCCGACCTATACAAGGCCAACCACAACGAAGACCTAACCGAATTCGCTTACCTAGCTGAGTCTTACGACGCAGTTATCTTGCTAGCTCTTGCAGCTGAGCAGGCAGGTAACGACTCAGGTCAGGCCATCTCTGAGAACCTCCAGTCGGTTTCGACCGGTGGCGAGGTAGTAACCGACTACGCAGCAGGTCTTGCAGCTATCAAGGCTGGCAAAGACGTTGACTACGACGGTTTCTCAGGTCCAATCGAGTTCGACGACAACGGTGACCCAACCGGTGCGTCAATCGGTATTTACCAGTACGGCAAGGATGGAACTTCAACCCTCCTAGACG
>JAHEAT010000080.1 GCA_024642605.1 Microbacteriaceae bacterium
CCAACAAGGCCCAGGCCAACCATCATGAACAGTGCAAGCAGAGCAGAAACCGTGGGAACTTCGAAGTTGACAGCTTTCGAAACGAAATAGCCCGTTACCGCACCAAGAATGATCACGATGCCACCCATTGTGGGCGTACCGCGCTTCGTGTGGTGAGATTGCGGGCCGTCATCGCGAATGAACTGACCCCACTGAAGCTTCTTGAACAGCCAGATAAAGGCAGGGGTTAGAAAGAGGGTGAAGACCATTCCGATGGCCCCGGCAACAAGAATCGCTCTCATTCGGTAACTCCCATCAGTGCATCACCCAGGTGGCGCAGATTTGCAGACTTGGATGACTTCACCAAGACAATATCGTTCGACCTAAGCATTCCACGAACATGCGGCAAAGCCTCGTCAATCGTGTCGAAGAATTTTGACTCGCCGTCCCACGAACCTTCTTGAGCCGCGCCCATGTGAATGAGTTTCGCACCAGCACCAACCACGATTAGCTGATCGATGTTGAGGCGCACGATCAAGCGGCCGATTGAATCGTGTGAATCAGCCGCGAACGCGCCTAGTTCTGCCATTTCGCCCAAAACTGCGATGGTTCTTCTCGAAGTTTCTCTGCCGAGCACTGCCAAGGTTTGCAGTGCCGCTTTCATCGACTCGGGTGAGGCGTTGTAGGCATCGTTGATAATCGAAACGCCACCGACCTCGGCGTACTGCATGCGCCAACGCTCGGCTAGCGGCATGGCTTCGAGCGCCGAGATTACTCGTGCACGATCTAGACCTAGGCTGTCGGTCACCGCGATGGTCGCCAGAGCGTTCATTACCTGATGTTCACCGATAATCTGCAGAGTCAGGGATGTTTCAGATTTATCCGGGTAGACCACCGTGGTCTTTGTGCCCGCCAAAGAAACCTGCGAGCCAACGGCTAAATAGTTTGAGCCCGACGTTCCAAAGCTGGCCTTCTTGCCATTAAAGGTTCGCCCCATTTCGGCGCAGTAGGCGTCGTCGGAATTGAAGATCAACACACCGTTTGGTTGGAGGTTTGCAATCAGCTCGGCCTTAATTTTGGCGGTGACGTCGATGCCACCCCACTCCCCAGCGTGTGCAAGCCCAACTTTGAGCTCGACGGCCACATCTGGCTTGCACATCTTGGCAAGGTAATCAATGCTGCCCAAACCATCAGCGCCGAGTTCAACCACGAGATACGACGTTGATTCGTTGGCTAGCAGCATCGAAATCGGTGCGCCTACCTCATTGTTGAACGACTCGCGTGGAGCAATGGTCGACCCGAACTGGCTAAGCGCCTCTCGAAGCATATTCTTGGTTGAAGTTTTGCCGTTTGAGCCGGTTACACCGATGACTGTGAGGTTGCCGAGCGCACGAAGTCGGTCGAGCACCAGCGTGGCCAGCTGACCGAGCGCCGTCACGACATTCGGCACAACTACAAGGGGAATCTGCTCTTCGAGTTCACGCTCCACCAAAGCGGCCACCGCGCCTGCTGCCGCTGCCGTGGCAACAAAAAGGTGCCCGTCGGTTACCTCGCCCGGTTTTGCCACAAATAGGTAGCCCGCTTCAATTCGCCTTGAGTCTGTTTCGACTCCTGCGAAAACCTCGGTGCTGGCATCGCCAATCACACGCCCACCGGTAGCTTGCGCGATTTCTGAGAGCGTGAGACGAATCATGACCAACCCTGCTCGCTAAGTGCGGCGCGCGCTTCGGCTCTTGCCGAGTAGGGCGTGCGAACCCCACGGATGTCTCGGTAATCCTGGTGTCCCGGGCCAGCCCACAAGATTGCGTCGCCCGGCTGTGCCAAGCTCACAGCCAAGCGAATGGCCGCCTCGGGCGGGCTAACCTCGTGAATCGCCAACTCTGGCCGAAGCGCTCTGGCTGATTCAACCAGAGTTCGACGAATCGAATCGGGGTCTTCGAATCTCGGGTGGTGATCGGTGATCACGAGAATATCGCAGCCGGCGGCAGCCACGCGAGCCATCTCTGGGCGCTTGGTCGCGTCACGATCTCCATCGGCGCCAAAGCACATGATCACCTTTCCGCTGGTGACTTTTCGCACGGCGGCAAGGGTGTTTAAGAATGCATCCGGGCTGTGCCCGAAGTCAACGTAAACGTCTGGGCCACTCGCCCCGGTAACGCGTTCGGTGCGACCGGGAAGGTAGGCATTGATGCCCGCAGTGATGGCTGCGGCAATAGCCGAAAACTCGTAGCCGGCCTCAACCAGCATGGCGATGGCAAGCCCCGCGTTCGATGCCATGTGGGCACCGATGATTGGCAGCTTTGAAGTTAGCGCGCCCTGAGGGCCACTAACCTCAAACGAGGTGTACTGGGGCACTTCCTCGAGAATGCGAACCGTGTAATCGGCAGCCACATCGGTACGGATGGTCACAGTCTTGGTTTCAATTTTGCTTCGAGAAACTACCTGTGCCCCATATTCCGAATCTAGGCTAACCACTGCCCTGCCCGCGCGCGCAGGATCAAACAGCGCAACCTTGGCATTTAGATAATCGTTCATGTCACGGTAATCATCGAGGTGGTCGTGACTCAGGTTGGTGAACCCCGCAACATCAAAGTAAAGTCCGTCGACGCGCAGCTGAGTGAGCGCTTGGGCCGAAACCTCAATAGCTACGGCCTCAACGCCCTTCTCTTTCATGCGCGCAACGAGAGCCTGCATCTCGGTGCTCTCCGGGGTGGTCAAGCGACTCACGATCACTTCGCCAGCGATGTGTCGTTCTGCCGTCGAAGTGAGGCCGGTGACTACACCCATCTGGCGCAGGATGGCCTCGATAATGTAGGTCGTCGATGTTTTGCCGTTGGTACCCGTGGTGGCAAACAGGGTTGGCATAGTTCCTGGCAGGTTGCCATATACGAAAGCAGCGAGGTTGCCAAGGTGCTTGCGTGGCTGCTCAAGAATCAAAACTGGCACCGAAAGCTCGCCAACTTTTTCGATTCCGGCCTGGTCGGTAACCACCGCAACCGCACCCGATTCGAGCGCTTTGGCAACGAAGTTAGCGCCGTGCGTTTTTAACCCAGGCATTGCCACAAACAGATCGCCAGGGCGCAGGTCATTGGTGTTCATCGAGATACCCGTGACGGTAGCGTCCGATACTGGCGAAGCCCAGACTAAATCGAAGCGGCTGGCGATTGCCGTCAGAGCAACCGGGGTAACCGAATCGGGTCTAAGAATTGGTGGAATCGACTCTTTCACGGCTACCACTCCGTCGCAATCTTTGCTGATTTAGTCGTTGAAGGCGGCACGCGGTACATGCGCAGAACCTGCTCAAATATTCGCTTGAACGGTGGCGTTGCGCCAATGGAGTTGCTCACGGTTCGCGGCTTATAAACGGTAACGGCCAGCACATACTGCGGGTCTTCGGCGGGTGCCATGCCGATGAACGAAATGGCGTAGCGGTATCCGTAGCCTTTACCGTCTTTGATCTGAGCGGTTCCAGACTTTCCGGCGATGCGGTACCCCGAAATTCCAGCGGTGCGACCGATACCACCCTGCTCAACTACCTTTTCGAGCATGTCGATCGTTGATCTTGCGGTAGCCGGCGAGATCACGCGAACACCCGGCTTGGATGCAGGACTCACGATGTTGCCCGAGGAATCTTGGCAACCGGCAACCAGGCGAGGCTGCAGGCGCACTCCCCCGTTGGCAATCGTCTGGTAGAAGAAGGCAGTTTGAATCGGTGTTACGGCAATACCTTGACCAAACATCGAAGTCTTGTCGGTTAGTTTGTCCCAGTTTTGCCATTTGTTGATGAGGCCTGCCGATTCACCCTCAAAGTTCACCGAGGTCTTTTCGCCGACGCCAAACTTGCGCAGATAGTTGTAGCGAGTTTCGGTGTTGACTCTCGCTCCGAACTGGATCATGCCGGTGTTTGATGAGTCGCGAAGCACACCGGTGAGCGTGAGCTTGTCGGTGCCGTGCATGTGACTGTCTTGAATGTACTGACCCCAAGGAAGTCGAATTCGGTAGGGCGCCTTAATCTTCGATTCTGGAGTTGCCTTGCCCTGATCGACCACGGTAGCGGCGGTCACGGTTTTCATAGTTGAACCGGGTTCGAACACTGCCTGGAAGATGCGCGACTGGCGGTCGGCAGCGGTCGATCCTCCGGGGTTGTTCGGGTCGACAGTCGGTGCTTCGGCTGCCGCCAAAATGTTGCCGGTCTTCACTTCAACCACAACGGCGCTAGCCCAGTCGGCTCTAAGGTTTCTAACCGTGTTTACGAGCACCTGCTGGGTGTAGTACTGAAGGTCTGCGTTGATGGTGAGTACAACGTTTGAGCCGTTTCTGGCTTTCTGCGTAACCTGCGCGCTGTTTGGAATGCGAATGCCATCGGTTGCGCCTCGCTCAAATGTCTCTTGCCCGTCGATGCCGGCGAGGCACGAGTTGTACTGCCGTTCGATGCCCGCCAAGGGGGTGCCATCTACACCCACGAATCCAAGAAGGTTTCCGGCTACGGCGCCATCCGGGTAAATTCTGGCCAACTTTTGGTCGTAGTAAAGCCAAGGAATGTCGAGCTTCTGAAGCGCACGGTAGCCTTCCGAATCGACGTTCTTCTTTATGTTTGCGTAGTTTGATTTACCAGCGACCTTCGCCGTGACATCTTCAACGGTCATGCCGAGCACGGCAGCCACTTCGGCAATCTGCTGTTCAACGCTGATGGTCACGTCTTGCCCGTTTACGGTGCGAGTGATCGGTAGCACGTTGATCGGGGCCGCGTTAATGTCGTAGCGGTTGACGGTGCGCGCAAGCACGTTACCTTGTGAGTCGATAATCGAACCGCGCACGGCGGGGATGGTTCGGGTTACCGAACGTTTTTCCTTAGAAATCTTGTTGATGTCGGCTGCGCGAACTACCTGGAACTCAACAAGTTTCCAGGTGAAAACCAAAGAAACCACCACCAGTAACGCGGTGAAAATCCGAATGCGCTTCGAGGTGTCACCGGGCTGCATGTAACTCATTGAGCCCTCGTTTCGCGTTTAGTGGGTAGGCGAAGCCAATAGCTTGCCACTTGAAAACGCTACTTGAGCCGTGGCGGTTTGCTTCGGAGCGACATTGGCAGGAATCGTGGTTGCCGTACTCGTCGCTGCGCTCACCTTAGCGGCGGCTTTTGCCTTGGCAACGGCCTGGGCTGCAGCCTGCTTGGCTTTGATCGAACCAACATCGGTGGTGCTTACCAGCATCGAGTTGGCTACTAGGTTTCGAGCCACCTTGGTGGAGTCGCCGCCGAAGGCTGCAGTTGGCTTGCCATAAACCTTTTGCGCTTCAACACTTAGAAAAACCGGGTTGGTGTTGGCAACCATGCCAAGACCTTCTGCCGCGTTGGCCAGGTTCTGCTGCGAAGATAGCGAGTCAACCTCGGCCGAAAGAATTTCGCTAGTAGTACCGAGGTCATGTTTGTAAGCCTTGAGTTGAGCCAAGTCGTAAGCACCGGCGCTGATGAAAACACCGATGATGAGCTGCAAGATCTGAATGCCCACGAGCCCGAGGACAACGATGAGAGGGGTGGCTAGTCGGGTGCGTCCGTGCTTCTGGGTTACCAGTCTCGGGGTCCACCTCGATGCTGCGATCGAAGTGTTTGCTCTCAGCGCGCTCATGCTGCCTGCCTTACTTTTTCAGCCGCACGAAGTCGCACCGATGCTGATCGTGGGTTTGATTCTTTTTCTGACTCGGGCGCCATCTCAGCGCCTTTGACTACCAGCCGAAGCACTGGTGCGTGCTCCGGAAGTTCGATCGGCAAATCGAGTGGTGCCGATGAGGTTGAGGCGGCTACGAAGGCGCGCTTTACGATCCGGTCTTCGAGCGACTGATAGGCGAGCACTAGAACACGACCGCCAATAGTTAGAGCATCAATTACGGCAGGCATTGCATCCTCAAGCACTTCGAGCTCACCGTTCACTTCGATGCGCAGGGCTTGAAAGACTCGCTTGGCAGGGTGGCCCGAGCTCTTTCCCGGGATGAACGGCACGACCTTCGCGATTAGTCCAGCGAGTTGGGTGCTGGTGACAAAAGGTTCGTCGCGACGAGCGTTGACCAATGCGCGGGCAATCTGTCGCGCGAATCGCTCTTCGCCAAACTCTCTGAAGATGCGAACTAGGTCGTCTTCGGCGTATGAGTTCACGATGTCGGCAGCGGTCTTGCCAGTGGTGTTATCCATGCGCATGTCGAGCGGGGCCTCGTATGAATAAGCGAAACCGCGCTCCGACTCATCGAGTTGCATCGATGAAACACCAAGGTCCATCAGAATCGCTTCGACTCGGTCGATACCGAGTTCGTCTAGCGCTTCGCCAATCTGGTCGTAGGTTACGTGGCAGTAGTCAACTCGGTCACCGAAGCGAGCCAGGCGTTGCTTGGCTAGGGCGAGTGCGTTCGGGTCGCGGTCGAGACCCACAACTCGAAGATTAGGAAAGCGCTCGAGGAAGGCTTCGGTGTGGCCCCCGAGTCCGAGCGTGCAATCTACGAGGATGGCAGACTTGCCTTCGATGGCCGGAGCCAGCACCTCGATGCAACGTTCTAGAAGAACTGGTTCGTGGAGGTCTGAAATGGACATAAGCCCCGGTTTCTATACCACTTTCTAGAACCCCATCCGCGATTCCGACCTAGGGGAAGAAGGTCGGTTCTCATCGGCTGGAGATCTAGCTGGTGGGCTAGAAGATTCCCGGAATCACCTCCCCGTCGCGGTTGGCGAATGCTGCTTCTTCGCGGGCCTGGTACTGCAACCAAAGTTCGCGGTTCCAGATCTCAAGGTGAGTGCGCACACCGATAACAATCAGTTCGCGTTCCAGATGCGCGTAGGTGCGCAGAGTTGAAGCAATGTTGATGCGGCCTTGGCGGTCTGGCAGTTCGTTCTTAGCGCCCGAAAGGAAGAGGCGGAGGAACGCGCGCTGCTCCGAAGTGGTTAGCGCAGCCGCATCCATGTTTGAAATCAATTCGTTGAAGTAGGCGCTCGTATACACGAAGATGCAGCCCTCTTGGCCACGGGTCAGGTAGAGGCCGCCCTGAAACTCTTCGCGAAGTTTGGCAGGGAGAATCATGCGCCCCTTGTCATCGAGCTTGAGCTCGTATTCACCTGAAAACATCACGATCCTCCTTTCTTCTCCTCGGTGCTGCACTTTCTACCACTTTACTCCACTGCTCCGCCTAAAAAGCGAGAATTGCGTGTATATTTTCGATATCGTTTGGGTAACAATCAGTGATTTATTGGTATCTATGCGGTGGTGCAAAATGGAGTGAATGTACAAACCGACGCATTAGTTGGGCAAAAAAAATACCCCCGGAGGGGTAAGGGCAGAGCCGAGTTGGTCTACTGACCCGAGCGTTTGTCCCAGCGATCTTCGAAGTAAGAGCCGCCACCCGACTTGAATGGCTTGCCTTTAGGGCCTGACTGCTTTGAAGCGGCGGGGCGAGGCTTGCTGTTGCCCGAGGTTGCCACCACGAGACCGGCCAGCATGAGTGCAAAAGCCACCAAGCCAATAACCATTAGCTGAATGATCACAGCGAAAACCAAGACCGACAGACCAACGACCGCGATCAGCGCGCCAGCTACCAGCTTTCTAGCCGGGTTTCCGCCCGAAGCCACCTTGGTGGCAAACTTTGCGTCTTCGGCGTACAGCCCGCGCTCAAGCTCATCGAGAACGCGCTGTTCGTGCTCAGATAGGGCCATGATCGCTCCGTTGTTGATGAACTACTTGCTTTCAATACTATGGCTCGGCGAGCAGTTAGGCTATTGGCGTGAGTGAGACCAAGGTATTGCTAGATCTGGTGCAGAAGCAGCTGGATGACTTTTGCGAGCAACGAAAGCAAGAGTTCACTTCTATCTCACCTGACCTCACCGTGATTCTCGACTACACCAAAGATTTACTGGCGGGCGGCAAGCGATTTAGAGCTCTATTCTGCTATTGGGCCTGGGTGGCATGCCTAGACATTTCAAGTTTTCAACAAGACCACTCCCAGCGAACCAAATCGGCCCAAGCTTTGGTGGGCATCGGCGCCGCGCTCGAGATGTTCCACGGTGCAGCCCTCGTGCACGACGACCTTCTCGACCAGAGCGACACCCGCCGCGGTGTGCCATCGATTCACAAACGCTTCGAAGCCATGCACGGTGTAAGCCAGTGGGCGGGCAGCCCCGAGCGCTTCGGTCAAGCCGGGTCGGTGCTAGTGGGCGACCTAATGCTCGCTTGGAGCAGCGAAATCTTCGGTGGCGCGCTCCTAAACTCACCAAACTCCCAAATCGAAGCGGCCTGCCGCGACGAGTTCTCCAAGATGCGCGTAGAGGTTATGGCTGGGCAGTACCTCGACGTTCTCGAAGAAAACGCCGCCCCAACCCGCGACGTAGAAGGTGCGGTTGGCCGGGCCAACCGAGTCATTCTCTACAAGACAGCCAAGTACAGTATCGAAGCACCGCTGCTCATCGGTGCCGCGTTTGCCGGAGCAGACCCGTCGACCCTTCGAGGGTTATCGGCATTTGGCATTCCGCTCGGCATGGCTTTTCAGCTGCGCGACGACATCCTTGGAGTTTTCGGTGATTCTGCCGTAACCGGCAAACCAACCGGCGACGATCTCAGAGAGGGTAAGCGCACCGTTTTGGTTGCCCTCACTCGAGAAGCACTCACCCCTAGCGTCGGCAAAGTATTCGACGAACTTTTGATGAGTCGCACCCTCGAAGCAGAGCAGATTGTCTTTCTTCAGCAGGCCATCAAAGAATCGGGCGCACTGGCAAAGACCGAGAAGATGATCGAAGAGCTGGCAAACGAAAGCCTCAGCGCGCTAGAGCAACTTCAACTTGATGGCACCGCGAAAATTCAACTGCGTGAACTGGCCATGCGGGTAATCAACCGCCAGGCCTAAGACCCCAATGAGCTGCTACTGAGCCAAAAATTGAGCTGCTCGTCGCACGGGAGATTTGTGCCCGGCCAATAGCGAAGCCATCGGCGTGGTTTCAAGAATATCGTTCTCGGTGTAAAGCCACTCAACCGCATCGTCAAGCTTGAGTCCGCAGTCAATCAACATGATGATCGTGCCGCGCAAGCTGTGCAGCGGCTCGCCGTCGACGATGGTTTCTGCAGGAATCAGTCGGTCGGTTCCGCGCCTAACCGAAACGAGCGAATGGTCTTCAACCAGACGCCTAACCTTGCCCACCGAAATACCTAACAGTTCGCCGGCACGGTTGTAGTCGATGAATTCGACTTTAGAAAAAACATCACTCACCCGTTAAGAGTGCCACAACATGAGTCATCCGCGAAACCGCTGAAAAACAGTTGGCGGTATCCTTACTATTGATGAACCAATCCCCCTTCGACGATCGATTGCTCGGCGAGCGCTACCGAATCATTCGCCCACTCGCATCTGGGGGCATGGCCAAGGTTTTTCTTGCAGAGGATCTTCGCCTGCAACGTCAGGTGGCAATCAAGGTCATTCACCCGCACCTGGCCCAAGACCCCAGCTTCTTAGAGCGCTTCGAACGTGAAGCCGTGCTGGCTGCGAATTTGAACCACCCGAACCTCGTCAACATTTTCGACCAGGGCTCCGACCAAGGCTCGCCATATCTGGTGATGGAGTACGTGGCAGGGCGAACTCTGAGAGACGTACTAAACGATTTCGGTGCGATCCCCCAGGCCAAGGTTGTCGGCATCCTTGAACAAGTTCTGCAGGGGCTCGATGCAGCCCATCGAGCCGGCATCGTGCACCGCGACATAAAACCCGAGAATGTTCTTTTGGCCGACGATGGCCGCATCAAGTTGAGCGACTTCGGGCTGGCCCGCCCGGTATCGGCAGCAACCTCTAGCCAACTGATTGGCACCGCAGCCTACCTTGCTCCTGAACTCGTCTCAAAGGGGCAGTCAGACAAGCGCGTAGATGTGTATGCGGTAGGCATCCTGGCATTCGAATTGCTCACGTCGTCGCAGCCTTACACCGGCGATACCGCAGCGCAGGTAGCCAGTGCCCACACCACTTCACGAGTGCCAGCCCCAAGTTCGAGCGTTGCCGGCATTTCGCCAGATGTTGACGAGATGGTGCTCTGGTGCACCGAAATCAACCCCGACGACAGACCCGAGAATGCATATGAGCTACTTTCTTACCTAAGAAACATTAAGGGCGGCCTTCAAAACCGGCCAGCATCCCCCGTTACGCCTCAACCGCTTGCCCCTTCGGTTACCGACTCGGCGGCAACCCAGGTAATCTCAGCTGCAGCTAATGCCACCACAGTTTTGAATACGGGCGACCAAACCGGCCTAATCCACGGTGCCAACGAAACCACATTGATTGACATGGCCGTAACCGAAGACGAACTTCCGTTTTCGAGATTTACCGGCTCACGCTTCTGGCGATGGTTTATTTCAACTCTTGCAGTGGTCACCCTAGCCGCAACCCTGGGCTGGTGGTTCGGATCAGGCCCGGGTGCACTCAAGGCTCTGCCAACTTTGACGAATCGAACCGTTGCGGCGGCTCAGGCAGCTGTTCGCGATCTAAACCAGAACGTTTCGGTAACCAACGAATACTCCTCCGATGTCGCGCAGGGCAAGGTTATTCGCAGCGAACCGGCCGCCGGTGCACTGGTATTCTCTGGCGGAAATCTGAATCTAGTTGTGTCGCTTGGTCCGGAGTTGAAGGCTGTACCAAGCCTGATTGGAAAGAACTTGGCCGAAGCAACCATCGAGATTACCAAGGCTGGCTTTGTGTTTGGTGGGGCCGATGCTTGGTTCAACGATGCCGCGGCCGGAACGGTATTCGATTACACCGGTTCAGACTCGAAGAAGATTGCCGCCGGAAGCTCGGTAACGCTTAAGGTTTCTCTGGGCCCAATTCCTTCGGTGGCGGGTATCACTCAAGAAGCCGCAGTCGCACTGCTAACCACGGCCGGGCTTACTGTCGATTCGGTTAAGACCGAATACTCAGATACGGTGCCGGCTGGCCAGGTCATTTCGCTGGTACCGCTCACTCAACCCCTGGGCGAAAACGGCAGTGTCGAACTATCGGTTTCTAAGGGATCAGATCGAGTGACGATGCCTAAGGTGGTCGGAGAAACCATCGCAGCAGCACAGTCGGCCTTGAAGGCGATCGGGCTCGTGGTTGTGGTTGATACCGACAAACTCAGCACCAAATGGGGCATCTACCTGGTCAAGTCGGCATCGGTGTCAGCTGGAACCGTGCTGCACCGAGGTGACAAAGTCACCATAGTTAGCCGATAGCAAAGCATTAACCGTTTATCGGTTAGATAGAGCCTCTGCAACGAGGAAAGCCAATTCAAGTGACTGCGAGTGGTTCAAACGCGGGTCGCACAGCGACTCGTAACGTTCTTCAAGGGTCGCCTCATCGATGTGCTCAGAACCACCGAGGCATTCGGCAACGTCATCACCGGTCAACTCAACGTGAATACCACCCGGCACTGTTCCGGCTGCACGGTGAACTTCGAAGAAACCACGAACTTCATCCATGACGTCGTCGAATCGACGAGATTTGTAGCCATTCTTTGTGGTGATTCCGTTGCCGTGCATTGGGTCGGTGATCCAAAGCGGTTTTGCACCCGAGTCGCGTACGGCCTCGACCAAACGAGGCAGCGCCTCGCGAATCTTAGGCGCACCCATCCGGCTGATGAAAGTAAGACGACCTGACTCGCGGTTTGGGTCGAGCTTGTCAATCAGAGCAAGCACATCGTCGGTTGAAGTGCTCGGTCCGAGCTTTACGCCGATCGGGTTGCGAATGCGCGACATGAAATCGACGTGAGCACCATCGAGCTGACGAGTGCGCTCACCTATCCAAACCAGGTGCCCAGAGGTGTCGTAAGGGGTTCCGGTTCGTGAGTCGATTCGAGTCATCGGACGTTCGTAGTCGAACAGCAGCGCTTCGTGGCTTACGTAGAATTCGGTGGTCTTGAGGGCATCGAAGTCGGCGCCGCAGGCAGCCATGAACTTGATGGCGCGGTCGATTTCCTTGGCCAGAGATTCGTAACGAGCGTTGGCCGGGTTGTTGGTGAACCCGCTGTTCCATTCGTGAACCGAGCGCAGGTCGGCGAATCCGCCCTGGGTAAAGGCACGAATCAAGTTGAGGGTCGAAGCACTGGTGTGATACGCGCTCAGCAGTCGCTGAGGGTTTGCGGTTCTCGACTCGGTGGTGAAGTCGTAGCCGTTGACTGCATCACCGCGGTAGGCAGGAAGCGTTACACCTTCGCGGGTCTCATCGTTCGATGAGCGAGGCTTGGCGAACTGCCCGGCCATTCGGCCCATTTTGATGACCGGCAGCGATGCACCGTAGGTGAGCACAACCGCCATTTGCAGCAGTGTTTTTACTCGATTGCGAATGCGGTCGGCGGTTGCATCGGCAAAAGTCTCGGCGCAGTCACCGCCTTGAAGCAAGAAAGCTTTGCCTTCGGCGGCAGCTGCCAGGCGGGTGCGCAAAATGTCTACTTCACCGGCAAAAACCAGAGGAGGTAGTTTCGACAGTTCAGCGCGAGCAGATGCCACCGCCGCCTGGTCTGGCCAGATTGGTTGCTGAGCTGCAGGCAGGTTGACATAGTTGTCGAGCCCCGCGAGAACCGCTGGATCGGCTGCGACTACTGGTTCGTTCATTACTCTGCTTTCCTGACTGCGTTTGGTTTAGGTTTCTTCATCGAGGTGGCGTAGACATCGATATATTCTTGGCCGCTCAACTTCATCAGTTCATACATGATTTCATCGGTGATGGCTCGCAAAACAATGCGATCGCCTTCCATTCCGGTGAACCTCGAGAAGTCGAGTGGTTCGCCGACGATGATTCCAATGCGACGGATGCGCGGAAGACGTTTGCCGATTGGCTGAACCTTTTCGGTGTCGATCATCGCTACCGGTATGACCGGAACCTTGGCTTCGAGAACCATGCGGGCAATTCCGGTGCGACCGCGAAACAGGCGGCCATCTGGGCTGCGAGTGCCTTCGGGGTAAATGCCGAGCAGTTGCCCCTGAGCTAGAACTTTGAGGCCTGTATTTAGCGAAGCCTCCGACGCCTTTCCGCCTGATCGGTCGATTGGCAACTGACCGGTTGATTTGAAGAACCAGCGCGTCAATGCGCCTTTGAGCCCCTTGCCGGTGAAGTATTCAGATTTTGCCAAGAAAACCACCGGGCGGCGAGTCTGGAGTGGAAGAAAGATTGAGTCGCTGAACGAGAGGTGGTTGCTGGCAAGAATTGCCGCGCCACTACTCGGGATGTTTTGCATGCCTCGCACCCAAGGGCGAAACAGTAAGCGCAGCAACGGGCCGAGAATCAGTGATTTCAAAATGAAATAAGCCACGATACCTCCCGCTTTTCTTAGGTCTGCAACTCGATTCGAGCGAACTTAAAGTTTACAGCGTGCCAAGTTCGCGTCGGGCGAGGTCGGCAGCGCCGACAACGCCGGCATCGTTGACGAATTCTGCGATCGCGAAACGCACATGTGGGCGATAGTCGGCGGCCGACAGGTGTCGCAGGTAACTTTCTCTGATCGGGTTGAGCAGAAGATCGCCAGCGGCGCTCACTCCGCCACCGATGATTACAACTTCTGGATCAAGTACGGCACAAATGCCGGCCACCGTCTTGCCGAGCGCGGCACCCAGATTAGCCAAAAGCTCCAAGGCGGCCGAATCGTTTTCGGTAATCGCTTGGTAAACCTGCGCTCCGGAGAGCTCACCGGCTTCTTCAGCTAGTTCGGCGAGCCTGGCACCCTTAGGGTCACCAGATTCGACGAGTTCTTTTGCCGACTTCAACAGCGCCGTACCCGAACCGTAAGGCTCGATACAACCGGTCTGGCCGCAGCCGCACGGCCGATCGCCACCATTGAGTGGCACGTGGCCAAGCTCTGCAGCCAAGCCGAAGCCTCCGCGAAGCAAGTGGCCGTCGACGATAACCGCGCCACCAACTCCAGTTCCGATCGTGAGCATTACAACGTGCTTTGCTCCAACTCCGGCACCAAATCGAAACTCGGCCCAGCCTGCGGCGTTAGCGTCGTTTTCGATGAACACCGGAATGTCTAGTCGTGCCTGAATCTTGGCTTTGATTGGCTCGTTGCGCCATGAGAGGTTTGGCGCGTAAACGATGTTGGCTCGTTCCGCGTCTACAAAACCAGCAGCCGCCACGCCTGCTGCGCCAACTTCAACGCCCTGTGAAAGTTCACGGATGAGTGCAACCACGGCATCGGCAATGGCATCGGCATCGTGCGCGGGTGTCGGCACGCGAGTCTCTCGAATGATGTTGCCCTGCTCGTCGACCAGCGCTCCGGCAATCTTGGTGCCACCGATGTCGATTCCTACCGCATGCATTTTCGCCTTTTTCGAGTATTGAGCCTGCTATCTGTGTAAGTTTAGCCACAGAGGTACAAAAAACTTCCCCCGATTTCACACCTAATTTGCCCGAGTTCTACCGAGCCAAGCAAATAGGCTTTACCCAGTAACCGAGCGGGAGCAAAGATGCAAACCTACGAGATTCCGGCGCACATCATTTCTGATGAGACCGACAACATTACGAATCTGCTGATTGAGCGAGTCAAGGCAACCCCCAAACTTCCCCTTTACGCCGAGCAAGACGCCAACGGCATTTGGGTAGACATCACGGCAGAAGATTTTCAGAAGCGCGTAATCGCTCTGGCCAAGGGAATGATTGCCAGTGGAGTTCAACCCGGCCAGGCAGTTGCCATCATGTCGAGAACCAGATTTGAGTGGTCTCTGATTGACTTTGCCATTTGGTATGCCGGCGCGGTCTCGGTGCCGGTTTACGAAACCTCCGCACCCGCTCAACTCGAGTGGATTCTCTCGAACAGCGACTCGGTTGCACTCTGGATTGAATCGCAAGAACACCAGGATCGTTACAACCAAATAAAGGCAAGTACTCCCCTGGTTCGCAATGTTTGGCGCATCGACAACGACGCCGTCAACCGCTTGATTGAGTCTGGTCTAGAGGTTACCGATGAGCAGGTTGAAAAGCGACGGAGCGCTGCTGGCCTAGCCGACCTTGCCACCATCATCTACACCTCAGGTACCACCGGTAAGCCAAAGGGCTGCGAGTTAACCCACCGTGGTTTTGTTGAACTCTCTCGCAACGCGCAGATCGAGCTGCCTGAGGTGCTCTGGGAAGGCACCTCAACTTTGTTGTTCTTGCCACTAGCGCACGTGTTTGCCCGCTTCATCGAAGTAATCGCGGTACACGTCGGCGTAAAGGTTGGCCATCAGCCAGACGCGAAAAACGTCGGCCCAGGTATGGTCAGCTTCAAACCAAACTTCTTGCTCGCGGTGCCGCGAGTTTTTGAAAAGGTCTACAACACTGCAGAGCAGAAGGCTGAAGCATCAGGCAGAGGCAAGATTTTTCACAAGGCGGTAGATGTAGCCATCGCCTGGTCTCGCGCAAACGAAGCCGGTCACGTTCCAGCCAAGCTCAACCTGCAGCACAAGCTGTTCGATGCCCTCGTCTACAAAAAGCTACGCGCCGCTATGGGTGGCAACGTGAAGTTCGCAATCTCAGGCGGCGGCCCTCTCGGTGAACGACTTGGTCACTTCTACCGTGCAATCGGCTTGACCGTGCTCGAGGGTTACGGTCTAACCGAAACCACAGCTCCGGCAACGATCGGTCGCCCAAACAACGTAAAAATCGGCAAGGTCGGTTACGCCCTGCCTGGCACCAGCGTAAAAATCGCGGATGACGGTGAGATTCTGCTTGGCGGTTACAACCTGCTTCGCGGGTACTGGAGAAACCCCGAAGCGACCGCAGAGACAATCACAGATGGCTGGCTGCACACCGGAGACATCGGTGAGCTCGACGAAACAGGCTTCTTGCAAATTACAGGTCGCAAAAAAGAACTTTTGGTTACTGCAGGTGGCAAGAATGTTGCCCCAGCACCGCTCGAAGACCCACTTCGCGCGAATCCGCTGATTGGTCAAGCCGTTGTTATCGGAGACCGTCAGCCGTTCATCGCCGCCATCATTTCGCTAGATGCCGAGATGCTCCCCATCTGGCTGGCAAATAACGGTGGCGACAAATCCATGACTGTGGCCGAAGCTTCAAAGTCGAAACTTGTGCTCGACGAAATTCAACGCGCAGTCGACCAGGTAAACATTTCGGTGTCTAAGGCTGAGTCGATTCGAAAGTTCGTGATCATACAATCTGAGCTCACCGAAGAATCGGGTCACCTCACGCCATCTCTAAAGATCAAGCGGGCGCAGGTGCTAAAAGACTTTTCGCCAGTGGTCGACGAGATTTACGGAACCGGCCCTTCTACGGTCGAAGCTGCCGTCAACGGCTAAACGACCGAAAGCGAGCTACTTCATAAACCAATCGGTTTCGCGAAGCTTTCGCATGGCGCTTCTGCGCTCGTCGAGTTCCAGTCGGTCAAGATAGACCATTCCGTCTAGGTGGTCGCATTCGTGTTGCAGCGCTTGAGCCAAGAGCCCCGAGCCCTCGATTCGAATGGTTGAACCATCGAGCAACTGGCCCTCTGCGATAGCGCGAGGATACCGCGGGGTTTTGTGCCAGAGGCCTGGAACCGATAGGCAGCCTTCCTCGAGCAATTCGGGTTCACCGCTGGTTTCAACGATTCTCGGGTTAATTAGGTAGCCAAGGTGTCCGTTTACGTTAAAGCTGAAGGCGCGCAGCCCGACACCAATTTGGTTCGCCGCAACACCGGCGCGGCCTGGCAGTTGCGTGGTTTCTAGAAGATCGGCAACCAGCGAAGTGGCTTGATCGAAATCGGTAACCACTGAGCAAACGCTCTTCAAAATAGGGTCGCCCAGTAAGCGAATTTCTCTAACGGCCAAGGCTAGCCTTGTGCGACGAGACCATCAACCACGATGGCGGCGAGTTCGCGGGCGGCCTCTTGTGTGGCCTTGCGCAAACTTGAGAATTTGATAACCGAACCGGCTGCTAGCGCTGGGTCGTAAGGAATACGAACTACGTGACGCACTCGAGTCTTGAAGTGCTGCTCAATCTCGTCTAGCTTCACAAGCTGCGTAGCCTGGGTTGCGGTGTTGAGTGCGACCACCGAGTTACGAACAAGGTCGCCGTAACCGTTGGCCTCGAGCCAGGTAAGTGTCTCTGATGCTAGGCGAGCCTCGTCTACCGAACCGCCCGAGACAATAACCAGCCCGGTTGCACGCTGCAGAGTAGGACGCATCACCGAGTGCACGATGCCGGTACCGCAGTCGGTTAGAACGATCGAGTAATAGCGGGCAGCCATGTCGGCAACGACATTGTAGTCACCTTCGTCGAAGGCTTCTGAAAGCATTGGGTCTGGGTCTGAAGCCAAAACGTCGAGACGCGTTATGTCTCTCGAAACCATGGTT
>JAHEAT010000081.1 GCA_024642605.1 Microbacteriaceae bacterium
GCATCGTGGCCGCAACCACAACTATGAGGCCAAAAATCTTGGTGGCCAGATGGTTGGTTTCGCCAAAGAGGGCGATGGCGGCGAGCCCCGTGAACAGCAGCGATGTGCGGTCGATCGCTACTACGTCGGAAACCCTGCCCAGCTGCAGGGCCTTGAAGAAACACAACCACGAAGCGCCGGTTGCAACACCCGAAAGCAGAATGAAAGTCAGGTCGTTTGGCGTTAGTGCGGCGAGCTGAGTTGTTGAACCCGTTACGAGGGCAACCAGCCAAGCCAAACCCAAGGCCACGGTTGCCCGAATTGCCGTGGCCAAGTTGCTCGAAACCCCGGCGAGGCCTTTTTTGCCAAGCACCGAAACCAGCGCGGCAAAGACTGCACTCGCTACCGCCAAAATGAGCCACATGCTCAAAACCTACCTCTAAGTTTTGCCGTGCACTCTTTGGGTCGAATGCACCGCCGGCATGCGCCAACAAAAAAATCCCCTACATCACGTGGGGATTTTGTTTGTTTAGTGGCGGTGACGGTGGGATTTGAACCCACGGTGGACTTTCACCCACACAACTTTTCGAGAGTTGCACCTTCGGCCGCTCGGACACGTCACCGTGAAATAGGCTACTACATTGGAGGCAAGCATGAGTACTGAAGGTTCAACCAGAGCGATCGTTGCAGCCCTGGGCGCTAACGTGGGCATCGCCGTGACCAAGTTTGTTGCGGCCGCGGTTTCTGGCTCGGCTTCGATGTTTGCCGAAGGCATCCACTCGATGGCCGATTCGGGCAACCAGATTCTGCTGATAGTTGGCGGTAAGCGCGCAAAGCGCGAGGCATCGCAGACGCACCCGTTCGGTTACGGCCGTTCAAGATACATTTACGCGTTCATGGTTTCGATTGTGCTGTTCAGCATCGGTGGAATGTTCTCGGTAATCGAAGGCTTCAACAAGATCGCCGAACCTCACGAGCTTCAGCAGGCCTGGTTGCCATTGACCGTGTTGGGTGTTTCGATATTGCTCGAAAGTTTCAGCCTTGTCACCGCGCTAAATGCAGCCAAAGAAGATCGCGGGCAGGCTTCGCTGGCTCAGTTCATTCGTCACGCAAAGTCACCAGAGTTGCCGGTTGTGCTTCTCGAAGACATGGCCGCGTTGGTTGGTTTGGTGCTGGCATTCGCTGGCGTTGGTCTCACCGTTCTAACCCATGACCCTATCTGGGATGCCTACGGCACCCTCGCCATCGGAGCCCTACTGGTTTTGGTGGCTGTAGTGCTAGGAATCGAGACCTCGAGCCTGCTGGTTGGCGAAGGTGCAACGGCTGCCGATGACCTTGCGATTCGCAATGCACTGGAGGGTGCCGATGGCGTGCTTTCGATCATCCACTCGAAGACTTTGTACCTCGGCCCCGACGAGCTGATGCTTGCCGCGAAGATTGAGATTTCGGCGAGCGCTACCGGGCAAGAGATTGCCGACATTATTAACGGTGCCGAGCAGAGTGTGCGTGCGGCCGTGCCGGCGACGCGAGTTATTTACTTGGAGCCAGATGTGCGTTTGGCTTCGAAGAACTGAGTGAGCAGCTGAGAGCATTCGCTTTCGAGCACTCCCCCAATAACCTCAACGGGTGTTCCTAGTCGGCCATCTCGCAGCAAGTCGTAGAGCGAACCGGCGGCACCGACACGGGCATCCCAAGAACCAAAAACCACTTTTGCAATACGCGATGCAACGATTGCACCGGCGCACATTACACATGGCTCAAGGGTGACCACGAGGGTTAGCCCGTCTAGGCGCCAGGTGCCAAGCGCTTCGGCTGCCGCGCGAATGGCAACAATCTCGGCGTGACCGGTTGGGTCGCCGGTGGCTTCGCGAATGTTGTTGCCGCGGGCAACCACATTGCCGGCGTCATCGATGAGAACGGCCCCAACCGGAACATCACCAGAAGTTGCCGCTGCCTCCATGGCCAAAGTCACGGCTTGCTGCATTGGCTCTACAAAGCTGTGGTTCAAGGCATCCTCCTCATATAGATTTAGCCTATGCGAGTCTTTGTAGCCAACCACCCTCTCATTACCCACAAGCTAACCGTGCTGCGTGACATAAACACGCCATCGCCGGTCTTTCGCCAGCTGGTTGAAGAACTAGTGACCCTACTCGCCTACGAAGCCACCAGGGATGTCTCGGTGCAAGACATCGAGATCGAAACTCCGGTTACTCGCGCTCAAGGAGTAAAACTGAGTCGCCCGCGGCCGATTATCGTGCCAATCTTGCGCGCTGGTTTGGGCATGCTCGAAGGCATCGTCAAGCTTCTGCCAACCGCCGAAGTTGGTTTCTTGGGCATCAAGCGCGACGAAGAAACCCTTGAACCGCACACCTACGCCAATCGCCTACCCGAAGACCTTTCGGGTCGTCAGGTTTATATCATCGACCCAATGCTTGCCACCGGTGGCACCCTGATCGATTCGATTAACTACGTGTTTGAACGTGGCGCCAAAGAGGTTACCTGCATCTGCCTACTGGGTGCGCCCGAGGGTGTTGCCGCGGTTGATGCCAAGTTTGGCGACCGCAACGTAAACATTGTGCTCGGTGCTCTCGACTCGCACCTAAACGAGAAGGGCTACATCGTGCCCGGTTTGGGCGACGCAGGCGACCGCCTGTTTGGCACAGCGAACTAGCTATTAAGAGCCAGCCTGGGCGATAACCCGATTCACCATGGGCTCAAGTTGCCTTGCGGTGTCTCGATAGTCTTCGAGGCTCAAACCCCAAGGGTCGGCAAGGTCGGTGTCGCCGAGCATGAGGTTGGTTTTCGATGCATCCGCGTTATCGAACTGCATAACTCGACGAAGCAGCGATTCGGTGGCAACCAAAACCAGATCGGCTTCTGCAAGCATCTGCTCGGTGAGCATTCGTGCAACGTGCCCCTCGCCGCTCACTCCGATTTCGGCTAGCACCTGCCGCGCCTCGCGGGTGGCCGGCCGCCCAACCTCAGCGCTCACTCCGGCGCTCGCAACCTCGATGCTCACCCCGGCGCTTGCGGCGGCATGGCGCAACATAAACTCGGCCATCGGCGAACGGCAAATGTTGCCGAGGCAGACCATCAAAACCTTCATGCGTGCATCCTCGTTTGTGGCTTGCCTAAATTGCCTCACCTAGTCGAAGCATCAGCTTTCATGTTAAAGTTCTTTTTATGACTAACAGCACCTTCACCGCATTTTCGGCTCAAGCAAACTTTGCTGACGCCGACATGATGCGTGCTGTCATGTGCATGCGAATGTGCCGCTAAAGCCGCACGCCCCGCGCATCGAAGCGCACCGCTGAAACATCCGTGGCCGTTCGCCACTCACTCACCAGCACCACAGCAAAGACGCATGACTCTAGTCAAAGGATTCTCACATGACCAACAACCAGCCAGTTAGCTCTAACGAGCAGCCAACCCAACAAACCACTTCGCAGCCCGTTGCACGCGGATTCGCACTCTATATTGGGGTCGACGCTGCCCAGGCAGCAGCCAACGGCACCAGCCTCAGCCAAATTGCAGCGGCGTTGCGTAAAACCCTCGATCAACTGGTTCCTGGCTCGGCAGCCGAAACGCACGCAGCCGTGGCTCTTGCGCCCAAGGACGCCGCGGGTCGCAACATCGACCTGGTGCGTGCTGCGCTGCGCGACCCTGAACTAACCGGCAAGGGTGCGGTTGTCGAGCCCGACCGCCAAACCGGCATCGTGGTAGATACTCAGCGTCGGCGCCTGCTCGCAAACGGCGAGAACGCTGGTCTCACGCACCGCGAGTTCGAACTAATCAACTACCTCATCGACAACCAGGGCGAAACCATCAGCCGACGTGAGTTGGTTGACGCAGTTTGGGCCGACGACCCCGACTCAGCCCCTAACGATCGCACCATCGATGTGCACATTCGTCGACTGCGTTCGAAGATCACCGGTTACGAAGACATCATTCGCACCATTCGCGGCGGTGGCTACCGTTTCGATCGTCACCCCGACGTGCTGGTCGACAGCTACCAAATCTAGCCAGTTACGCTAGTTTTTGTGAACGCGCTCAAGCCCGAATACTCCAACAGCGATGCCCTGCTCGCCGACCTTTCGGCGGCGGTGCTCGACCTCGTTGACGAAGGCAAGCAAACTCCCATCGTGCTTATCGATGGCCGCGCCGGTTCGGGAAAGTCGACTCTCGCCGATGCCCTGCAGCGCAAGCTTTTCAAAGAAGGCGAAACCTTGCCCCGAGTGGTTCACATGGATGACCTCTACCCAGGCTGGAATGGCCTGGCCGCCGGCGCTGAGTACTTGCAGCGCTTTATTCTTGAGCCCGTTGCGGCGCGCAAAACGGCTAACTGGCAGCTGTTCGACTGGACCCTTGGCGAGCGTCGCGAGTGGCGCGAGTTTTCGGGTGGAACCCCGCTAATTGTTGAAGGTTGCGGGGCGCTAAACCTCAAGAGCGCCGATGTGGCTGATTTTTCGGTTTGGCTCGAGGTAGACCAAGCGGTTCGTTTCGAACGTTGGTTAGCGCGCGAAGGCAACGACGAACACTGGGCGGCTTGGGCCGCGCAAGAAGAGGACTTCTATGCGCGTGAGCGCTCGGCTGAATTAGCTTTGGTGCGCCATCAGGGCTAAGCGCTCTTGCGGTTTTTGACCCAGACTCGAACACCGGCGATTAGCGACGCGAGAATGAAGAAGCCAGCGATTGCATACGATGCACTTTTTACGGCGGGAATCGATGCGGCGAAGTATCCCGTTACGGTTAGGCCGACGCCCCAAGCAACAGCGCCAACGAGGTTGGCCGAGAAGAACTTGTAATAGTTCATGCGAGCGATGCCGGCGATTGGCGGCACGAACACGCGGGCCCAAGGCATGAAGCGGGCGACCACTACGGCCCACCATCCCCAAGCTTCGTAGAAGCGCTCAGATTTGGCGATGGCGTTGCGAAGCCATTTGCCGTTGCGGCGATCGAGGTAGGGTCGGCCGAAGTGGCGGCCAAGCGTGTAGCCCACCTGGTCTCCAAGCCAAGCTGCGATGCCAACGCCGATGGCCATTACCCAGATGTTGTCGCCGCCGGGGTTCGTGGCAGCCACGAGCCCTGCAGCGAAAACCAGAGAGTCACCGGTGACAAAGGGCACGAAGGCGCCGATGAACAACCCGGTGCCCGCGAAAACTAGACCCCAGACGGCAGCATAAAACCACCATGGCCCGATGTCGGAATACCAGGAGGCAATCTGATCGGAGATGCTGGCTGAATAGGCGCCAACTACATGCGAACTAGCGGCTTGGATGAGTGGGTGCACAAGTCAAGCCTAAGGCTTGCCGTGAAGCACGATTTCGTCGAGGTCGAGGCGCACCCGTGGTGCGACTTCGCGCTCGTAAGCTGGGCCCTCTAGAACTTCGGCCGGTGCCTGCTTACCAATAGCAACGATTACTAGTGGCTCTAGGTCGTCGGCCAGGCCGAGAACGCGAGCCACCGAGGCATGCACAATTCCCATCATCTGGTGGGTGCGAAGGCCGAGCTCTTCGGCCTGAATTGAGAGGGTGGCTACGGCGAGTGCGGCGTCGTAGTGGGCCGAGCGGTATGGCGAGCCATCCTGGTGCTGGGTTTTTACCGAAACAACTAGAAGCGCAGACGCCTTAGGCGCCCAAGACTGGTTGAAGCCGGTGAGGCCTTCGGCCACGATCTGCGACCAAAGTTCTTCGCCTCTTCTTAGTAGCGAAAAGCGCCAAGGCTGACCATTGTTGGCCGATGCAGCCCATCGACCGGCTTCGAGAATAGAAAGCGCTTCGTGCTGGCTTAGGGTGTGAGTTTCGTCGAATGCCCGCGGGCTCCAACGCTCGGCTAGAACGGGGGCGATTGCGGCGCGGGTAATGGCGGTCTTTTGCATTTGAACCTTCGGGTTTTGGCTGGTAGCCGTTGAACTTACTAACCACTTCTATCAAGTGGCTCTTTACTTTTATTCCTCTTTACGCCGACAAAATTTTCGAAGCCGCTGCCAAGAAGTTGTCGACGTCGGCTTCTGTGGTGTCCCAGGAGCACATAAGGCGTACTTGGCCGGTGGCATGGTTCCACACGTAGAAGCGCGATGCCTGTTGCAGCTGCGCAGTCTGTTCGCCCGTGAAAATTGGGAAAACCGCGTTGGCTTGGGTTGGGTTTGGAATGTGCACACCTAGTGCCAGCAACCCAGCCTCGAGCCGCTTCGCCATGCCATTGGCGTGCTCTGCGTTGCGCTTCCATAGGTCGCCTTCGATGAGCGCGATCAACTGCGCACTGACAAAGCGCATCTTCGATGACAGCTGCATCGATGTCTTGCGAAGGTAAGGAATCGCCTCGGCGAGTGCGGGGTTTAGAACGAGCACGGCCTCAGCGCCGAGCGCACCGATCTTTGTGCCGCCGAACGAGACGATGTCGACTCCCACGTCGGTGGTGAACTGCCTAAAGGTCATGCCGAGGGCGGCTGCCGCGTTAGAAAGTCTTGCGCCATCGAGGTGCAACAGCAGGTTGTTGGCATGGGCGTAGTCGGCGAGCGCTTTGATTTCGGCCGCGGTGTAGACGGTGCCCATCTCGGTGGTGTTGGTGATCGAAATGGCACCCGGCTGAGCGCGGTGCACAAAGCCGATGTCGTGCATCACGGTGGCAACGAGTTCTGGGGTTAGCTTGCCGTCGGCAGTTGGAATGGTCCAAAGTTTGATGCCACCCATTTTTTCGGGGGCGCCACCTTCATCGGCGTGAATGTGAGCCGACTCGGCACAGATAACCGCCTCCCAGCGCTCGAGGCAAGCCTGCAGGGCGACCACGTTGGCACCGGTGCCGTTGAACACCGGAAAGACTTCGGCCTGTTCACCAAACTCACGCTGGAACAGCTCGCTAAGTCGAGCGGTAATTGGGTCTTCGCCGTAGGCGATTTCGTGGCCTTCGTTGACCGCCACTATCGCTTCGAGAATTTCGGGATGCACACCCGCGTAGTTATCGCTTGCGAATCCGCGCCAAATCTCGCGCATGTCATCCTCCTCGTTTGGTTTCAGCCTAACAACCTCGGCTCGGCAAGTTCGTTGAGTGCTCGGGTTAGGCTAACTCTCATGTCGCGTAAAGGTTTCCTACTATTTTTGGCCTGCGGAATTGTTTGGGGTATCCCCTACTTTTTCATCAAGATTGCCGTTCAAGATTTCAGTGTTCCAACCATCATTTTTGTGCGCACCGCGATTGGCGCACTGGTGTTGGTGCCCATTGCCCTCAGACGCAAGGCGTTTGTGCCAGCTCTGAAGAAGTGGAAAACCGTTTTGGCTTTCGCAACCTTCGAAATGATTGGTCCCTGGTGGTTGATCAACTCTTCAGAGAACGGGCACATCAACTCTGGCCTAGCCGGCCTCTTGGTGGCAACGGTTCCATTTTTTGCAATGGCCATCGGCTATTTCTACCTGGGCGATAAAACTGCCGCTCACCCAAAGAACGTAATGGGTCTGGTGTTTGGCTTTGCCGGCATCATTCTGCTGGTGGGCATCGATGCCCTCACGCAGAACCTCGAGGTGGTTTGGGTTGGCGCAATGATTTTGGCAGCACTGGGTTATGCGGTTGCCCCCGCGATTGCGTCTAAGACGGCCCCGAATGTTGAGATGGTTGGAATCTTGTCGCTCTCAATGGCGTTTTCGGCACTGGTTTACGCGGTGCCGGCTGCGCTGAACCCGCTGGCCCCTGGGGTAACCATGCCAGCGGTTGAGTCGTGGGTTTCGCTCGCCATTCTTGGCGCGGTTTGTTCGGCTCTGGCCTTCGTGCTGTTTTTTGCGCTCATTCGCGAAGTGAGCTACAGCCGCAGCACACTCATTACATATGCGAACACTGCCGTTGCCATTCTGATCGGCGTTGCCTTTGGTAGCGAACCGTTTACCGTTGGTATGGCTGTGGGGTTGCCACTAGTGGCTGTGGGCTCGTATTTTGCGAGCAGACAACACAACTAGCGACAACCCCGGCTCGGTTTTTCTTGGGGATGACTCGAGCCATGAGCTTCGACGTTAGTCGAGCTCAAACCATACAAACTCGACTTCTTGATCATCGTCAATGAAGGTTTCGTCGGAGTCGGCCAACTCAGCGATTGCCTGGTCGTTGCTCACCGAGCTTTCGACGAAGCGGTTGACTGCCAGGTTGGCACTTGCCTCGGCAAGAACCTCTTGGCTGTCGCTGAGCACAACTACGACATCTGCTTCCGACTGTGCCCGGGCGTTGTCGATTGCGTGAGCCAAGCGAGACTTGGCCCCAACCACCTGCAACGCCGAAGCTTCGGTTTGGCCGCCTTCACCCTCAATGTTGGTTGAAGTCGAGTTGATTCTGATTACTGCTATTACGAGAGCATCTGCGTTCACTGCACCGCCCACCTTTCTTTATAGACCTTTCCTACTTTCAGAACTCACCCGAAAGTCTCGAGTAAGTCGTTGGTAGTAGAAATAATGCCGAACTTGAAAAGTTTTGTGTGACCCAAAAATAAATCTGTGGATAACTTTTAAGAAAGTTTTTGCACAGACAAAAAAGAATCCCACCCGCTAGGGGTGGGATTCTTGCAAATCGCCTGCGAAGTGCGAAGCAGAGTAGCCGAGACTACTTCTTGCCCTTCTTCTTGGCCTTGATTGCCTTCTTGAAAATGACTGCCTGGCCCAGGTAAACCTGGGAACCCTTGGTGGTCATGGTTGGCGAACCGTAAAGCTCGTAACCGGCGTCTAGGTGGTCACGAACCTTCTGGCAAAAGTTAGGGTCGTCTGGGCCGGTAAGAATCTTGTAGCTCTTGTCGGTGGTGATCACTGGCTTTGCGGCTGTGACCTTGACGGCAACCTTGGTTGCAGGCTTGGCCGGGGCAGCTTTTACTGCTGGCTTTGCAGCAACCTTGGCCGCAACCTTCGCGGCCGGCTTGGTTGCAGGCTTTGCTGGTGCGCTTTTGACGGCTGGCTTTGCAGCAGCCTTTGGGGCAGTTGCCTTTGCGGCAGGTTTTGCAGCGGCCTTTGCGGCGGCTGGCTTAGTTGGTGTGCTCATGGTTCAAGTTTCCCAGACGTAACCTTCTTGTCGACTAGTGTTCACGAACATTTTGCAAGGTAAACAAAACGCCGGGATGCCCGCCGAAAGACCCTCGCAGCTACCTAGAACAGGCGGTGGTGCGTTTCGAGCCCGCGCAGGTGGTCGTAATCGAGCACAAGGCATTCGATACCTCGGTCTTCGGCCAGGGTTCGCGCCTGAGGTTTGATCTCTTGAGCAGCAAAGACGCCGCGAACGGGAGCTAGGTGCGGGTCGCGGTTGAGCAGATCGAGGTAGCGGGTGAGCTGTTCGACGCCATCAATTTCTCCGCGGCGCTTGATTTCGATTGCGACCGTTTGGCCAGAGGCATCCTTGCAAAGAATGTCGACCGGGCCAATCGCGGTGAAATACTCACGGCGAATAAGCGTTGCCCCCGCTTCAAAAACCTGAAGCTGTTCGGCGAGCAACTCTTGGAGGTGCGCCTCGACTCCGTCTTTTTGCAGCCCAGGCTCTTCGCCCAGGTGGTGCTCGATCTCGCTGATCACTTCGTGAATAGAAATAAACAGGATGTCGGCGGTCTTAGCCTGCGAAACTCGCCACACCTCAACCACTCCGGCCGCGGCCTGCTCTTCGTCGGGCTGATGCACCGAGACGGTGCACGGTGGGTTCATCCAGTTGAGTGGTTTATACGACCCGGTGTCGCTGTGCACCAGCACCGAACCATCGCCCTTGAGCATAAGTAGGCGATTGGCGATGGGCAGGTGTGCGGTGAGCCGCCCGGCGTAGTCAACCGTGCAACGAGCAATGACGAGGCGCATAGATTATTACTTGGCAGGCTTCTTGGGTGCAGGCTTCTTGGCCGCCACCGATTTTGCGCCGACTGGTTTGGCAACTACCTGCTTCGCGATGATCTTCTCGAGCGCTTCCATGCGATCAATCAGGTGGCTCAGCGCCTGGTCTTGATCGCCAAGGTGCGACTGAATTTCGCGAGCCTCATCGAGAATGGCGCCGGCATCTTCGTAGGTGGCAATCGCACGCTTCTCCGATTCCTGGGCCTGCAAGTTTTGACCCACGATGATGATCGGCAGCAGCACCAACTGCAAGAAGGTTTGCGCAATCCAGCCCACGATAGTGATCGTGTTGCCCGAGCTCAACGCCGCTGGCAGGCTAACCAAGGTGAGTGCAAAGAAAATGTAAGCAGCCCACATGGTGCCAACTCGCTTGGTAATGCCGAGGCCAATAGCGTCGTTGAGCTTTACCTTTGCCGCGGCTTTAACCTCGGCCGGGTGCTGCGACTTGCGAGCCTCCGCGTGCGGGGTTTGCTCATAACGGTAGCTCGGCTTGGTCATGACTACCTTTGAGCTTTCTGTGAGTAACGAATTTCAACCTTGGTTGATGGCGGGGTTAGCGCCACAGATTTCACGGTTACCTGTTCTACCGAGCGGCCAACCAGCTCCTCGACTGCCGCTTTGAGCGAATCTTCGTCGAGGTTGACCCCGTCGATGGTGAGGCTCAACTTGCGAATGCGATTGCGAATGAGAAGCGTTGGGTGGTCGATAACCCACATGGCCAAAACCAGCACGCTTGCGTAGATGCACTTTTCAAAAAGGGAATAGCCGGGCAAACCCAAAATTAAACCAACCGAGAGGCTAACCAGCAGATAAGCCATTTCAACCCAGCCAGCTTCATCTGATCGAAGTCGAATAATCGAGATAACCGCGAAAAGAGCGAAGCCGACTCCCAGCGAAAGCGTGAACGAGGCCAGTGCCCCAGCGAGGGCAAAGAGAGTGACGTTGATGATCGAGATGGCCACGAACATCTCACGGTTCTTGTAGCGTCGAAAGTAAAACACATAAGCGAGCAGCCCTACCGACAAGAGGTCGAGAATAAGGCTTAGAAAGAAAGGTACGTAATCGATTGAGGTCACAAAGTTAGAATAGTTGCCTTATGAAGCGAAGTAGCTTACGAATCGTTTGGGCCTTGTTGGTGGCCCTGGGTTTTGTTGCGGGCTCGCTAACCATTCAGCCCGCTTTCGCCGCACAATCGCTCACAAATTTCTACAACAACACCGCGATTCACAGCGTTTATCTGACCATCCCAGATGCATCTGCCACCAACCTCAACCAAAAGCCCAAAGATTACACAGCGGCTCGCGTTGAATTTCGCACGGGCAATTCGGGTTCGAGTGGGCTGATCGACATCGGTTTGCGCCTAAAAGGTTCAACCTCGCTCGAGAAGCTGAGCGGCCGGCCCTCATTCAAAATCAAGTTCAACTGGAAGTCTCTAAAGGGCGATCGCTTTCTAGGCCTGAAAGCCATGACTCTAAATGCCATGACTCAAGACACTTCGATGATTCACGAAGCCGCCGCCTACCAGCTTTACAATGCTGTCGGTATTCCGGCGAGCAAAACCGGCTATGCCAAGGTTTACGTAAATGGCACGCTAAAGGGTTTGTATATAAACATCGAAACTCCAGACGACATTTTCTTGTCGAAGCGGTTTACCAACCCCACTCAGCACCTTTACGAAGCCGTGGCCTTCAGAGATCTAAAGCCAGGCAACGACGTCGGTGACGACGCAACCGGGTCTTACCTTGTCGATGAGGGTTGGAAAACCACACCCAACAAACTCGACCTGAAAAAACTCATCGAAGTTGCCAACATTTCTAACTTGGCCAACTGGTGGGCCCAAATGGGCACTTACACCAACCGCACGCTGCTGATCAAAACCTTCGCGGTAGAAAATTTCATCGGCCACTGGGATAGCTATTCGGGCCCAATCATCAACAACCACTTCTTGCGAAGCGATGATAAAGGTAAGTTCACGATGATCCCCTGGGGGGTCGATCAAACTTTCGGTGAAAACCGCGCTACTCCAGTGCTTGCCGATAACTACTTCTTTACGATGGACACCAAGGATGCAGCGTATCCGTGGGTGAAGATTGCCAACAAGAAAGACTCCTTGCCTCGCGGTTTGCTGTTTCAGAAATGCCTCGACTATAAGCCGTGCAAAACCGAGTATCTAACCGACCTCAAACTGGTTTCAGACAAAGCCACCGCCATCAAACTCACAACTTTCATGGCCGCCTCGGCAAAACTCATCTCATCAATGTCGTCTAGCAACGCCACCGCCGAACAGACTCGAACCATCAACTGGGTCAAACTGCAACAGGCTAATGTCGCAGCGCTAATAAAGAAGTACGGCATAAAGTGACCGGGGCCGAGGCGAAGGCAGCGCGTCGTTGAGCAAACTTGGGCGGCGACGCATAAGAGTTGTGTTCTTGGTTTTCTATTTCGAAGCCTGGGATGCCTTAGAGGCGATCTATCGTCTAATGCTCGAGTCTCCCGACTTCGAGCCTGTGGTGGTAACCATTCCGCGCAAGCTCACCGGAGACACCGACTTTGGTGGTGAAGACAAGGTAAGCGAGTTCTTTGCGCAGGCTGGCATAAGGCACGTGCGTCTCAACTTCGAAAACTCATACCAGGGGCTCAACGAGCTGAAACGCCTCGCCCCCGATTACCTCTTCTTGAACTATCCGTGGCAAAAGAACTACCAGCCGGCTTACAAGATCGAAAACCTGATTGCGTTTACACGAGTTTGCTACGTGCCCTACTTTTCGCTGCCGCTGGTGAACGAGCCAAGCATCGAAGGTGTTGCACCTCACTTGTTTAGACAGTCAACCCACCGCCTGGCTCACCTGGTGTTTTTGCAAGACCGCTCGGTAAAAGACGCTTTTACCCACACCGAGCGAGGAGGCCACCACACCTACTTCACCGGCACGCCCAAGGTTGATTCGCTCATCGAGAAGATGAAAACCCAGCCCAAGTTTTGGCCACTGGGTGAGAGTGCTGGGCGCTTCAAAGTGCTTTGGGCGCCGCATCACAGCTTTGGTGAGGCGTGGCTTAACTTTGGTGTCTTCGATTCGATGCACAACCAAATGCTCGAGTTGGCTCGCGAGAACCCCGATGTCGACTTTGTTCTTCGACCCCACCCTTACATGTTTGGTTCGCTGGTTGGGCAAAACCACATGAGCGCCGAGGCCCTGGCCTACTGGCGTAAAAACTGGGACGCCCTGCCCAATACGGCCACCGATGAAAACACAAGCTATGCGGCACTCATGCTGGCCGCCGACTTACTGTTTACCGATGGCATTTCGTTTATCGCCGAGTATCCGCTGGTTACCAGAAGACCAGCGGTGTTCTTTGAAAAGCGAGGGCACTGGGCATTCAACCCACTCGGTGAGATCGCTGCCAACAGCACGGTGCGCGTCGAAAATTTTAGAGAGTTCGAGTTGCTGTTAAAACAGGCCATGGAGTGGGGGCTGCCGAGCAAGCAGGCCGAAATCAACGAACTATTTGCTGCTGCCAGCCCATTTCCGGGGGAGGCCGCTAAGCGGATTGTAGCTATTGTGCAATCTGATGCGCGCGACCTGCGCGCCTAACCTCGGGGCCGAAGATAAGCAGAATGATTGCTGAAACTATCGCGCTCACAAAGATCACGGCCCGAACCCCGTAAAGGTCAATCAAAAAGCCGCTGGCCACAATGCCGATCACGCTTCCGGTTTGAATAACAGCGCCGATGGCGGCGTTTACTCGGCCAAGCGCCTCGGCCGGCGAGCGAGCCATGATGATGCCGATGGCATAAGCGTTGAGAATAGCGTTACCTAAGCCAGCAACAAAAGACAGCACCGTCAGAACAGTCCAGTGCCAGGCAATCGACATAGCGAAGACAACGGCAATTAACAGCGCAATGCCTAGAAGCATGGCCATTGCGTGCCGCTTAGCGTCTAGCTTTAGTGCCGCTGTGCCGAGCGCACCGGCGATGCTGCCCGCCGCAAACATGGCGCTGATGATGCCGTATTCGAACGCGTTCGCGTGAAGTTCGTTTTGCGCCAAGAAAACTTCGCCCACATTGAGAGTGCCGAGCGCGATGATGAGCACGCCAACCAGCACGGTTATGGCACGAATGAGTCGATCACGGAAAACAAACTCGAGCCCGGCGGTTGCGCTCATCTTTTGGCCGTCTTCGTGTAGCACCGGTTTGCGATTTATGTTGAGTGCAAAAAACACTACGCCGAGCAACCAAAAACTTGCGGCATCGATAACGAACGGCCAAAAGTAGCCGGTGCTAGCCACCAAAATTCCACCCAGGGCCGGCGCAAAGAGGGTTCCGGCCGATGCGAATGACTGCATGATTCCTGAAACACGCGGGATGTCTTCTTTTTCGGTGACGCTAACCTGCGCTGCCTGAAAGGCCGGGCCAACCAAGGTGCCTGCAATGGCAGTGATCAGCAGTGCGAAGGGCGTCCACCACAGCGGCAAGCCGATTGCCAGGCTCAGCGAACCAAAGCCCATCACAAGTAGCGAAGGCAAAATTACCTGCCGAGACGAGAATTTGTCGGCGATGAGCCCAGACACCGGGGCCATAAAAATGGTCGGAAGACCGAAGGCGAGTAGGTAGCCCGAGATGCCAGTTGCGCCGACAGAATCTTTGTCGCGCAAAATGACCGCAAAGGTAGTGAGCGAACTACCGAGCCACGAGAGCGCGCCAGCGAACGAAAGAATGTAGAGCTTGCGCCACGGAGTTTTCACGCTCGCAAGCCTAGCCGCACAGTGCGTTTAGTTTTGCGTAGGCTGCGGTGTTGGCTGAACCTTTGAGATCGAGATCTTGAGATCGCCTTCGGGAGCCATCGGCATTAACTCAACCCAGGTGTTGCCACGGGCGAGCAAGATGTCTTGCCCCGCTGCATCCTTGATGAAAATTGGTGCCGTTTGGCTAGCCTTCGACCAGGTAGCTTCAACGTACCTGCCACCCGTAAAAACCCAAGCCTTGCCGCCATCGACCATGGTGGTCTTTGGCACGTGACCATATTTGCGGTCGATTCGCACCTGCAACACCACTACGTTCTTGGCCGAGATCTGCTTGCCATCGACGATATCCATGTGAGGCGCACCATCTTGGGTGCGAAGCCAGCGCGTACCGTCGGCGCTGGGTGCCCACTCGGCGAGCGCACTCGGAAAGTAAACCTTAAATTTGTCTACTGCGATGCCATTTAGTGCCGCGGTGGTCTGAGTTGCGTTGGGTGCGAAAAAGAAACCCTGCTGCGGCGGGGCGAGCTCGGCGTGAGCCTGCTGAAGTTTGGCCACGTTAACAATCACGTTGTGCGGGGCTTCTCGGTCGGTTGCGCGCGAGAAGGTGCCCTTGCCCTGCTCTTCGGTTTCGTTGGCGTTGAAAACGTTGGTTGCCTGCATGAGCTTTACGAACTTGAGCTGACCACCCGAGTAACAGACGATGCCGCCGAATTGGCTAATGATATCTGGGTCCATTGGGCGAATCGAACGCACCGGGCCAACCTGCTCTGGCATACGCGAGTGCCAAACGGCAACCAGGCGCGTGAGGCCACCTTCGACAAGCTCATCGAACACCATGTCGGTCTGGTTTAGGTTCACCTGCGGGCGGGCGACACCGAGGTTGTCTATCTTGCAAGCAACCGATGGGCCATCGAGGGCTGGGTTGGTGCCCGATTCGTAGCGGGCTCCGGTTAGTGGTGCATACACGTAAGTTTTTACCGGCTTGGTGACCGTTGGGGTTGGGCTCGCACTCGGGCCGGCGGTGCATCCGGTGATTGCTAATGCGGTGATTGCCAAAAGTGATACGAGACGAGCCTGTTTGTTCATGCTCGCAGTTTATGGTTTGCACCTGTGAAACCGAGTGAACCCAGCAAGAAACACGGCTTTAGTAGGTGAAGCTCCAACTCTTGGTGAGAGTGGGTAGCCCAAAGATCGCAGCGGATTTTAAAGTGACCAGGCAACGTGAGCGACCCTTGAGCTTCACCACAACGCGGTTTGCCTCCTGGGTTAGCGTGCATCCGGCGCTGGCCGTCCACTTTGCCGATGCGTTCAGTGAAGTCTTCTGGGCACCCTGCCGGGCTAACACAAACTTTGTGGCACCAATCTGGTGGGCGCCGGTTGAACCAAAGCCTCCAACGAAGCTTTGGGCAGCCGAAACCATTCGAACCACGTGAATCTTGAAAGGATAAACCCAGGTGTCATCTTCGGTCTCCAAAAAAGTTACGAGGCATTGCCCGTAACTTACGCGGGCATAGAGTTTGTTGCCCACTCGGTAGCATTTTCCGACGACCTGGCTCGGAATCTGGCTGAGCACGATATAGCCGCCACTCGGTAGATTGCCGTTGAACGCGGCATCCTTGGTGATTTTCTTTGCAGGGGCATCGCCACGAGCTAGCGAAACATCCTGCTCGGCAACGGCTTCGGCATAGTTGCTATCAGAAGGTGCGGTGACGGTTACGGTACAGATGCCCGATGCGGAGGTTGGCGAAATGAAAACCCGATTGACGATGGTGCACGAACCGGTAGCGGTAACCACTGCGGGCGTTGAAGACTTGCTGGTAAAGGTTACCTCGGTGAGGGCGCCGAACTTGGCGCTGTCGATTGGATCAAGCACAACTTGGCCATCTTTTTTGGCATCCATGAGTTCGGCGTAGTTGAGGCTGGTGGCCCACGGCCCGTTGCCTGCCGCCGTTACACCAATGCGGCAATAACCTACAGCTAGCACGGTAACCATTCCCGATGCCGAGTTGACCGAACAGTTCTCGGAGCCCTGAACCACTTTGTAACTCAGAGCGCCGTTACCACCGTCGCGAGCAACGACGGGGTTGAGGCTTTGCCCAGCCCGAACATTGTCGGGCACAGAGTAGGCAAGGCTCACATATGAGGAGTGGTAAAGATACGGGGCGCCGTTTGGGTTGCTCGAGTTTACGGCCGGGCCAACGTAACCAACAATCCAACCTAAGTAACTTTTGGTATTCGCCTGCACCCAAAGCGCTGAGTCGTAGCCCGATTCTTTGCGTGGGTCGCTGTTGATGTCGGGATTGATGGCCGCCGCCACGTCGTCGACCATGGTGGCAAAGTTGAGCGTGGGCACAACGTCGTTTACCTTCAGGAGCGCACCCTTGTAAAGCTCGAGACATGGCGAGTAGCTAAGGCACCGCTGAGCCATCATGCCAACATCTCCATAGCTGTAGAGGTCAACCCAACCGTTCAAGGTTTGGTCGGTGCCCCAAGGCAAAATCGTAAACAACCCGTTGTTGGTGCTGTGCGCGTAGTAATTGTTCTTGATGGTCCAGGCGTAGCCATCCCAGTGGCCCGTGTAGCGCTCGACAGCCATCTCTTTAACAAACTCGTTTAGGTCGAGATACTTTTGCACCGCATTAAACCAAGCCTCGCCGCTCAGGTTGTTGGTAGCTGAGAGCGCCGCAAGATCGTCGCGGTTATTTA
>JAHEAT010000075.1 GCA_024642605.1 Microbacteriaceae bacterium
GATTGCCGACGCCATGCGCGCCATCGTTAAGAAACACGCAAAGAAGAGCGACAGTTTTGAAGCGCTCGCCGATGCCCTCACCCCCGAGTTGATCGCCAAACACTTGTATACCGGTGGGCAGCCAGACCCAGACCTGGTGATTCGAACCTCTGGTGAGCAGCGCATAAGTGACTTCTTGCTCTGGCAGAGCGCGCACTCGGAGTTCTACTTCGAAGAGGCTCTTTGGCCCGACTTTAGGCGAGTCGACTTTCTACGAGCCATACGATCTTTCGAGTTGCGACACCGCCGTTTTGGCTCATAGGTGAATGCTTCGTTACGAAGCAGTGATTCGGGCGTGTCGCGTCATGAGTAATTCGTTCTGCCGTTCTAATCTCCTTCCAAGCCCGCAACAAAGGAGCTCGAGTGGCAAAAGCAACCGCATCCGATTCCAAGGCCGTCAAAGCAGCAGCGACAGCCAAAACGTCAACTAAAGATGCCGGTAAGCCACCGATAGAGCAGGGTTTGAGAACCTACGTGATCGACACATCGGTTCTGCTCAGCGACCCCAAAGCGCTTTTTCGTTTCAAAGAGCAATCGGTTGTCATTCCGATCATCGTGATCAACGAACTCGAAAAAAAGCGTCACGATCCAGAGATTGGTTACTTCGCCCGTCAAACCCTGCGCTACCTAGACGATCTTCGTCAACAGCACGAGCGTCTCGACTTTCCTATTGAGGTAGGCGACGGCGGCACCCTGCGCGTCGAACTTAACCACATCGATCAGTCGGTGCTGCCGGTTGGCTTTCAGCTCGGTGACAACGACTCACGCATTCTTGCCGTGGCGTTCAACCTGGCCAGCGAGGGCCTCGATGTAACAGTGGTTTCGCAAGACCTTCCTATGCGCGTCAAGGTGGCAGCGCTCGGTATGCGCGCCGAGGAGTACCGCAACAACCTCGCAGTTGATTCTGGCTGGACGGGTCTTTCGGAGTTGGCTCTGAATGCCGATGAGATGAGTGATCTATACGACACCGAACTCATCAAGCACAACGATGTCGCGGGTATGGCCGTAAACACTGGCCTTGTAATCACCAGCGAAAGAGGTCACGCACTCGGCCGTGTCACCGCCGATCACCAGGTTCGACTGGTTAGAGGCGATCGCGATCTTTTTGGAGTGCACGGCCGCTCAGCAGAGCAGCGCTTGGCAATCGATTTGCTGCTCGACCCCGAAATCGGCATTCTTTCGCTCGGAGGTCGTGCAGGTACCGGTAAGTCTGCTCTAGCCCTCTGCGCTGGGCTCGAGGCGGTTCTTGAGCGACGTCAGCACAAGAAGATCATGGTGTTCCGCCCGATCTACGCGGTTGGTGGGCAAGAGCTCGGGTACCTACCCGGCAGCGAAAACGAAAAGATGAACCCGTGGGGTCAGGCAATCTTCGATACCCTCAGCGCTTTGGTTTCGAAGGAAGTGATCGACCACATCGTCGATCGAGGGCTGCTTGAGGTGCTGCCTCTAACGCACATTCGAGGCCGCTCCCTGCACGACGCCTTTGTAATCGTCGATGAGGCGCAGTCGCTTGAACGTAACGTGCTGCTAACTGTGCTTTCGCGAATTGGTCAAAACTCGAGAGTCATTTTGACGCACGACGTGGCTCAGCGAGACAACCTAAGAGTTGGCCGTCACGATGGCATTGCCGCGGTTATCGAAGCTCTGAAGGGCCAGTCGCTCTTCGCGCACGTGACACTCACTCGCTCTGAGCGATCGGCTATTGCCGCGATGGTTACCGAACTGCTCGACTAGAGACACGCGTCAACAACTGCTTGTGCATAACTAAGCGGGAGTGCCGACGCAAACCGCTACCTTAGCCGGATGCTGCATGCACCTGACCTGATCGCGTTTGCCGGTCCCATTTACGTTCTAGCCGTTGCGATACCGCTCACCATATTCGACATCAGGCAGAGGCGCTTACCCAACAAGTTGGTGCTGCCGGGGTTTCCGGTAACGCTTGTTGGTCAACTCGCAGCCTCGATTGTGACGCAAGACTTTTGGCCCATGTTGTGGGCATTTCTTAGCGCCGTGGTGGTTTTTGCTCTTGCCTTGCTTGCCAACCGAGCCGGGGCCATGGGCATGGGCGATGTCAAGTTGCTCACACTCATTGCCTTGGGCCTCGGATGGTGGGGTGCCCCCACGGTCTTGCTTGCTCTCACAACCGGGTTCTTCTTAGCGGCATTAGTGGTGTTGGGTTATCTGATGGTTGGTCGCCACAAGCTCTCGAGTACGATTCCGCTAGGTCCCTATTTGCTATTTGGTGCTGGAGTAGCCGCTACTGCGCTGGTTTGGTCATAGACAAGACATCGAGTGCCTTGTCTAGCTGCTCCAGTGTCAGCTTCTCGCCATCAACGTAACCGAGCTCGATGGTCGCCTCGCGCACGGTTAGCCCCTTGGCCACAGAATGCTTTGCAATCTTGGCAGCTGCCTCATAGCCGATGTATTTGTTTAGCGGGGTAACAATAGACGGGCTCGACTCGGCGAGTGCGAGCGAACGTTCGACGTTAACCTCGAGGCCCTTCACGGTCTTGTCGGCGAGAAGTCGCAGCGAGTTAGCGAGTAGGCGAATCGACTCGAGTAGCGAGTTGCCCATAACCGGAATCGCTACGTTTAGCTCGAAGTTTCCGGTTGCGCCGGCCCAAGCTACGGTTGCATCGTTACCGATTACTCTGGCGCAAACCATGAGTACGGCCTCCGGAATTACAGGGTTGACCTTGCCAGGCATGATGCTTGAGCCAGGTTGAAGGTCTGGAATGTGGAGTTCGCCTAGTCCGGCGTTTGGGCCCGACCCCATCCAGCGAAGGTCGTTGTTGATCTTGGTGAGGCTAACCGCTAAAACTCGAAGTGCACCCGATGCTTCGACGAGCGCATCGCGCGCACCCTGGGCTTCGAAGTGATCTCGGGCCTCGGTGATTGGAAGACCGGTTTCTGCGGCTAGAAGACGAATTACTTCTTGCGGAAACCCCTTGGGAGTGTTGATGCCTGTGCCGACGGCGGTACCCCCGAGCGGAACCTCGGCGACGCGCACGATTGTTGCCTGAACGCGTTCAATCGCGTAGCGAATCTGCGCGGCGTAGCCACCAAATTCTTGGCCAAGAGTTACCGGCGTCGCATCCATGAGGTGGGTGCGGCCAGCCTTCACCACGGTCTTCCAAAGCTGAGCCTTCTCTTCGAGGGCGAGAGCGAGGTAGTCGAGCGAGGGGAGCAGGTCGTTGATGAGTGCTGCGGTGACCGCAACATGCACCGAGGTAGGAAATACGTCGTTCGATGACTGCGATGCGTTGATGTGGTCGTTCGGGTGAACAGCCGAACCCAGTCGTTCGGTGGCCAGAGTGGCCAAGACTTCGTTCATGTTCATGTTTGACGAAGTGCCAGAGCCGGTCTGAAAGATGTCAACAGGAAACTCGCCGTCGTGGGCGCCCGAAGCCACTGCATCGGCAGAAGCCGCGATGGCGTTCGCGATATCTTG
>JAHEAT010000077.1 GCA_024642605.1 Microbacteriaceae bacterium
CGGGCCAGCTTGTGCCAGCGCTCCCCCCAACGGGCATGATTCTCACGGTCTGGACACTTGTGGCATGAGTGATGCCTAATGCGGTTTTTGAGGTCGTTCAGCTTCTTTTCTTGAGACCTGCGAGAGTCTGAAATCTTGGTGGTCTTGCCTCTTTCGGCGCGGATGCGCCCAGCAGAAAGAGCGCGCTCCAAGTCTGAGATTTCTCTGCGCATTTCCGCGTAGTCTTCAAAGTCACCCATGTGACACTGCATTGCCTCTTGGTAACCCTGCAGCGAAACTTGTTTTTCGCGAATTCCGCGAGCCAGACCTACAACCGACCGGTCGGCCTGGAACTGAGCAAATGAGGTCTCAAGAACTTCGCGCGATCGGTTACGACCAAAAGCCTCGAGCAAGTTAACAGCCATGTTGTGAGTGGGTCGGAACGAAGACATTAGCGGGTAGGTGCGCTTTGAGGCCAATCCAGCAACTGTTTGCGGCTCTAGATTTCCGGCCCACTGAATCACCGAGTGTCCCTCGGTATCGATTCCACGGCGACCTGCGCGACCTGTTAGCTGGGTGTACTCCCCTGGCGTGAGTTGCACACGGCCCTCGCCGTTGTACTTGTCTAGTCGTTCCAAAACCACTGTTCGGGCAGGCATGTTGATTCCCAGAGCGAGGGTCTCGGTTGCAAACACAACCTTCACCAGCTTGCGCAGAAAGAGTTCTTCAACCACTTCCTTGAAGGCTGGGAGCATACCTGCGTGGTGTGCCGCTACTCCCCTCTCCAATCCAGATAGCCACTCGAAGTAGCCAAGGGTTGCCAGGTCTTCATCTGCAATGTTGTAGACCTTTTCTTCTACCACCATTCGAATTTCGCGTTGTTCCTCTTTGGTGGTGAGGCGAATGCTGGAGTGCTGGCAAGACTTCACGGCGGCCTCGCAACCGGCGCGAGAGAAAATAAAGAAAATTGCCGGAAGCAACTCGGCTTCGTCCAGGATATCGATTATCTCCGCTTTTGATGCTCGATAGATATTGGGCTGATTTCGGTTCTGATATCCACCTTGGTGCCCACCGCGGCCGCGACCCGGCTTGCCCGTATTTTGACGTAACTTGTTGTTGTGCATCTGCTGAAGGTCTGGGTTTACCCGAGTCTTATTGCCACCCTCAAACAGCGGCAGAAGTTCGTCGCCAAACATCACGTGCTGGGTCAGCGGGACAGGACGGTGCTCGCTAACGATCACCTCGGTTTTGCCGCGAACCTCGTTAAGCCACGCACCAAACTCCTCAGCGTTGGAAACCGTGGCGCTGAGGCTTACCACCTTCACGTCCTTTGGCAGGTGAAGAATCACTTCTTCCCAGACCGCACCCCTAAAGCGGTCTGCCAGGTAGTGAACTTCGTCCATAACCACGAAACCAAGGTTGATTAGCGAGTCGCTGTTGGCATAAATCATGTTGCGCAAGACCTCGGTGGTCATCACAACGATTTGTGCGTCTCCGTTGTTGTTGGTGTCGCCAGTGAGCAGGCCCACGCGCTCCGAACCGTAACGTTTGGTTAGTTCCGCGAACTTCTGGTTGCTGAGTGCCTTGATTGGCGTTGTGTAAATGACCTTGAGGTCACGTTCAATTGCCAGATGGATAGCAAATTCGCCAACGATAGTCTTTCCCGCACCTGTAGGAGCCGCAACCAAAACGCTCTTATCGGTGGCCAATGCTTTGCAGGCCTCAAGCTGGAACTTATCTAGAGGAAACTTGACCAGTTCCTGAAAATCCGAGAGGGCAGTTAGTTTTTGAGTCTCGCGAGAGAGCGCATAACGCTCCGCAGGCGACAGTTCTGGTTCCACAGAATTTGCCATTAGGAAAGCTCTGCTGCCGATAGGTCCGAATCAGTGAACATCAGGTCTGGGTCCATTCGCTTGCGTTTCCAGCGGTCACGCAGCCAAGAAATTCCAGCGGCAACAAAGTAAAGAGCCATTAGCGGAACCATGAGTACAAACATCGATGTTGGGTCTGCGACTGGTGTTGCCAATGCCGCGATAAATGCCGAGATCACAGTTGCCACGCGCCAACCCTTGAGAATTGCCTTTGCGGTGAGAATGCCCATGAAGTTGAGCAGCACCAGAACAACTGGAAGCACAAATGCTATACCGAATACCAAAAGAATTCGGATTGCGAACAAGATGTACTCGTTGGCGTTGATGAGGTTTGCGCTGCCAGCCGGTGTCAGGCTTAGAAGTGCCGAGACGAAGCCAGGCAAAGCCATCCAGGCCATGTAGCATCCGCCTAGAAACAGCGGGATTGCCGCCCCTAGAAATCCGATTGTGTAATTTCGTTCCTTGCGCTTGAGCGCTGGCACGATGAATGCCCAAAACTGGTAAAGCCAAAGCGGACTGGTGACGATGACACCAATGAACACGGAAATCTGAAGCCGAAGATCGAAGGCACCACCAATGGTGCCAAAGTTCACGGTTGCATCGATTTTGGCGTGTCTCGCAGCCGAAATGATTGGCTCTTGAAGTGCGTGAAAAACTGGGTCAAATAGATACCAACCGCCAATTGAACCGGCAATCACCGAAATTGCTACCCAAAAGAAACGCTTGCGCAACTCTTTCAGGTGACCGCCTAGGCTCATCTGGCCCCGCGGGTTTTTTTGTCTGGCCATGGCCTAGTTTTTGTTAGAGGAAGTGTCTTCTGTAGAGCCTTTTCCAGCCTCATCAGGCTTGCCTTCGGGCTTCTTGTCGTCGCTCTTTACTTCTTTTTTAAAGATCTTGATCGACTGGGCAATGCCTTTGGCTGCACCTGGCAGCTTAGGTCCAGCAAAAATCGCAACAACGATAAGGATAAGAATCAGGCCTACTGGGCCTTCGAGGCTTCTAAACACCTTGGACTACTTTCGCTTGGTTAATCTACTGATAAGCCTACGTTGTTTGGCTGCTTTCCTTTGCTCGGAAGCGTGTTGGCGTTTCAACCAAATCTGCGTGGTAATTACCGGGTCATCGCCCAGATTATTTGCAGGCGCTTGGTACTGAGACTGAGTCGACAGCTCCTCTTGAAGTTGGCTGATTTTCGATTGAAAAGGCGCAAGTGTGGCCATGGTGAGCTTGGCCTTGTGCTTTATTTGGAAAAGAATTGTTAGGTGCAAACTCAGGCCAGCCAATGCGATTCCAACAAAAATGAGAACCCAGGCCCAAGAAGGCATTATTCAGCCGAACTTTCCAGAATGCCGTTGCCACCCAGTGCCTTGATTGCAAACTCGCGCACGATAATTTTTGCTTCTGCAGGCTCAACTACTCGCGCGGTGCCCGCGTACTTTGCGATGAGCGGACCAAGAATCTTGAGATTGCCAATTTTCAAGTTCACGCGCTGTCCACCGTTTGGAAGGTCACTCACCCACACTGCCTGATAGTCGGCAATTATGGCGGTAGCCTCAGGGTCTAGGTCTAACACCACATCAGTGTCGCTGTCCTTTGGCACATAGATCTCGTCCGAAATCTCTGCTT